>CAMOZZ010000035.1 GCA_946631165.1 uncultured Lachnospiraceae bacterium | reverse complement strand
CCGATGGAGATGAACAGCGGATACATGGCATTGTATACCTGATAAGGTACGAAGAAGATGATCGGCACTACGAGCAGCAGGAAGATCAGATACATGTTCTTCATCAGGAAGCTCGGGAAGATACCGGTCAGGAATTCTGCAAGGGAGCTTACCATGGAAGGTGTGACCATGGTGCAGCCTTCGCCGAATCCGCCCAGTGCTACGACGGTCTGTCCGTCAGGCGTGGTGTAGCGCATCATGTTGAATACGGCCAGATAGAAGCAGATGCCGAGCAGCATTACGAGAACGTTGAAGAATGTCATACCGGCTTTGTTCCAGATCTTGCCGAAATCCTTCGGATAGTTGATCATGGAGACTACGATACAGCCAACGATGAAGATCAGGTAGGACGGATACTTCAGGACTGCGAGGCAGAATACGGCGATCGCAAAGATCAGGAGGTTTACCAGGAAAAGCTTCGGACGTGCATTTTCCTTGCCGGCAAGCGGATCAGCCTTTTCTCCGGCAGCAACGCCTTCGATCTGCGGTCCGAGCGTACCGTATTTCTTTTTGTGCATGATGGTGAAGAAAACGATCTCGGCAATGATTCCGGGAACGAATGTCAGGCCCCACGGAATGGAAGCGGTAGCCAGTTCCTCGGGAGAAACGCCGGCCATCATGGCGGAGTTAACAACACCGATTCCCCAGGGCAGCCAGCACATTGCGCAGAGCGCTGTCTGTGCAAGGATGAAAGCCCATCTCTGATCCAGTTTGAATCTCTTGAACATGGGGATCATGATCGGGAAAACGATCAGGTAAGTAGTGGACATGTTGGCGGTCAGATAGCCGACAGCAGCGATAATGGCTGTCATGATCATAACTACGACAACATTGATCTTGTCGCCGATCAGGTTTACGAACGCGCCGATAATGATATCAAACAGACCGGTCTCGGAAAGCATCGTGAAGAAGATCAGACCGAACATCAGCATGTAACCTGCTGATTTCATGACGTTGGAGATCTGGTCAAGGATCGCACCGCTGACTTCGGGAATGGAATATCCCATGACAAGCGCACAGATCAGGGGAACCATATACATGATGAAGTTCATGGGGATCTTGTTCCACAGGATCGCTGCGATAACAATGATGATCATTATAAATGCCATCGTGGTAGGACTCATATAATTTTCCTCCTCTTTTGTATTATGAGTTCTTACATCGGGTTACAAATATGATCAGAAAAGTTCTGATTATTTCACTTTCAGATGATCCAGCATGCCGAACTCTCTCTGCAACGACAGCGCGATGGAATCATGCGTCAGATCGGTATATACGCCGGGATGCGCTGTCCAGCAGTGGCAGCTGCGGGCACCCATCATCAGCTCTGTGGGAACACCGGCCTTGATCAGACGCCATGCATACTTCAGTCCGTCGTCACGCAGCGTATCATACTCACCGACCAGGATGAAGTGCGGTCCGAGCATGCCTACATCGTTCGCATAAAGCGGGAAGGCATAATGCGAAGGCATCTTTCCGCCAAGTGCTGCAAAGTATCCGCCGGTGTAGCAGTTCTCTGCGCCGATCGCCTTGACATCCGGGCCCATTCTCATATCAAAGTTCTGATGATAGGAATAATCCTCGTTGAATCCGTTGCTGACGCAGGGGCAGTTCAGGACAGTCAGTTCGGGCTGATGCTCGTTGCGGTCTCTCAGATACAGTGCGAGGCCTGCTGCCAGGTTCCCGCCTGAGCTGGAGCCGTGCACGCCGATCCTCTTACCGTCGGTGCCCAGATACTCCGCATTGTTCAGGATCCACATATAGGCTGCATGGCAGTCCTCGAGAGGCTTCGGATAGCTGATCTCAGGTGATCCGGACAGACGGTATTCCACAGAGACCACGACGCAGGGAACGCGAATAGCGATCTGCGCGCAGCGCTGATTGTCGATATCCAGGTTTCCCGCCACCCAGCCGCCGCCATGGATGTCCAGGACAGCCGGTGCGCCTGCCGGAAGGTCAGCGGGTGTGAAGATGCGGATATGGATCTCCTGGCCTTCGTCATAGCCGGGGATCATCTTATCTTCCACTTTCATTCCTTCGGGCTTGTCAAAGAACATCAGTGCAGCGCCATTGGCTTTTCTTGCGGCATCCAGTTCCTCAGACTGACCTACATGCTGAGCCAGGAACTGATTTTCATAACCGGGAAAAGGTGTATGCTTCATTGTCTCCTCCTTTTGCAGTATTTTGCGGAACATAAAATTCCGCAAAGTAGTACAATTTATAAGTTGTTTATATTTTACTATGATATTTTTTACAAATCCATTCAAAATCTTCTCAATCAAGCGAATTATCTTATCGCATTTTCTCTTGAATTATCATTTGTTTATTGCACAAATCCGCAATCGTCAATTATCTTATCATTGCATCGATTTTATCTGCTGTTCCTTGAAATATAATTTCTTATCATTTTACTGTATATAAGCTTTTCGCGGCCCATGCATCCGGTTCTGCTGTTCCTAACAGGTATGGAAATAATCCCGCAGCTGTGTTATCATCGGTAAAACAGCATGCACGGAGAGCCTTTATGAAGAACAATAAAAAAAGACGGCTGTTTGCCGTCATCGGTATTATCATCCTTGTTTCCATGTATGTCCTCAACCTTGTTCTCGCCCTGATCGGCACGGACTGGTCCAGGCAGGCGCTGAAGGGAACGATGATCCTTTCCATAGCCATACCGATCCTTCTGTATGCCTTTTTGATGCTCATGAAGAAAAACCCCGGCGGAAACGACGAGGAAGAACTCACGCGGGAACAGAAGGAAGAAATATACCGGCTGATGGAGGAAAAGGAAAAAGAGGGAGACTGATCGATCTCCCTCTTTTTTACAGGATCATCTCTACGATGTAGACTGCAATGCACGCGCCGCAGGCAACCCTGAACAGATTGCCGTCAAAAAACGCCAGCGCGATCGCCGCGATGAACCCGGCCGCTGCAGACCGCACATTTCCCGTCGCTGACAGGATGGCAGGGAACGTCATGACAGACAGTGTTACATACGGCACGTAATACAGAAATGACCGGAGGAAGGGACTTTTCAGTTCCTTCCTTAATAATGTCATCGGCACAGCTCTTATGGCATAAATGGTAAGTGCCGCTGCGATCAGGTAAAGCCAGATATTCACATTCATGCCTCCTCTCCCGCCGGCCAGATCAGCGCCGCAGCCGCGGAGATGATCACCGTCAGCAGAATAATCCGCATACCGGATGAGATTCCGGAAAACAGCGGCAGATACGTCATGATCGTGCTCAAAAGCATGGACACGATTATGATCGGATACAGATGTGCGTTTTTATGCGCCGGTGGGATCACGACAGCCATGAACATACCGTAGAGCGCAACAGAAAGCGCATTTACGATCCTCACCGGAAGGATCGCACCCACAGCAGCGCCGAGCATCGTACCGATCACCCAGCCCGGTTCAGACGCGCTGGCCATTCCGTACATCAGAAAAGGCGATACCTTTCCCTCTGTCGTTGCCGCTACACCGAACATTTCATCGGTAATGAACATGGCGGAACCGAGTCTGTGGAGGATCGAAGTATTATTCATGATCTTCTGCGAGAGCGCTGTCGACATCAGCAGATAACGCAGATTGATGATCAGTGTTGACAGAACAGTCAGTGCGATGCCGCCGTCTGTCGCGATCATATTTATGACGGCGAACTGTCCGGCGGAAGCCATCATCGTCGCAGACATCACGCCGCACTGCAGCACGCTCATACCTGCCTGTTTTGCGGTGATCCCAAGCGCGAACGAGACGGCAAAATAGCCGAGTCCGATCGGGATCCCGGCTTTGAGTCCGCGGAAATACCATTCTGATCTTGTTAATGTCATATCAGTTTTCCTCCCTGCGGACAGCTTCAAAAGCCGCCATAACGGCGGCTGCGCTTTTTTCCTTTTCGGTCTCCAGGACCATATCTTTTCCGTGATAATAAAGCCGTACACCCGGGACTTCCATCGCGAACGGGCACACCCCGTTTTCTGACTGGATCACTCTTGTGATCTTCCGGATGCTGCTTATGTCGGAAAGCGGCAGATATTCCCAGCCGAAGCCGGCAGGAATATAAAGCGCTGTTTTTCCGAGGCGGTATTTTTCCAGCCTTCTGCTGCTGCGGAAATCCTCCCCGACGTCCCTCGGTTCTATACTGTCCGCAGCAGGACGGAATCTCTTAAAAATCATGTAAACTCCATTAAACTCCCGCCGGTAAGCGGCGGGAGTTCTTTTTTCTTTCTGTGCGTATTCTTCCGGGATGCCGGAATGTACACATTATTTTTTCTGCGCGGACAGGGTCTTGAAGGAGACGACTGCCAGGATCACCGCAAGCACGACAAGCAGGCATGCGATGCCGCCCTGGATATAATTCCAGATATCTCCGCCGGCGGAGAACTTCGCCATGATGGTCTGGCAGAGCGACGTAATGGTCGCGATCAGCATGAAGACCATCGGGATATAGAACATCTTGTTGTTCTTTCCGATATTGCCGAGCCATGCACAGACAGCCATCAGGCCGAGCGCGGCAAGGAGCTGGTTCGCTGCACCGAACAGAGGCCAGATCTTGCTGTAGCCGGTCATTCCGAGGAGGATGCCGAGTACTACTGTGATCGCGGTGGCAACATAGGGGTTGGTAAGAATGGCTTTTGTTCCCTGCGCATCCTTTACGGTCTCTCCCTCATCAAGCCAGAATTCCTGGAACATATAACGGGCAAGACGCGTTGCGGTATCGAGGGAAGTCAGGCAGAATACGGAAACAGCCAGCACGAGCATCTGATACATGACAGCCTGTACGCCTTCTCCGGCAAAGGTGCCGATCATGCGTGAGATACCGGTCGCGAATACGACTGTGGGAGAACCGAAGGGAACCTCTCCCGCCGGTACAGCAGCTTCTTTCCAGACATACGCAACAGCGCAGAGGGAAAGGACTGCAACAGCGCACTCTACGAGCATCATTCCGTAACCGATCATCTGGGCGTCTTTTTCATTGTCCAGCTGCTTGGCGGTGGTACCGGAGGAGACCAGGGAATGGAATCCGGAGATAGCGCCGCAGGCGATGGTGATGAACAGTGCGGGGAACATGGAACCGCCTGCGAAGAGGCCGTTTCCGCGTACCGCGGCGTCGCCCATCATCGGGATCTCAAGGGTCGGATGTGCGCCGAGAACACCGATGATCGCAACGATCAGCATGAAATAAAGCAGGAAAGAGCTGAGGTAGTCACGGGGCTGCAGAAGGATCCATACAGGCGCTACGGAAGCGATCAGGATATACAGACCGAGTACCCACATCCATGCATTATAGGAAAGCGCGATCGGATGGAAATTCAAGCCGATGAGAACGATGATAACGATTCCGATGATACCGATGATGGTCGCGGGACCGATCGGCATGTTCCTGCGGTATACCATGTAACCGAAGATGATCGCCAGTACGATGAACAGAAGAGAGATCATCGCAGTGGAAAGGTTCGCATTCAGGGCAGCTCCCTCCAGCGCGGCTCCGGCTGCATTCGTTGCGCCGAAAGTACCGGCAACGATCGATGCGAAAGCTGCAACGACCAGAAGCAGTGTCAGATAGGCGAATATAATGAACAGCCTCTTTGCTGTCTTACCCATAGATGCGGCAATGACCTCGCCGATCGACTGTCCTTTATGACGGACTGAAGCAAACAGCGCGCCAAAATCATGGACTCCGCCGAAGAAGATGCCGCCGATGATGACCCAGAGCAGAACAGGAAGCCAGCCGAAAGCTGCTGCCTGGATCGGGCCGTTGATCGGACCTGCACCAGCGATGGAGGAGAAATGGTGTCCCATCAGGACCGGCGCTTTAGCCGGTACATAGTCAACGCCGTCCTCGAGTTCGTGAGCGGGTGTCTTGCGCGAAGGATCGATTCCCCACTGTTTGGCGAGCCAGCCGCCGTAGCAGACGTAACCGATGATGAGCAAGGCAATCGCGATGATCAGTATTAATGCTGCATTCATTTGTTACCCTCCTGAGAATGTTTTTTTGGTAAATATCTATTCCTCGCTCTGCGGCCGCTGCTCTTTCGGCACGAAGAGTTCGTTATAGCCTTTTGCCCCGCGTTCGGCCTCATCAAAGGACTTCCCATACATTTTGCGGAGAGATCTGCCTGCGGGATTGGTGTACACCTTCCGGCTGCTCATGTCCGCAACCACCAGCCGTGCTTCGGCGTGACCGCGCATTGAAAAGAGATAGCCCCTGTCGAACCGGAAATTCCGGATCGCCTTTTCTGCGGCTGCGTCCGGTGTCTGACTGCACAGAACCGCGAAGGTCAGGTAGGTATACATATGATCCTTCTCCGGATATTTCTCGCCTTTCCTTACCAGAACAGGCTCCATGTATTCCTTTACGCTTCTCATGAGATCATCCAGAAGCTCCTGCGTAACAGCATCTTCCCTGAGAAAGAATACATGTTCAAATGCTTTGACAGACCAGAGTTTGGCTTTTTTGATCAGCACGTATTTTTCACCGAGCGACGAGAAATATGCATAAGCTGCATACCGTCTTCCGTCTGTTTCGTGATCTGTATATATATCAAAGCTTTTTGCGTATCTGGCAAGAATTATATTGAGATAGGATGAAGGATCCATAGAGTGCTTCTCCGTCGAAAATGATCAGTGATGAATATGCGGTGCCAGTTCATGGAGTTTTTTAAGGACATCCTTAGCCGCTTCTCTGCCCGGCAGCTTGATCTGGGCGATTTCCTTCTCCGCATCACAGATGACCAGGTTCTCCATCTCGATCTGTCTGCCGCTGCCGGCCGGGATCGTAAAGACTCTCCGGAAAGCTTTGTCGATATCCTGATAGGGAACGAAATACGTGCGCAGCCTGACTTTAAAGAACAAGGTCTTCTCTCCGAGCCTCAGATCTCCCGTCTGTTCCGCGGCAGCATATTCGGAAAGAAGTTCTTCATCTTTTACGGCTTCCCGGCTGATCGAGTACAGTTTCATTTTTCCTCCTGTGTAAGCGCCGGCTTCCGTATTCCGGAAAAATCCGGTTCCCTTTCCCTTTCATGGTTTTTCATATGTACAGTGTTTGTCACTTTGCCGCATTACAGTGAATCATTATATCTCTGTCTTTATGATTTATCAATATTATCTTTATTAATTTTTAGAATTTTTTTATTTTTGGGACAAAAAAAACGGGCGGGCTTTATGTCCGTCCGTTTTAAATCCTTATTTTCTGCGGTTTCCGCAGTCAGTCGGCAAGCTCATTCATGGCAAGATTGATCCTGCCCATACGGTCCACTTCAATGACCTTTACAGTAACGACATCGCCGATGTTTACGACATCTTCGACCTTGGCGACACGCTTCCTGGAAAGCTTGGAGATGTGGATCATGCCGTCCTTGCCGGGGCAGAGTTCCACGAATGCACCGAAGTTCATGATGCGGACGACTTTGCCGGTGAATACCTGGCCGACTTCGACATCATTGACGATGGCTTCGATGGTCTTGATGGCCTCGGCGATCTTATCCTGGTCTACGCCGCAGACATTGACGGTGCCGTCTTCTTCGATATCAATCTGGACGCCGGTTTCCTCAATGATCTTGTTGATGACCTTGCCCTGCTTGCCGATGACATCGCCGATCTTCTCGGGATCGATGATGATCTGGCAGATCTTGGGCGCATATTTGCTGACCTCGCTCCTGGGCTCGGCAATGACAGGCGCCATCACTTCGTCCATGATATAAAGTCTTGCTTCTCTTGTTCTTGCAAGGGCTTCCCTGATGATATCGGGCGTAAGGCCGTGGATCTTGATATCCATCTGGATAGCAGTGATGCCCTTATGGGTTCCGGCTACCTTGAAATCCATATCGCCGAAGAAATCCTCAAGGCCCTGGATGTCGGTAAGGACCAGATAATCATCATCCGTTTCACCGGTCACAAGACCGACGGAAATGCCCGCTACCATCGCTGAGATCGGAACGCCGGCCGCCATCAGGGACAGGCAGGAAGCGCATACGCTCGCCTGGGATGTGGAGCCGTTGGATTCCATCGTCTCGGAAACGGTACGGATCGCATAAGGGAAATCCTCAACGGCAGGAATAACAGGGAGCAGTGCTCTCTCCGCAAGTGCGCCGTGGCCGATCTCTCTTCTTCCCGGTCCTCTGGAGGGTTTTGTCTCTCCGACAGACCATGACGGGAAATTGTAATGATGCATATATCGCTTGCTGGTCACGGTCTCATCCAGGCCGTCGATCTTCTGCGCTGCGGAAAGGGAAGCCAGCGTACAGGCGTTGAGGATCTGTGTCTGTCCTCTGGTGAACATGCCTGAACCGTGGACTCTCGGCAGCAGATCGATCTCGGCAGCCAGCGGACGGATCTCGTTGATCGCTCTTCCGTCAGGACGCTTGTGATCCTTGAGGATCATCTTGCGGACGGTCTTCTTCTGATACTGATAGAGTGCTTCGCCGACAAGATCCTTCCACTCGGGATGGGTCTCTTCATAGCGCTCTTCAAGCTTCTCCTGGATCGCTTTGATATTGGCATCGCGGTCCTGCTTTACGTCTGTAAAAACGGCAGCTTCCATTTCCTCTGCGGGAACAAAAGCAGTCATGTCAGCCCAGAGCTCCGGATCGACAACGCATTTCACATAATCGTGCTTCGGTCTTCCGCACTCCGCTACGATCTGATCAAAGAAAGCAATGATCTCCTTATTGACTTCATGGGCTTTCATGATCGCATCGAACATCACATCTTCGGCTACCTGGTTCGCACCGGCCTCGATCATGATGACTTTCTCACGGGTGGAGGCAACGGTAAGGGCCAGATCGGATCTGTTCTTCTCGTCTGTCGTGGGATTCACAATGAATTCTCCGTCGATCAGTCCGATCACAGTGCCTGCGATAGGGCCGTCAAACGGGATATCGGAAATCGAAGTAGCGATCGAAGAACCGAGCATCGCCAGTGTTTCGGGCGCGCAGTCGGGATCGACGCTCATGACCATATTGTTAAGGGTAACATCGTTTCTGTAATCTTTCGGGAACAGGGGGCGCATCGGTCTGTCGATCACTCTGGAAGTGAGGATCGCGTGTTCGCTGGGTTTTCCTTCTCTCTTGTTAAATCCCCCGGGGATCTTTCCGACAGAATACATCTTCTCTTCGTAATCAACGCTCAAAGGGAAGAAGTCTATTCCGTCTCTGGGCTTGTCGGATGCTGTAGCGGTAGCAAGCACTACGGTGTCGCCGTAATGCATCAGAGCTGCTCCGTTCGCCTGTGCGCCGACACGGCCGATATCGACGGTCAGCGTACGTCCGGCCAGTTCCATTGAATAGCTTTTGTACATCTCTTTTTCCTTTCTTTTGTCTTTTTCCATTTTCTTCCAAAAACTGCGAAAAGGGTGGAGAATACTCCACCCCTGTCAAACTTATTTACGAAGACCAAGTCTTGCGATAAGTGAACGATAGCGCTCGATATCCTTCTCCTTAAGGTAGCTCAGAAGTCCCCTTCTCTGACCGACAAGCATCAGCAGACCCCTGCGGGAATGATGATCCTTCTGGTGTACCTTAAGATGCTCGGTAAGCTCTGTGATGCGCTCGGTAAGAAGAGCGATCTGCACCTCGGGCGAACCGGTATCGTTCGGTGTTCTTCCATACTCTGCCATGATCTGTGCTTTCTTTTCTTTTGTAATCATTGTGATTACCTCCATATTATTATTCTTACCCTGTACCGGGCTGTGGTCGGAGAATCCGGCAGCGCAGTACGGGCGTATGCATTGCCTGTGGCAATACGCTGTATTAAAATAGCATAAGTGAAGGAGTGTGTCAAGGGGAAATAACCTCTTCCGTCACTGACGTGACACCTTCCCCTAAAGGGGACGGCAGGCTCTTCCGTCACTGACGTGACACCTTCCCCTAAAGGGGACGGCAGACTCTTCCGTCACTGACGTGACACCTTCCCCTGAAGGGGACGGCAGGGATCAGTCGAGGACATTTATGATCTTGACGGGTGTCCTGTATGTCCAGCTGCGCACCTGGATACCGGCCCGGCGGCTCTGTGCGCCGACGCACTTGCCGTTTCCGATATACATGGTAACGTGATTGATCGTGCCGCCTCTTCCTGCATAGAAGATCAGGTCTCCTGGCTGCATATCCTCTTCCGACACGCGGGTACCTTCCCCGGCCTGCGACACGCTGTAATGGGTGAGCGTTTTGCCGAAATGTTTGTAGACCAGCATTGTGAAACCGGAACAGTCGCATCCGTTCGTGAGGCTCTCTCCGCCCCAGACATACGGATTGCCGATATACTGCATGGCATAGTCTACGATCTGCTGCCGCAGCGACTCCTGCTCCTCGTACTCGATCGCTCTTCCGAGCATGTAACCGAGATTGACATAATTTGCCGTGACATATCCGGAAGACTCATCATCGAGCTCTATTTTGATCCAGTCACCGGTTGTCTCTATGACGTCATATTTTTCATTCTGGTCGAGCCGGTCCAACACTTCAGCGTCTTCTTTCGGTTCCGTATGGACATTCAGCGTATCCGTATCCACCGTCACCTTCAGGTTCTTCATGGCGGCGATCGCAGCGTCCGCCGCTTCGCTTCCGGTAAGGATGAATTCGTTCGAAACATACCCTCTCACCGGTCCCGAGACGATATAATACCAGTCGCCTTCGGTCTTTTTGATGTTGCACACATCGTCCCCGACCATTTTCCCGATCACTTTGGCATCGTCCTCCGGCTTCTCCCTGATATTCAGATATCCGCTTTCAATATGGGCAATGCCAAGCGCGTCAAACTTCTGGATCAGATTTTCAAGCGAACCTTCCTTGGCAAGCTCGATCTGTATCTCTGCGGCTTCCTCGTCGGTCACCATTTCCTCATCCGCTTCCGTTTCTTCCGCAGCCTGCCGTCTGCGCTCCATCCAGTCTTCGTATTTTGACAGGATATCGCCGCTGCCGGCGATCCCGTCCGAGGCTGCCTGCACATACACGGGTGCAGCAGACAGCAGCAGACATATTGCAGCGGACAACAGACAGTTTCTCAGTATTCTCATCCTGTCACGTTCCTTTCAAGGACAGCTTCCCTGTCCGAAGCGATCTGTGCCGAAAGAGCAGCCAGATCTGCGAATTTTTTCTCCGGCCGGATAAAAGCAAGAAGCCGGACGTCCGCCTCCTCACCGTAAACATCCCCGGAAAAGCCGATAATATGCGTCTCGACCCCCGGTCTGTCTGCGGCAACTGTAGGTTTTACACCGATATTCGCCACGCCTGCATAGGAACGTCCTCTGACCGTGACGCTGGCAGCATATACGCCGAACGGCGGAAGGGCTTTTTCCGCGGGCGGGATCTGATTAATGGTGGGAAACCCCAGCGAATGTCCCAGATGCCTGCCATGGACCACTTCCGACCGGAAACCGTATTCGTATCCCAGCATCGCATTGACCGCTTCCATGTTCCCTTCGAGGAGTTCTTTTCTGATCCTCGTGCTGCTGATATCCTCGCCCAGATACTGCGCTTTCTCCACCGGCACTACATGGATCCCGCCTTCTTTTTCCATTTTCTTCAGAAAGTCGAGATTTCCTTTCCGCTGATATCCGAAGGCGCAGTCCGGGCCGGCCGCGATGCTCTCTGCATGCAGCGCATTCCGCAGAATGTTTTCATAAAAGTCTTCCGCAGTCATTCGCCTTGTATTCTCGTCGAACGGAAATTCCACAAGAACATCAGCGCCGAACGCCGCTGCCATTTCCTTTCTCTCCTCAGAGGTCACTAGCTGTCCTCTTCCGGGCGTGCAGGAAACCACCTCTGTCACGGGATTGGAAAACGTAAATATGACTGTCTGCATCCCGGGTCTTTTTTCTTTTACGGCTCTGGCAATGAGCTTTTTATGGCCGAGATGCATTCCGTCAAATTTTCCGATCACCGCCGAGGAAGGAAGATCCGGTATTCTGTTTATATCATCGTAAAACTGCATGGATTCTGGTCAACACCTTTATCTTGATAATAACATTTTGAACGGCTTCAGGCGGCCCTCTCTTTCCGAGAACGTGTAGACAGCCTGAAGCTCTCCCTGATGATCAAAGACCGCCGCTGCTTCTCCGTCGCCGAATCTGTCCGAAGCCTCTCCCCAGTTAAGGAAAAGCGCATTTCCGTTAAGCAGCGCCTTTTCGTGCGCCGGACTGACCGTGAAACGCTTATAGCCTGCGAACAGATCTTTTACCGGGATAAGCAGTTCCTCGACAGTGCCTTCTTCTGCTGCTCTCCGCACTTCAGCCAGCGCTGCGGCCTGTTCGATGCTGAATCCCGCGACTGCCGTCCGTCTTAATTCCTTCATGGCCGCGCCGCATCCGAGACGTTCCCCGATGTCATGGCACAGCGTGCGTATATAAGTGCCTTTCCCGCAGCTCACTGTCATTGTGACTTCCGGCAGGGAAATATCCTCGATCCGGATCCCGTTGATCCTTACATGCACCGGTTCTCTCTCGACCGTCTGTCCTTTCCGCGCAAGATCATAAAGCTTCCTGCCGCCGACTTTCTTTGCGGAATACATGGGCGGGATCTGATCATATCCGCCGGCAAAGGACTGCACGGCAGCCCGTACTTCTTCTTCGCTGACAGCAGCCGGCCTTTCCTGCAGGACCGTTCCGCTCATATCCTGGGTGTCCGTGACCGTTCCCAGTCTCATCACGGTCCTGTAGCATTTATCGGCATCCGAAGCCAGGTTCACACATTTCGTAGCTTTTCCGAGACATACCGGAAGGAGTCCCGTGGCGCCGGGATCGAGCGTGCCGGCGTGTCCGATCTTTTTCTGATGCAGTACACCTCGCAGAATTGCCACGACATCATGCGAGGTAAAACCTGCTTCCTTATCTATTAACAGTATTCCGTCCATGGGTCTAGCTATCCTGCCTCTGCAGCTGTTCTCCGGCCAGAGACGCGATCTTCTCAAAGATCTGTGCCGGGTTCTCCCTGGCACTGCCGCCGGCTGCCCTGATATGGCCGCCGCCGCCAAAATGACCCGCTATTGCGGAAACATCAATGCATTCATTGCTCCGCATGCTGATCTTGAAGTCCCCCGGTGTCAGCTCATAGAGAAAAACAGCGATCTCCACGCCTTCCGTCACACGGATCTGGTCTACGATACCATCCGTGTCGCGGCTGTCCGCACCGAGCGCTTCCATATCTTCTCTCGTGACTGCAGTCCCGATCATTTTCCCGGAAAGGAAAAGTGCAGCGCGCGACAGTGCCTTTCCGAGCAGAAGATTCTGCCGGAACGTTTTTCTGAAAAAAGTATCGTCAATGATGCGGGAAGAGGAAACGCCGTATTCCAGCAGTTTTCCGGCCGTCTCCATCGTCTCTCGTTTTGTATTGCTGTGCTTGAAGCATCCGGTATCATGCACGATCCCGAGATAAAGGCATTCAGCGATACTTCTGTCAAGATATTCCTCAGAGAGCATTCCGGCCAGCAGTTCGGATGCCGAACTGATGTCGCCGCGTATCACGTTTATATCCGCGAAACCGGTATTCGTATGATGATGATCGATACAGATCCTGGTCCCTGCCCGGTCAAATATATCCATCCCCTTCCCGAGCCTTTCGCGGTCCGAGGTATCCAGGCACAGACAGATATCTGCCGTTCCTGCGAAGTCATGCGATACCGTCTCACTGCCGGAAAGCATCCTGAAACTGTCTGAAAACGGCTCCAGGATCAGCTTCAGTTCCTGTTCCGGACGCAGTTTTTTCAAATAATTATAGGCAGCCAGACAGGAACCGACACAGTCACCGTCAGGCCTTACATGTCCGAGAATGACGACCGATCCGTTTTCCGGGACCAGTTCCTCAAGCTTCTTCATCCTCATCCTCCTCCGGTCTGTCCGGGATTGCCGCCGCGACTTCATCGATTTTCTTTGTCATGGCCACACCATATGCAATGGAAGTGTCGGGAATAAAAGTGATCTGCGGCGTATTTCTGAGATTTACGGACTTTGCCAGGCAGCTTCTGATATACCCTTCGGCTTTCTTCAGTCCTTCGATCGTTGCAGCAAGTTTCTCCGCATCTCCCAGCACACTGATATAGGCCTTCGCCGTCTTCAGATCCGGCGCTACGACAACATCCGTGACCGAAAGGAGCGGATCCACCCGGGGATCCTTTACTTCCTCTCTGATAATGGTGCTTAAGGCCCGCTGTACCTCACTGTTTATCCTCGTATTTTTAATGCTGTTCTTTCTCATCACGCACCTCCGGGATATTCCCAAAAAGAGTCCGCCGTGTATGCGGACTCTTTCCTCTGATCAGACTGTTCAGGTTCTTTCCACCTGGACCATATCATAGGCTTCCACGGTGTCGTCTTCCTGAAGATCATTGAATTTATCAAATACAAGGCCGCACTCATATCCGGTGAGCACTTCCTTGACATCGTCCTTGAAGCGCTTCAGGGATACGAGATCGCCGTCGAAGAGTTCTTCTTCTCCGCGTCTTACGCGGCATTTGCAGCCGCGGGTGATCTTTCCGTCAAGCACATAGGCACCGGCAATGGTTCCGACGCCGGAAGCTTTGAAGGTCTGACGCACCACGGCATGGCCGAGTATACGCTCTTCGAAAACAGGATCCAGCATACCCTTCATCGCGGCTTCCACATCCTCGATCGCCTGATAGATGACCTTGTACAGACGCACATCTACCTGCTCACGCTCTGCAATGGATTTTGCCATGGGATCGGGACGCACATTGAATCCGATGATGATCGCATTCGAAGCGGACGCAAGGCTTACATCCGATTCATTGATCGCGCCGACGCCGCCGTGGATGACCTTGACGACCACCTCGTCATTCGAAAGCTTGGTAAGGCTCTGCTTGACAGCTTCCACGGACCCCTGGACGTCCGCTTTAATAATAAGGTTGAGTTCCTTGACATTGCCGGCCTTGATCTGGCTGAACAGATCATCCAGCGAAAGTCTTGCCTTCGTATCATCAAGAAGCTTCTTCTTGCCTTCCGCGATAAAGGTCTCCGCGAATGCCCTGGCTTCTTTTTCCGTTTCTGTTGCGACAAAGATCTCTCCGGCATTCGGCACATCGCCAAGGCCGAGGATCTCCACGGGATCGGAAGGTCCCGCCGTTGTTACTCTGCGGCCCTTGTCATCGATCATTGCACGGATCTTGCCATAGCAGGCGCCTGCAGCAACGGAATCACCGACATGCAGTGTACCCTTCTGGACCAGTACAGTAGCGACAGGTCCTCTTCCCTTATCCAGCTCTGCCTCGATCACGATACCTCTGGCCAGTCTGTCGGGATCCGCCTTCAGTTCCGCGACTTCCGCAACAAGGAGGATGGACTCGAGCAGTGTATCGATGCCTTCTCCGGTCTTGGCGGATACAGGAACGAAGATGTTGGTTCCGCCCCACTCTTCGGAAACAAGGCCGTGCTCGGTCAGCTCCTGCATGACACGGTCAACGTTCGCACCCGGCTTATCGATCTTGTTCACAGCCACGATGACCTCTACGCCGGCCGCTTTCGCATGGTTGATGGCCTCGACGGTCTGCGGCATAACGCCGTCATCCGCTGCGACCACAAGGATCGCAATATCCGTAGCCTGGGCGCCGCGCATACGCATGGCAGTAAACGCTTCGTGTCCGGGGGTATCCAGGAATGTGATCTTCTGTCCGTTGATCTCTACAACGGAAGCGCCGATCGCCTGGGTGATGCCGCCGGCTTCACGGGCAGTAATATTTGTCTTTCTGATCGCATCCAGAAGGGAAGTCTTGCCGTGGTCAACATGTCCCATGACGCAGACAACAGGCGGTCTGGTGACCATCTTCTCTTCCTTCTCTTCGGTCGTATCCTTCAGAAGTTCTTCGATTACATCGACCTTTTCTTCCTGTTCCGTAAGGACGTCGAATTCAACAGCGATATCGGAAGCGGTCTCGTAATCAATCTCCTGATTGACCGTAACGATCTTTCCCTGCAGGAAGAGCTTCTTTACGATCACGGAAGGATTGATCTTCATTTTATCCGCCAGCTCACGGATCGTAAGCACTTCAGGCAGAACGATCATCTTGATCTGGGGCTCCTGGGGCTCTTTCTTCTCAGGCTTTGCGGGACGGGAAAGCTCCTTGATGTTGCCTCCCTTGCCCTTGCCGCCGGGACGTCTGAGTTCGTCAGAATCCTTTCTGTTGAAGCGGTTGCCCGCATTCTTATTCTTCGGACCGCTCTTTGCACCGGGCTTTGCTACGCCCAGGCCGCCGAAATCACCGCCCGCAGGTCTTGCGGGTCTCTCGCCGGGCCTTCCGCCTGCCGGTGCGCCGCCTCTGGTTCCGGCGCCGGGTGCTGCGCCCTGCGGTCTTCCGCCGCGCTCACCGGGTCTGCCGCCGGCTCCCTGTCCGGGTCTTGCAGGTCTGTCGCCGGGCCTTCCGGCACCTGCGGGTCCTCTGCCGGCGCCGGGACGCCTGTCGGCGCTCCTGCCGTCACGGCCCTGGGTTCCGGCGCCGCCTCTGGCGCCGCCGCGTGACACGCCGGCTCTGGCGCGCTCCGCGCGGTTCTTTTCTGCGCGCTCGGCTGCGCGCACCTGTTCCATATCAACAAAACGTCTTACGGGTTTCTTCTCCGGTTCGGGCGCTTTTTCCGGGGCTGCAGAATTTTCTGCCTCCGCGGGTTTCGCAGCAGGAGCAGCAGGTTTTTCCGCTGCCGGTGCTGCCGCCTCTTTGGCCGGTGCAGGACTCTCAGCCGGTTTTACAGGTGCCTTCTCCGCCGGTGCGATGCTCTTTACCGCAGCCTCCGCTGCGGTCTTTTCCGGTTCGGGCGCCGCTGTTCTGACGATTTTCTCTTCCGCAGCGGTCTCCGCATTGACGGCAGGTCTTTCCGCTGCCGGTGCTGCATCAGCAGGTCTTGCGGGACGGACAGGCCTTGCCGGTCTTTCTCCTGCAGGTCTTACCCGCTTTTCACCGGGTTTTACGGGCGTCCTCCCGTCAGCCGGCCTTCTGGCAGGCCCTGCCGGTTTCGCCCCTGCCGGGCGTTTTCCTGCCGGCGCCCCGCCCGGTCTGGATTTCAGGCTGTTGTGTGCACTGTTCTGCTTATGGAATACAGCGGTTATCTTTTTCTTTTTCGGCTGTTCACCATTCATATTCTTTAATTCGTCATTATTCTGTTCGGTCGCCATACTCGCTGCCTCCCTTATTCTCATCTTTCGTCATTTCCGATCCTGTGATCGCTGCGGCAAAGTTTTCATCCGTTACCGCCACGGACACCCGCATTTCCTGTCCGATGGCGTGTCCGAGCGTTTCCCGGTCCGGTCCCGTCCGTATAGGCACATGGTGCCACGAACACATATCGTGAAAATTCTTCTTTGTATTA
>CAMOZZ010000034.1 GCA_946631165.1 uncultured Lachnospiraceae bacterium | reverse complement strand
TTTATGGATCCGCCGTATGCAGCGGGGCTGTATGAAAAAACGATGTCATTTCTGGCGTCATCCTCCCTTGTAAACGAGGACACGATCATCGTTGCGGAAGCACCGGACAGGGAGGATCTGTCATTCCTTGACGGACTCGGCCTGACTGAGTACAGACGAAGGGAATACAAGACAAATATGCACGTCTTTATCAGAAGGAGTACCGATGGAAGATAGAAAAATAAGGATAGGGATCTATCCCGGAAGCTTCGATCCGATCACACTGGGACATCTGGATATTATAGAAAGATCCTCGAGACTTTTTGATATCCTTATTGTCGGCGTTCTCGTAAATGCCGCAAAAAAGCCGTTGTTTTTGGCCGAAGAACGTGTTAAGATGATACAGAGTGTGACTTCTCATATTGACAATGTGAGAGTCTGCTCGTTCGGCGGTCTTCTGGTCGATTTTGCCAAACAGGAGCATGCCGAATTCATCGTCCGCGGACTTCGTGCCGTGACTGATTTTGAATACGAACTGCAGATGGCTCAGATGAACAGGACCATGTGCCCGGGCATAGACACCATTTTCCTTACGACGGATCTTCGCTACGCATATTTAAGCTCCAGCGTGGTGAAGGAAGTTGCTTCATACGGCGGGAATATTGACAGATTTATACCCGTCAGCCTGGTCCCTGAGGTGATGAGCAGATGCAATCCCATATCCGCAGATAAAAAAGGGAGCCAGGAGGATAAGAAAAATGAGCAAGATCGAACAGATCATCAGTGAAATTGAAGAATATCTTGACGGATGCAAGCCGCAGGCTTTCTCCGGCAGCAAGAAGATCATCGTGGAGAAAGACGTGATCGACGAGATGCTGGTAGAGCTTCGGATGAGCACGCCGGAGGAAATAAAGAAATATCAGAAGATCATCGCCAGCAAGGATGCTATCATGGCGGATGCCCAGCAGAAGGCGGATGTTATGATCGCTGATGCACAGCGTGAATCACAGGCGCTGGTAGACCAGTCGGAAGTCGTGCAGCTTGCCAACAGACAGGCGCGTGATATTGTCGAAGAAGCCCAGTCACAGGCACAGGCGATCATCGACGGCGCTGTTACCGAAGCGAACGCGGTCAGAGAAGGCGCCATGAATTACACGGACAGTGCGCTGAAGAACCTGCAGACGATCATTTCCCATTCCATGGACGATTCCAAGGCACGCTTTGATGCCTATCTTAACCAGATGCGTTCAAGCTATGATGTCATTACCGCGAACCGCAGGGAACTGGGCATGGCCGCGGGAGAAGCGGCAGAAGAGGAAGAACCGCTCCCGGATATCGCCATCAGCGCTCCTTCGGATGACGATGACTTCGCCATTGATCTTCCTCTCGGCGAATGAGAAAGAACTGATCAGATCATTTTGAGGGAGCTCCGGCTGCGGCGGCTCCCTGTTTTAGATAAGGAGGAATCGATACATGCGTTCAGCACACAATGTCATGAAGTATTTCCGTGAGATCTGCGCCATTCCCCATCCGTCCTTCCAGATGGAAGCGATTAGTGATTACTGTGTGGATTTCGCAAAGAAGAGAGGTCTTGAAGTCACAAAGGATGAAGCCTGCAATGTCGTGATCAGAGTGCCCGGCACATCCAGCAGAAGATTTGAGCCGCCCGTGATCCTGCAGGCGCATCTGGATATGGTGCCCGCAGTGGCCGCAGGTGTGACGTTTGATTTTTCGAAGGACAGCCTGCGGCTGGTCGAAGAGGATGACTGGATCTCTGCCGAAGGAACGACGCTTGGCGCGGACGACGGCATCGGTGTTGCGCTCTGCCTCGCTCTCATCGATACCGATGACATTCCGCATCCGCCGCTGATCATCGTATTTACGGCGAATGAGGAAGTCGGCATGCTCGGCGCGAAGGCGCTTGATATGAGCACGCTGAAAGCATCCCGGATGATCAACCTGGATCACTGTGATGAAGGATCGGTCGTGATCGGCTGCGCCGGCGGTGCGACTGCGGAACTGACCCTCCCGATCGAACGGAAAGAGATCAACGGAAAGCTCATTCAGATCGAGATCACCGGGATGAAGGGCGGCCACTCCGGAGAGAAGATCCATCTCGGCGGCGCGAATGCGCTCAGAATGCCGGCCAGGATCATCAGAGAAATGGTCTACAGCGGCCATACCGGATTCGGCATGGCGGAGTACAGCGGCGGTACCGCGGAAAATGCGATCCCGAAGAATTCGCACTGCGTACTGGCTGTCCCGGAAGAGAATGCGGTGGACGTTCAGGCAGCTGCAGAAGCGGCTGCAGATATCCTGCGCGCCAGATGGAGAAAGAAAGAGCCCGATATGAAGATCGAGATCACTTCCTGCGACGGCAGTGCGAATGCTCTGACATTCGAATCCACCCGTGCCTTTGCAAGACTGATCAGAGATATGCCGAACGGTCTGATGAAGATGAGCGAAGAAATGCCCGATCTTCCGCAGACTTCCCTGAACCTCGGCAAGGGGTGGCTTACCGAAACGGAAGGAAAGCTGATTTATCTGCTTCGGAGCAGCGTGGATGCAGAAAAGGAAAGACTGAAGAACGAGGTCGCGAATATCACGAAGGATTACGGCGGAACCGCCGCGTTCTCCGCGGATTATCCCGGATGGCCCATTAAGCTCGACACGCCTCTGCAGACGCTCGCCGGGATGGTATGGAAGTGGGAGACGGACGAGACGATGGAGATCACAGCCACGCACGGCGGCCTGGAATGCGGCCTGTTCGCAGCGGCCTATCCGGATATGGACATCATCTCTGTCGGACCGCAGATGTTCGATATCCATACATCCGATGAGCGGCTGTCCCTGTCCTCCGTCGAACTGGTCTGGAACTTCCTGATCCAGATGATGGAGCAGATGTAAGCGTCTGATGGATGCAAATGCATTGCCGCAGGCTTTCAGAGAGCATCTGAAAGAACTGCTGGCAGACGAATATAAAGACTATGAAGAGAGCCTGGATGCCGCGCCCTGCGCCGGCATCAGGCTTAATCTTATAAAATGCCGGAAGCCGGATATGGAGATATTCGCCGGAACTGCGGGAGATCCCGTAAGCTGGTGTCAGGAAGGGTTTTACGTAAAGGAAGGCGCAGCTCCGTCGGAACAGCCGGCATTTTTTGCGGGACTGTATTATATCCAGGAGCCTTCAGCCATGTCGCCGGCGGCTTATCTGCCTGTCAGGCCCGGTGCCAGGGTGCTGGATCTGTGTGCGGCGCCGGGCGGGAAATCCACCCAGCTGGCCGGGAAGATGAACGGCGGCGTACTGTATGCCAATGATATCAGTCCGTCCAGAGGCAGGGCCCTGTTAAAGAATCTGGAGAGAGCGGGTGCAAAGGATATCTTTGTAACTGCGGAGACGCCGGCGCGTCTTGAAAGATCTTTTGCGGGATATTTTGATTCCGTGCTGGTCGACGCGCCCTGCTCGGGAGAGGGGATGGTCCGGAAGGATCCCGGTATTCTCAAAGACTGGATGGAGCGGGGACCGCAGTATTATTCCGTGATCCAGAAAGAGATTCTGGAATCAGCAGCCGGCATGACGGCGGACGGCGGTTTCCTGCTGTACTCTACCTGCACTTTCTCCGAAGAGGAGGATGAGGAGATCATTTCGGATTTCCTGGAGAAGCACAATGATTTTTCACTGGTCCCGCTGTCTCCTGCAGGCGGTGCCGTAAGCGGAAAGCTTCCCGGCACACTGAAATTCTGGCCGCACAGAGTCAGGGGAGAAGGGCATTTCCTGGCACTCATGAATAAGCACGGTGAAGCGGCAGACCGTCCCGCAGCGGATGAGTATCCGGTAACGATCCCCGGACTTGACGGTATCACCGTAAGAACACCGGGCGCCGGGAAGATCTTTCAAAAAGACGGCCTCCGTTATCTGCTTCCCGGCAGTGAAAAGGCGGTGCCGGGACTGCGGTATCTTCGTACCGGCCTGCTGCTCGGCGAAGAAAAAGGGAAACGTTTTGTCCCCTCGCAGGCGCTGGCCATGGCTCTGCGGGCGGAAGATGCGGAATATACGCTCCGCCTGACCGCAGGGGACGGCAGACTGAAGAGATATCTGAAAGGAGAATCCGTCGACAGTACCGGCGCGGAAAATGTGCCGGAAGGTGCGAGGATCCTGATTCTGTATGAAAAATGGCCGCTCGGTTTTGCCAAGAAGAACAGAGGGCTTTTGAAAAACGAACTGAATCCGGGATGGCGGATCATGTGACCGCACCCCGGGACCGGCAGGAAGAAGACAGCGCAAGAGAAGGAGGATACGGAAATGAAGTTTACATGGAAAGGACATTCCTGTTTTGTCGTGGAGGACAAAGGGTATAAAGTAGCATTTGATCCGTTCGGCGACGATGTGGTGCCGGGTTACGGAAAAGTACGTGTAACGGCGGATGCTGTTCTCTGCAGTCATGAACACAGAGACCATGCATTCAGAGACGGCGTGAAGATCGAAAAGTCCGGCGCAGCAGATCCGTTCCTGATCACAGCGGTCGAATGCCCGCATGATGATGCCGGCGGCAGCAAACGGGGGATGAATACCATCTATATCCTTGACGACGGGGAATTCCGGTTTGCCCATTTCGGCGATATTGGCTGCCCGCTTACGGAAGAACAGATCAAAGAGATCGGAAAGCTCGATCTGGCGCTGGTACCGGTCGGCGGTTATTATACCATGGAGCCGGACGGCATCTATGAGCTGATGCAGAAACTTGATCCGAAGGTCGTTGTACCGATGCATTACCGGAACGGAGAGCTCGGATATCCCGTGATCGGTACGCTGGATGCCTATCTTGAGCTGGTAAAGGGCGATATCGTTAAGTACGATACGAACGAATTTGAGCTGACAGAGGATACGCCGGCGCAGACTGCGATCCTGAAGTATCTGGGCTGAACAACGGCACACTGAAGAATATCGTTCTCGGAGGAATGCATGGAACGCGGAACATACGGATACATAAAACACAGACAGAGCTTTCTCTTTAAAATGACGCTGGCGTGTGCGGCAGCTGTCGCTTTGCTGGCAACGATCGGCTTTATAATCTGGCGGACCAGATTTAATCTGCTCATGATCCCCTCCATGCTCTGCGTTCTTCCCCTTGCGAATTATCTGGCTTCCTACGCCGCCATGGCAAAGTATCACACCCCGTCGGAGGAGCTGTATGCAGCCGTAAAGGCGTATGATGATGCGGGCATGCTGATGTCCGACATGATCATTGTGGATGAAAAAGGCCGCCGAGCCGGGCTCGATCTGGCCGTCATATACAAGAACGGGATCGTCGGTTATCAGGGCAATGAGAAGGAGAGCCGCGACCGCGTAGAGATCACCATTAATGATGCCCTGAAGGCCCGCGGGATCCCGATGCGCATAAAAGTCTTCCGGAATTTTGATGAATTTACGGCAAGGCTTTCCGATGTGCCGGCTGTGATCGAAGATGCCGATGCAAGGAAGATCAGCCTTGCAAAGGATACCGTCAAAGGGGTCATCATGTAGATCTTTTTGGAGTTTCATATGCGTGAGATCAGAATAGGAGAGCGCGAGGCCGGAATGCGTTTCAGCAATTATCTGAAGCGCATCCTTCCGGAAGCGCCCTCCGGTTTCATTTTTAAGATGCTGCGGAAAAAGAATATCACCCTGAACGGTGCGAAATCCGACGGAACGGATAAGATCGCTGCCGGGGATTCGGTGAAGCTTTTTCTGGCAGATGATACGATGGAGAAATTCGGGTTCAGGCCGGCGGAAGTGTCCCCGGAGAAGGAGTCCGCTGCAGAGATTCACGGACAGCGCGTGGCGTCGGCAGCCGGGAACGTGCCTGTGCAGGGAAAGCCGCTTCCTGAACTGAAAGTGCTTTATGAAGATAAGGATGTGATCTTCTTCCTGAAACCGGCAGGACTGCTTTCCCAGAAAGCATCCCCGGAAGATATTTCCGTGAACGAATGCCTTATTGACTATCTGATCAAAAGCGGTCAGATCGAACGTGCTGATCTGAAGCTGGTCAGGCCGTCGGTCTGCCACAGGCTGGACAGAAATACTTCCGGCGTGATCGGCGCAGGAAAGACGGCGGCGGGGCTGAAGACGCTTTCCGCTCTTCTGGCGGACCGCAGGCTGGTGAAGGAATATCTGTGTCCGGCAGCCGGAAAAGTGGAAAAGGCAGGGATGTATAAGGCTTATCTGACGAAGGATCATTCGGGAAACATCGTTTCCGTGAAAGCGGAACCGCCCGGGGATATCGTTCGTACCGGGATCACGCCGCTTGCTTATAAAGACGGCGTCTCCCTTCTGAAGATCCATCTGGTCACCGGCAAGAGCCATCAGATCAGAGCGCATCTGGCGGCGATGGGCCACCCGGTGCTGGGCGACAGGAAGTACGGGGACGAAGCGTTTAATAAGCAGTTCGCGCCGGAATTGCCGAAGTACAGCCTGATGCTGCATTCCTGGAAGATCACTTTCCCGGATGCGGAGGATGTGCCGGAGAACCTGAAGGGAAGAACGGTGGCGGCGCCGCCGTACGACGCCTGGCGGAGGCGCGGGGGCGGCTGCGGCAGGCTCATCAGCGAACTGCTGAAGGAGGCAGGGATTTAGGACTTTGTGTCTATGGCGGAGCCTGCCATCCTGAGGAGCGAAGCGGCGAAGGATCCTCGCTGTAAAGACAGCGGTTTTACTGAAACGGAAGCAGGAATACCTGCCTGTAAAAAGGAAGCATTCTATGTCAACATGGAATACCAGAGGCCTCAGGGGATCGACGCTTGAGACGATGATCAATGCCTCGATCGAGATGTATCGGGACAAGCATCTGGCCCTCATCCAGAAGATCCCTACGCCCATCAAACCGATCAATATGGATAAGGAGAACCGGCAGATCACGCTTGCCTATTTCGACCAGAAAAGCACGGTCGATTATATAGGCCTTGTGCAGGGCGTGCCGGTCTGCTTCGATGCGAAAGAATGCGCCGTCGATTTGATCCCCCTCCATAACATCCATGATCATCAGTACAGATTCATGAAGGAATTCGAGGAGCAGGGCGGCATCTCCTTTATTATTCTTTTCATGACGCATAAGGATGAAGCGTTTTATATCCCGTTTAAAGATATAGACAGCTTTATCAAACGCCGTGACGAAGGCGGCAGAAAAAGCTTCACTTACAATGAGATCGACAAAAGCTATGAGATCGGCGGGGAAGGCGGCCTGGCACTGCATTTCCTGCCGCAGATCGCGAAAGATCTGGAAAGCAGAGACTGACGGGATATCTGCCCGTCTTGCAGCAGCCTTGACAACAGCTATACATCTGCTATACTCATAGTCAATGCACTTTATCGTGTTAGCACGTTACCATACTAAAGTATTTGCGGAGGCGCCATGTTATCTTTACTTCATACGCCGGACGGCGTGAGGGATTATCACGGACAGGAGCTCGCAGACAGAGCCATGATCTGTGACAGATTAAGAAAAGTATTTGAGAGCCGCGGGTATACGGAGGTCGTTACTCCGGTCTTCGAATATTTTGATATTTTTAATGCAGAACGCGGATCCGTTTCTTCCAGGAACATGTTCAAATTCTATGACAATGACGGCGAGACGCTCGTCCTGCGTCCGGATTTTACTCCTGCCATGGCCCGCTGCGCAGCCAAGTACTTTAATGATTCCCCGGTTCCCGTAAGACTTTCGTATATGGGAAATACCTATGTGAATTCTTCCGGACACAGAGGAAAGATGAGAGAAGAAATGCAGGCCGGCGCGGAACTGTCCGGAGATGACAGCTGCTATTCCGATGCGGAGATGCTGGATATGGCAGCGGCTCTGTTTGAAAAAGCCGGTATCCACGATTATATTATCGATGTCGGCGACGTCAGGTTCTTCAGGGGCCTTCTTTCGGAAACGAATCTGTCAGACGAACAGCGGGCAAAGATCAAACGGCTGCTGTCCAAGAAGAATTTTTACCGTCTTACGGAAGTCCTTGCGGATTACGGCATTGACAAAAAGATCGCCGAAGGGCTTGCCGAACTGGCCGAACTTTACGGAGATCCGGAGGAAGTGCTTGCCTGTGCCGAACAGTTCGATGTCAATGAAGATACGCATACGGCGCTTGGCAGACTGAAGGATATACTGCGTGCCGCGGAATGCTTCGGCATCACGGACAGGATCCGGCTGGATATGGGCATGATCGGCCGGATGGATTATTATACCGGCATGATCTTCAAGGCCTATGCTGAAGGCGCGGGAGAACCTGTCGTGAGCGGCGGAAGATATGACGGCCTGCTCTCCCAGTTCGGAAGATCCGTGCCGGCGGTCGGCTTCGGCATGTCCGTGGATGTCCTGATGCAGGCGGTAGAAGCTTCCGACAGCTATATCCTAAGCGGTAATTCGGTACGGATGATCGTATTTGACGATGAACGGTCTGACGAAGCGATCCTGCTCGCAAAGCAGCTCAGAAATGCCGGGAACAATATCCTGCTGCAGCGGTCCGTCTGCATTGATTACGCCAAACATGATGAATCTGCGCTCAGGAATGTCCACGAGATCTATGTCCTGCATGCCGGTACGGATGAAATTATCCACGAGAAAGTCTGATCTGTTCATTTTGGAGGAACCGGAGTATGATAACGATAGCACTTGCGAAGGGAAGACTGGCCCGGGAGACAAATGCGCTGCTTTCCCGGTGCGGGATCATTATTCCCGAAATTGAAGATAAAGATACCCGAAAACTGATCTTTACGAACAGGGAAGCAGGCATTAATGTGTTCCTGTCCAAACCGTCGGACGTCCCCACCTATGTCGAATACGGTGCAGCCGATATCGGCGTGGTCGGAAGGGATACCCTGCTGGAAGAGAACAGGGATCTTTACGAAGTGCTGGATCTCGGCTTCGGCAAATGCCGGATGTGCGTCTGCGGCCGGCCGGAGGATGCCGTGAAGCTGAAGAACAGCCGCCAGATCCGTGTAGCGACGAAATATCCCGTGATTGCCAAGGATTACTTTCATAACAGAAAATTCCAGACGGTCGAGATCATAAAACTGAACGGCTCGGTGGAACTTGCCCCGCTTGTAGGTCTGGCAGATGTGATCGTCGATATCGTGGAGACCGGAAGCACCTTGCATGAGAACGGACTTGATGTCCTGGAAACGGTCATCCCCCTTTCTGCGCGTATGGTCGTGAACCAGGTGTCGATGAAGATGAAGGAACGGGAGATCAAGCCGTTCATCAAGCAGATCAAGGCAGTGCTGTAAGCCTGTCCAGCCGGTACTCCTCCGTACTGTCATCCAGAGGAGCGGAGCGACGAAGGATCCACCGCGTAAATGCAGCGGTTTCAGGAAAACCGCCTATATCAAACCGAAGATTAAAGGAAACAAATCCAATGAAAGACTGCACGATCATTACACTTCCGGATATTCCGGACGACATAATAAATACTGCGCCCCGCGTCATCCTTGCCGTCGACCCGGCCGAAGATGACGCCGCGCGTGAGCGTTCGATCACAGCCCTGAAGGCCCTGAAGGCAGCTGTCCCCTCTGTCATCCTTGTCAAAGGGATCATGAAACGCCTGGAGGACGTCAAAAAATATCTCTATGCCGGCGGCACCTATATCGTTATGGAAAACGTTCCGGACGATCTGTATGCCGAAGCAGCGGCACGTTTCGGCGCGGAAAGGCTTCTCCGGCATGCAGAGGATTATGAAACGCCGGTACCGGCCTTTTCCTGGGCTGATCTGAAGACCGGTGAAAACGGCCTTATACCGGTCGTCGTGCAGGACGTCGGGACGAATGCCGTGCTTATGGTCGCCTGGCAGAATGAGGAAGCGTTCAACGCCACGATCCGTACCGGCATCATGACTTACTGGTCAAGGAGCCGCGGCGAGCTGTGGGTGAAAGGGGAAACATCGGGCAATTATCAGTATCTGCGGTCCCTGAAGATCGACTGCGACAATGATACGCTGCTGGCACAGGTGCTGCCGGCCGGCCCGGCCTGTCATACGGGGCATTATTCCTGCTTCTACAGGGATGTTGTGCCGGATGAATTCCGTGAGCGCGGTATTTCCGATGTGCTGAACGAAGTATACAGTGTGATCGAAGACAGGAAACACCATCCGAAGGAAGGCTCCTATACCAACTATCTGTTTGATAAAGGGACGGACAAGATCTGCAAGAAAATCGGAGAAGAGGCTACGGAAGTAGTGATCGCAGCGAAGAATGATGCGAAGGAAGAAATGGTGTATGAGGTATCCGATCTGCTCTATCATACCATGGTCATGATGGCGAAGATGGGCGTCACATGGGAAGATATCGCAAAAGAGCTTGCAGAAAGAGGATGACCGCGGGTTTCCGGAGAAATGGGCAGGAGGTATGGCGATGGAAGAGAACGGCAACAGAACAGTATTTCGAAAAAAGGCGCTTGACCGCATTTCATCTCCGGATCAGCTCACAGACTATCTGCGGGTGACAAATCCGGGAATCTGGGCGGTTCTGGCGGCTGTTATTCTGCTTTTGGCAGGATTGTTTGCCTGGTCTATGGTGGGGACGCTGGAGACGAAGACGGAAGTCAAAGTCGTGGTATCCGATCATACCGCACAGATCATACCGCTCGGATCTGAAACGCTGGCGGAGGGAATGCCCCTTCGTGTAAACGGTGAGGAATACAGGATCGCCTATGCGAGATCGGATGATTACGGCCGCGCTGTAGGGACTGCAGAGGTGGGACTTCCGAACGGGACTTATGACGGTACTGTTGTAACAGAAGCGGTACATCCCATCAGTTTCCTGCTGGAAAGCAGGTGATCGCATGGGAAAGAATGCAGTAAGACCGACACTGACAAAGGGTGTCGCCAAAGTCCCCGTGATCATGCAGATGGAAGCACTGGAATGCGGTGCGGCAGCATTGTGTATGGTCATGGCCTATTATGGAAAATGGGTGCCGCTGGAGCAGGTGCGCCAGGATTGCGGCGTCTCCCGCGACGGGAGCAAGGCAAAGAATATTTATCTGGCAGCGGAACATTACGGATTTTCCGTCAAGGCATTCCGCATGAGTCCGGAATCTCTCCGGGATAACGGACAGTTTCCCTGTATCATCCACTGGAACATGAATCACTTCGTTGTCCTTAATGGTTTCCGGGGCAAGTGGGTCTGTCTTAATGACCCGGCAAGAGGCCAGGTCAAAGTGAGCTGGGAGGAGTTTGACCGCTCCTTTACAGGGGTGACGATCATCCCTGTGCCGGGGGAAAACTTTGAACCGGAAGGAAAACGCCGGAGTACCATAGATTTTGCCCGCAGGCGTCTGATCGGCGCAGGCACCGCAGTTGTTTTTGTGATGCTGACAACAGCGATCTCCTATCTTTTCGGTATCGCTGATTCTGTGACCTCCCGCATTTTTATGGACCGTCTGCTGACGGGCATCAACAGGGACTGGCTGTATCCTTTCCTTGGCGTGATGATCCTCCTGGCGGCGATCCAGCTTACCGTGGCATGGGTGCAGACGATCTATTCCCTGAAGATCAATGGCAAGATGGCTGTGATCGGAAACACGACTTACATGTGGAAAGTGCTGCATCTGCCGATGGAGTTTTTCTCCCAGCGTCTGGCAGGCGATATTCAAAGCCGGGCTGGGATGAATGCCTCCATCGCCGGGACACTGGTGAACACGTTCGCACCGCTTTTGCTGAACACTGTTATGATGGTATTCTACCTCGTGCTGATGCTTCGGCAGAGCCCGCTTCTTTCCCTGATCGGCATCGCGGCGCTGACGCTGAACGCATTCATGTCCCGGATCATCTCGAACAGGCGCATAAACCTGACGCGGGTGCTGATGCGTGACAGCGGTAAGCTGGAGTCTTCTACAGTGACCGGCATCAGTATGATCGAGACGATCAAAGCCAGCGGAGCGGAAAACGGCTTCTTTCAGAAATGGGCAGGGTATCAGGCTTCTGTGAACACACAGAATGTCAAAGCAGCCAGAAGCAGTCAGTTCATTGGTGTGATCCCGGCTTTCTTTTCCACCCTGGCAAATTACGCTGTACTGGTCGTTGGTGTGTGGATGACAATGAACGGGACATTCACGCTTGGTGCCGTACTGATGTTCCAGGGATTTCTGGGTTCCTTCATGTCCCCCGCCATGACGCTGGTCAGCGCCGGACAGATCATTCAGGAGATGCGGACCCAGATGGAGCGGATCGAAGATGTAATGGAATATCCGACGGATGAAAATGTGATTGATCATGCCCCGGAGGATGCAGAACTGTCCAAGCTGAAGGGCAATATTGAACTGAAAAACATCACCTTCGGGTATTCCCGTCTGGAAGAACCGTTGATCACGGATTTTTCCCTTTCTTTGAAAACCGGGCAGCGGGTAGCGCTGGTCGGAACTTCCGGCTGCGGAAAATCCACGATTTCCAAACTCCTTTCCGGGCTGTATCAGCCATGGAGCGGTGAGATCCTGTTTGACGGAAAACCGCGCAGCGCCTATCCCCGTGAGGTAATGGTCGGGTCGCTGGCCGTGGTGGATCAGGATATCATCCTGTTTGAGGATACCGTGGCGAACAATATCAAAATGTGGGACGAGTCTATCCAGGATTTCGAAATGATCCTGGCTGCGCGCGATGCGCAGATCCATGACGACATAACGGCACTTCCCGGCGGGTATCAGCATAAGCTCATCAGCGGCGGCAAGAACTTCTCCGGCGGTCAGCGGCAAAGGCTGGAAATTGCCCGCGTGCTGGCGCAGGATCCGACGATCATCATTCTTGATGAAGCCACCTCCGCCCTGGATGCCAGGACAGAGTATGAGGTCGTGAATGCCATCCGGGACCGCGGCATCACCTGCGTCGTCATCGCCCACCGGCTTTCTACCGTGCGGGACTGTGATGAGATCATCGTCCTTGACCATGGCAAGGTTGCCGAGCGCGGCACCCACGATGAACTGATGGCCCTGGACGGCGCCTATGCCGATCTGGTGGCAAATGAATAAGGGGGTGGCGTGATGGGATGGTTTGAAAATCAGATCGAAGAACGCAGAAATGCCGATCAGCAGCTCCTGGAAGATTCTTTCGTAAGAATTGCCGGCGTTGTGCTGGGGCAGCGCACTGCGCAGAAGATCGGGGACGAACGGATCGTTGCGAAGAACGCCATCGGCGAGATCCTGAAATACTATCACTATAAAACAGCCGAGATTCCGGAAGAGATACAAAGCATCGAAGAGCAGATCGATTACTGCCTGCGCCCGAACGGGCTGATGCGCCGGACAGTTGAGCTGAAAGAAGGCTGGTACAGGGACGCTTTCGGTCCGGTTCTTGCTTTTACCAAAGAGGACAGTCTTCCTGTGGCACTGCTGCCGGGAAGATTTACGGGGTATGTCTTCAACGATCCGAAAACAGGGGAGCATAAGCGCCTGCATGCTGAGAACGCAGCGCTGTTTGAAAATGAAGCAATCTGCTTTTACCGCCCGCTCCCGCAGAAAAGTCTGGGGATTCCCGATCTGCTTCTTTATATGAAGCATTGTGTGACCATAAGCGATATTGTCATGATCGCCGCAGGCACGCTGGCTGTGACGCTTGTCGGACTGATCATGCCCCGGATTACCCGGGCGCTTACCGGGCCGGTGCTCTCCAGCGGGAGAGCAGACGCCCTGATCGGAATCGCGGTCTGTATGATCTGCGTCTCGCTTTCCTCGCAGCTCATCAGCAGTGTGAAGAACCTGGTGCAGGCCAGGCTGAGTACAAAGACTTCGCTGGGCGTACAGGCGTCCATGATGATGAGGCTTCTGACGCTGCCGGCATCCTTCTTCCGGAAATACAGTCCCGGTGAACTGAAAAGCCGCTCCATGTCGGTCAATCAGCTCTGTTCCATGCTGCTCAACATGGTAATGGGTACCGGTCTTACTTCGCTGACCTCTATTTTGTATATCGGTCAGATCTTCCGTTTTACCCCGGCCCTGGTGGTCCCTTCCGTTATCATCGTACTGGTGACGGTAATCTTCTCCATCATCTCCACGATGGTGCAGATCCGGATCAACCGAAAGGAGATGGCGCACAGCGCGAAGGAATCCGGTATGAGCTACAGCATCATTTCGGGTGTGCAGAAGATCAAACTCTCCGGTGCCGAAAAAAGGGTCTTTGCCAAGTGGCTGGATGTGTACGCCGAAGGTGCAGAGCTGATCTATAATCCGCCGCTGTTTATCAAGATCAATAGTGTGATCTCGACGGCAATCAGCCTGATCTCCACCATCGTACTGTACTATATGGCGGTAAGAAGCGGGATCAGTCAGTCGAGTTACTTTGCTTTTACAGCATCCTATGGCATGCTGATGGGTGCATTTATGTCCGTATCCGGCATCGCGCTCTCCGCCGCGCAGATCAAGCCGATCCTGGAAATGGCGGAACCTTTTCTGAAGACGGCGCCGGAAACGGCAGAGAAGAAAGAAATCGTTACACATATCTCCGGCAGTATAGAGATGAATCATGTGTCCTTCCGTTATGAGGACAGTGCACCTTATATCATCAATGATCTTTCTCTGAAGATCCGGCCCGGAGAATACGTTGCCGTAGTCGGACGGACCGGCTGCGGGAAATCCACCCTGGTGCGGCTTCTGCTGGGCTTCGAAAGACCGGAAAAAGGCGCTGTCTACTACGATGATAAGGATATGGAAGGGCTTGACCTTCCCTCTCTTCGCCGGAAGATCGGTACGGTCATGCAGGACGCCGGCCTGTTCCAGGGCGACATCTATTCCAATATCGTCATCACTGCCCCTGAACTGACGCTGAACGATGCCTGGGAAGCAGCGGAGAAGGCCGGGATCGCAGAGGATATCCGGGCTATGCCTATGGGTATGCACACCATGGTCTCCGAGGGGCAGGGAGGCATCTCCGGCGGGCAGCGCCAGCGGCTGATGATCGCCCGTGCCATTGCGCCGAAGCCGAAACTGCTGATCTTTGACGAGGCTACCTCCGCCCTGGACAATAAGACCCAGCGGCAGGTCTCCGAGGCGCTTGACGCCATGGGATGCACACGGATCGTCATTGCGCACCGGCTTTCCACCATAAAGCACTGTGACCGTATCCTGGTCCTTGACGGCGGAAGCATCGTGGAGGACGGGACTTATGAGGAACTGATCGAAAAGGGCGGTATCTTTGCGGCGCTGGTGGAACGGCAGAGACTGGACACAGCAGGATGATCTGAAGAAAGGTTTATCAGTAATTGACAATGGATACCAAAGGCATTCTTTTATGGGCAGGCTTTATCATCATCTGTGCAGCCATCTGGCTGGTCTCGCGGAACATGAAGAAGCAGATTGAAAAAAACGGGATTGAGAGCATTGGCGTAATCTCACGGATCGTGGATGAGGGCGGATCGGAGGATATTGATCTTCAGTATTATGCACGCTATCAGACGGAGGACGGAGAAGAAGTCGAGGGGCTTCTGTCCAATCCCTCGCCGGATCTGGAAGAAGGACAGCAGGTGCGGCTTAAGTATCATCCGAAATACAGGACAAATGCGCGGCTGATCAGATAAACAATATACGAAGATGTGCCGCTGTATCATCGTCCATCCATAATTGTCTTGCATTTATGACAAATTCTGTCTATTATAATAACAGCACGTTAACCGATATACTTTCCATATCGAATTGAGAAGGAGTGTGAAAACGTTATGGCATTTACCCTTTTTGAACGCTGGAGCCCTGAATACGCACTGAACAACACCATTGAAGATATCAAAGAGTCGGGGCTGGACGGACTGAAGAAACATCTCACAGCGAATGCGCTCAAGAATGTACAGAACATGCAGGCGCTTTCCGAAATGCCCGGGGTCTCATTGTTTGCAACAGCGCTTATGGGCGGCAATGCAGTGAATGTTTTTTTGGAGAAACTCTCAGAATGTGACTGGACGATCAAGGATGTGATGAAAGGATCCACGTCCTCCAAAGCGATTCTCGGCTTTGACTATCAGGATATGATGACCGGGACCATCGAGCTCACGATGATCAAAGAGGATAAAATATGGAAAATCGACGGTCTGGACATGCCGAAGTTTGAGAAGCTCGCACTGCCGCAGGGAAATACAGAGCAGTCATAAGGAGAATGCAGCGTCATGAAACAGATATTTGGGAAAGACCTGATCGTATTGTTAATTGCTTTAGCTGCGCTGATCTGTGCCGCGCTGGCCTTAAATGATTCACTGAACCAGCTTACAGAGAAGGAACAGGAATAAATTCCGGTAAAGTACAGGTGCAAACAATGAAAAGAAAAAAGCTGATAAAAGATCTGATCGTGCTGTGGATTTCCGTGACTGCGTTGGTCTGCGCTGCGCTCAATATGCATGTTTCCCGGAATCTGCCTGGAAAAGAGGAGCCTTAAAGACGATCATTGTCCATGAGAAAAAGAGACTTCAGGTACGGATTGCATATCCGGTCCTGAAGTCTCTTCTGTATGCGCCATTATTTTATCTTTTTGACCTGCAGATGGAAGGTTTATTTTGCAGTTCCCATAGAATACAATTATATATATACTGTCTTATTCTTTTTAAGAGAAATTGCTTTTGTTATGATTTGCGGCATCTGCACTGCAAATTATTTACGCCAGGTCAGTTATCATTTATTGACGATATTAATATTGATAAAATAATATCGCAACATTATATATAAAAAATGCCTGTCTGCAGGCGCAATGACAGATCATTTGAGCGGGGTATAAAAATGAACAAAAGAAATGGAACCATTGCCGGGCTTTTGCTCCTGGCTGTACTGATGCTGATGGTATTGATCCCTTCACGTGCGGAAGCCGCAACCGTCATCTATGTACGCAAAGGCGTGACCGGGTATATCAATTTCCAGAATTCGCCGGTACCAAACTGCAAATGGAAAGTCAACAAATCTTCCATCCTGAAGCTCAAGAGTTCCACGGCTACAAAAGCGGTCTATACCGGTAAAAAAGTCGGAAAGGCTATCCTCACAGCCTACAATAAGTATAACACTTCCCAGAAGTATGACATTATCGTCTATGTTATGCCGTCCGGAAAACTGAACAAAATCGACTTTCAGCTGTACGGAAGCTGTCTTTCGCAATTGGGTGTTGCGGAGGGGGCAAATTTCATCGATGATTCTGCCAACAGAACCTCAAACTTTAACTGGTTTCGTATTTTCTGCAACGCCAGTATTACAAAGAACAATTCTTCCCGGATTTTTCAAACTGCCAGAACTGCCAAACTGTTGGATCCTTACAGCAGGATCACGACTTTATATGGGAAAAGTACGCTTAAAACGTACAGGTTTTCCAGTGACAGATTTGCAAAACATTTAAAGGCCAGAGCATCCGGTACATATAATATTTTCAAACCCTTTGCGCGCAATAATGTTAAATACTATATGGATTATAAGTACGGGAAGAATTATATGCTCCGTTTTCTCTTCAACAGGAACAGGGAGGTCACAGGATTTCTGTATTTTTGGAACTATAACAAACTGCCGGTCAGGTGATGATGACACAGTAAAGAATAGAATAAGATCACCCTTCAGGCAGGCAAGTCATACACTATCAGGGCAAAGATCAA
>CAMOZZ010000033.1 GCA_946631165.1 uncultured Lachnospiraceae bacterium | reverse complement strand
CAGGCGGTATTTCCCATGCCTGTGCTTATGGTGGCAGCTTATGATGAAAACGGGAAAGTCAATGTGATGAATGCCGCATGGGGGATGATCTCCGCCATGAATCAGATTACGCTGTTTATCGGAAAAGGCAAGAAGACCACGAAAAACATTCGTGTTTCAAAGGCGTTCACGGTGAGTATCGCGGATCTGCCGCACATGAAGGAGGCGGATTTCTTCGGCATCGCTACCGGAAACAAGATGGAAGACAAGTTCGAAAGGACCGGTTTTACCGCTGTAAAGAGCGATAAGGTGAATGCGCCGATTATTGAGGAATTCCCGGTCGTGATGGAGTGCGAACTCGAGCAGGAAATTGATACGGAGACATTCCACGCGATTGTCGGAAAGCTTGTGAATGTAAAGGCGGAAGAGGGTGTGCTTGCGGAAAACGGCAAGGTCGATCCCGCAAAGCTTAATGCGATTCTCTTTGATCAGTTCCAAAATGATTACTATGTGATCGGGGAGAAGGTCGGAAAAGCCTGGGGAGAGGGCAAGCCGCTGATGTGAGCGCCTGAACAGGAAAGAAAAAACGGAAGAGCTGACGGCTCTTCCGTTTTTTCTTTGGTATAAAATATTATTCGGTGACGACTGCAATATGCAGTTCGTCCAGCTGTTTCTGTTCGACTTCGGAAGGCGCGCCCATCATGATATCCTGGGCGTTCTTGTTCATCGGGAACGGGATGACCTCGCGGATGGATTCCTCGCCGGCCAGCAGCATGACCATACGGTCTACGCCGGGCGCAATGCCTGCGTGAGGCGGTGCCCCGTACGTAAATGCGTTGTACATGGCAGGGAACTTGGCTTTTACTTCTTCCTCACCAAGACGGACCATCTCAAATGCCTTCACCATGATCTCCGGATCGTGATTTCTGACGGCGCCGGAGGACAGCTCTACACCGTTGCAGACCAGATCGTACTGATCGGCCATGATCTCGAGCGGATCCAGTTCGCCGCGTTCTGCCGCAAGCAGTGTTTCCATACCGCCGGACGGCATGGAGAAAGGATTGTGGCAGAATTCCAGTTCGCCGGATTCTTCGCCGATCTCATACATCGGGAAGTCGATGATCCAGCAGAATTCATATCTTTCCTTATCCATATGGCCTTCGCAGGCTGCGCCGAGCATCTTTACGGCTACGCCGGCGGTCTTCTGGGCGGCTTCCTTTTTGCCTGTACTCAGGATGACGAGTGTGTTCGGTGCAAGCGCGAGTTTTTCGGTAAGCGCTGCAGCGGCTGCGGGATCGGCGTTAACAAATTTGGCGATACCGCCCGCGATCGCCCCCTTCTCGTCACATTTGAACCAGTAAGCCTTGTTCCCGGCCTGCACTTCGATATCCGCGCAGATCTTGTCGATGGCTTTTCTGGTCAGCTTGCAGCCGGATACGGGAACCGCCTTGACCACATTGCCGGCAAACGGTCCGAAACCGCATTCTGCCAGTTCTGCGGTAACATCTTTTACGCGCAGATCGATACGGAGATCGGGCTTGTCCGAACCGTATTCCTCCATTGCCTGACGGAACGGAATTCTCTTAAAGGGTGCTTCCGAAGCAATGTTGTACTTGCCGTATTTCGCGAAGATCGGCGGAAGCACATCTTCCAGCACTTCGAATACATCATCCTTGGAGGCAAACGCCATCTCCATGTCAAGCTGATAGAACTCGCCTGGCGAACGGTCGCCGCGGGCGTCTTCGTCACGGAAGCAGGGCGCGATCTGGAAGTAACGGTCAAATCCGGCGGTCATCAGCAGCTGCTTGAACTGCTGCGGGGCCTGCGGAAGCGCGTAGAATTTTCCGGGATGCTTTCTGGCCGGAACGAGATAATCTCTGGCGCCTTCGGGAGAAGAAGCTGTAAGGATCGGTGTAGTGATCTCCAGAAAACCATGCTCTGTCATGGCGGCTCTCAGAGCAGACACTACATTGCAGCGCAGAACGATGTTGTTCTTCACCTCGGGATTGCGGAGATCCAGATAGCGGTATTTCAGGCGGAATGTTTCGTCTGCCTTCCTGGAATGGTTGATCTCGAAAGGAAGCTCCGCATGGCGGCAGCGGCCGAGGACTTCGATCTTCTCGGGCACCACTTCGATCTCGCCGGTCGGGATCTTTTTGTTGATGCTGCTTCTTTCACGGACAACGCCGGAAACGGATATGGTGGATTCTTTATTTAACGGCTTAATGACCGCCATCATCTCTTCTGTCTCGACAACGATCTGCGTGATGCCGTAGAAATCCCTCAATACGACAAATGCCAGATTTGCGCCGACTTCGCGAACGTTCTCCATAAAGCCGACAAGCGTAACAGATCTGCCGATGTCGTCTCTTCTCAGTTCGCCGCAGGTATGTGTTCTTGACTGCATTTCTATACCTCCAATTTGAGCCCTGTAAAGGGACCCGGTACTGCGTTTTCAGATCCCGCCGTATCAGCGGGCAATCTCCATTAGTATAGCTTCATCAGATGTTTTATGTCAACCGTGATGCACTCCTTTCAGAATGAAAATCGTTAAGAATGGCGCATAAGATGCGTGTGAAAGAGAAGAATATATGGTATCATCATTTCTGAGATCTGATGACAGGATCGGAAAAGGGGAACTTGCAATGATAAGATCGGAAGAACTGCATGAAACGAACCGCTATCAGGATGATGCTTTTCCGGTAGGGCTTTATGTTGTTACGCAGAAAGGGATCGAACCGGAAGGACGCGGATACCGCGATCTGCACTGGCATGAGGAACTGCAGTTCACGCTGGTGACGGACGGAAATATGGTCATGCAGGTAAATGGCGATGATTATCCGCTGAAAGAGGGACAGATGATTTTTATCAACCGCAATCTGCTGCATATGACAAAGGATCTGTCCGGAAACGGACGGTATGTCAGCATCAATTTCCCTGATAAACTGCTGGCATTCTTCCCGGGAAGCAGGATGGAGCAGGATTTTGTGACGCCTTATACCGGAAATATCACCTTCCCGGCATTTGTTTACTCCCCGGAGATTCCCTGGCAGCGCGAAGGATTGGCGTATGTCAGGGAGATCACGGCAATGCTTTCGGAGAATGAAAAGCAGGCGTCCGGAAGCGCTTCATTCAGGGCATACAGGATCGCCATGAAATGCACCGAACTGTGGTACAGCCTGATCAGGAACAGCTATGAGAGCATAGGCACGCCGTCGAAGACCGATGTGAGAAAACAGCAGCGGATCCGCGATATGCTGGCTTTTGTACATGCGAATTATATGGTGCAGATCACGCTGGCTGATGTGGCTGCCGCCGCCAGCGTGAGCGAGGGAGAGTGCTGCCGCTGTTTTGCGAAGATGGTAAGAAAAAGCCCCATGCAGTATCTTATGTGGTACCGGATCACGAAAGGACAGGAACTGCTCCGGGTCTCGGATCTGTCCGTGACGGAGATCGCGTATGCCTGCGGATTCGGGGATTCCAGTCATTTCATCCAGTATTTCAGGAGGCAGACCGGCGTTACGCCGAAAGAATACCGGCGGAGAATGGAAACCTGATGGCGGATTTTTCCTATCGCATATATCCTTTTTGATTGGATTTGTATATTTTCTGACAGCTAGTTCATAGCAGGGGAAGGGAGAAAATGTTAGGATATGAGTATAAAGAGCAGACTGTTTCCATGCCGCCTGCGGCAGAAACAGGTCGGCTCCGGCAATCCTGAGAACAAAACTTTTTCATATCCATAACAGGAGGAAACAGATGGAGAATACGGAAAGAAAAGGATACATGGATCGTATTGAACGCCTGAAACAGCGAGTACTGAATACCAAGCCGGAAATGGATCTCGAGAACGCCCTGATTCTGACCGCCGGATTCCAGGAGGCGGAAGGACAGCCTCTGTGCGTAAAGAAAGCATCTGCCTTTAAGAAACAGTGTCTCGAAAAGACCGTGCCGATCTGGCCGGATGAGCTGATCGTCGGAAACGCCGGCAGCAAACAGCGCGGCGGCATCCTTTCCGTGGACAAGTGCTGGTCCGTGCTTGATGAAGAACTGGATACCATCGCGGAGCGCCGCTACGATCCTTTCTATCTTCGTCCGGAAGACAGAAAAGCGTTCGAGGAGATCATCCGTCCCTACTGGAAAGGACGTTCCACTTATGAACAGTGGCTGGTGCAGTGCCCTGATTTCGCAGCAGTAATGCGCGACTGCGGTGCGCTGTATATCAACCGTAAAGCTGTCCGCGGCTGGGGCGAGACCACTGCGGGATATGAGAACGTGATCAGACAGGGGATGGAAGGCATTATTGCCCACATCGACAGTGTGATGGCCGGACTGGATGTCTGCGTCGCCGGTGATTATGAGAAGATTGAATATCTTAAGGCGATGAAGCTTGCTGCAGAGGGCATTGCCGCGCTCGGCCACCGCTATGCGGACGAGGCGAGAAGACAGGCTGCCGAATGCACGGATGAAAAGAGGAAACAGGAGCTTCTGGATATCGCTGCGACCTGCGATCATGTACCGGAAAAGCCTGCCCGCACATTCCGCGAGGCGATCCAGTCCATGTACATCTATCAGAACTGCATCTTCATGGAGCAGAACGCAGCCAGCTACAACCCCGGCAGAATGGACCAGTATCTGTATCCGTTCTACAAAGCCGATCTGGAAGCCGGCAGGATCACACCGGATGAAGCGCAGGAACTGCTTGACTGCCTGTGGGTGAAATTCTCCGAGCAGTGCCTGTTCCAGGACCAGGTGACCGCGCAGTTCTCCGCCGGTTATCCGATGTTCCAGAATGTCTGCTGCGGCGGCATTGATGACCGCGGTATGGACGCCGTCAATGATGTTTCCTATATGATCCTTCAGGCAACGGCGGATGTGCAGCTGTATCAGCCTTCCCTGTCCGTGCGTTACAATATGTCCCGCAATCCTTCCAAATTCCTGAAGAAGATCGCGGAAGTCATCAAGCTCGGCACCGGTTTCCCGGCATTCCACAATGACAATGTCGGTATTGAGATGATGCTGAACAAAGGCATTCCGCTCAAGGAAGCCTATGACTGGAATCCCTGCGGCTGTGTGGAGACCAATCTGGCCGGCAGGCAGAGATGCTATACCGCTTATGCGGATTTCAACCTCGGATCAGCTGTTGAATATGCGCTGCTGAACGGAAAGAGCAGAAAGTACGGCGTACAGGCTTCTATCCAGACCGGAGACCCGACGGAGTTCGAAACATTTGAACAGTTCCTGGAAGCAGTCAAGAAACAGATCAGCTACGAGATCCGCGGAACCGTTGCCGCCAGCAATGTAAATGATGATATCGGTCTGCAGAATGTCGTGCCGGCGCTTTCCCTTTCCTTCAATGAATGCATTGACAATGCGAAGGATTATGCATGGGGCGGCGCGAAGTACAATCTCGGCAACGGCATTGACGCGATCGGCGTTGCTGACCTGGTCAACAGCGTGATCGCCGTCAAGAAGCTGGTATTTGATGACAAGAAGATCACCATGCAGCGCCTGCTGGATGCCCTGGATGCGGATTTCGTGGGCTTCGAAGATGTCAAGCGCATGTGCGATGAGGCGCCCAAGTACGGAAATGATGAAGAGGAGACCAACGAACTGACCGGCGATCTCTTCTGCTTCATTGCCGATGATATTGAATCCTATACGAGCAAATTCGGAAAGATGACCCCCGGTATCCTGCCCGTTTCCGGAAATACGCCTTTCGGACTGGAAGTCGGCGCGCTGCCGTCCGGCAGGAACGCCTGGAAGCCGCTGGCCGACGGCGTATCCCCGAACCAGGGAACCGATACGGAAGGTATGGGCGCGGTGCTGAAATCCATCGCGAATATCCCGCACGGCCGTTTCAACCAGGGAACGCTTCTAAATGTCAAGATGGATACCACATTCCGTGACAATCCGAATTCGACGAAGGAGCTGATGAACTATCTGCGCAGCCTTTGCTCGCTCGGCGTATTCCATGCACAGTTCAATGTGGTGGATACAGAGACGCTGATCGACGCGCAGCAGCATCCGGATGATTATACCGGTCTGATGGTGCGAGTCGCCGGTTATACTGCGTATTTCACGGAGCTTGGCAAGGAAGTGCAGGACGATATCATTTCCAGAACGAACCATTCGGAGATCGCCTGATTTCAGGAGGCATTATGTCGGAAAAAGCAGTGATTCTGCGGATTGAGCGAATTTCGTTGAATGACGGAAAAGGTATGCGGACGGTAGTCTTTTTCAAAGGCTGTCATCTGCACTGCGCCTGGTGTTCCACGCCGGAGTCGCAGAAGCTCCCCCGCGAAGTCTATTATAAAAAAGAACGGTGCAGGTCCTGCGGGGCCTGCATCCTCCGGTGTCCGGAACAGGCGCTGGCGTTTACGGCGGACGGGAAAGTGGTCCGGGATCAGAAAAAGTGCCGGAACTGTTTCCGCTGCGTCGATGTCTGCAATTTCCGCGCCCAGCAGATCTACGGCAGGGAAATGACGGTCGAGGAAGTCATGAAAGAGATCCGCAAGGATGAGATCTTTTATTTCTTTTCTGACGGCGGCGTGACGCTCTCCGGCGGCGACGTGTTCTGTCAGACGGATTTTGCCGAGGCGCTGCTGGACGAGTGCATCGATTCCGGCATCGATACCTGCGCGGAGCTGGATCTGTATACAGAACCGGAGAATGTGAAGCGCATTATTCCCAAACTGGATATGGTCTATGCGGATCTGAAATGTATGTCGCCCACAATGCATAAAAAGTGGACGGGAGGCAGCAATGGGAAGATCCTCGCCAACCTGAAACTGGCGGATGAGATCTGCAAAAAGAACGCCATTCATGTCAGGGTGCCTGTGGTGGAAGGCGTCAATGACAATAGGGACAACATTCTTGCCACAGCGGAGTTCTGTGCCGGTCTGAAGAACTGTGCAGAGCTGGAATTCCTGCCATATCACAGGCTCGGGATCCACGCTTACCGGCAACTGCAGCGGCCATATCCGCTGGAGGATCGAAAACCGATGAACCGGTTTGATGTGTATGAGCGAATGGGCTTCCTGTGCGACAGGGAGTGGCCGTTCGACATTAGAATTTCCGGGATGGAAGTGTACAGCCGGGAGGCCGGGAAGGTCGATGTGACGGAAGAAGAACTGAAGGCGTAAGAAGATGAATAACGTATTTTACAGACCGGGTTTTGTTGTCCCGGTCTTTTTTTGCGGAGATGTGAGGATGGCATTTTGTGCAAAATATAGCTGCTAAATGGATGAAGGTACCCTGGTTTTGAATTGATAGAGGTTTGGATATGTTTATTCGTGCGTAACCAGATGTTTATGTTCGAATAGGTACCCCATTTTCTCGATTGTTCATATAATAAAGAATTGAAAACCAACGGACCAAGGGTACCTGAATGAAAAATATCTGCTAAATATGCACATCTTTTGTTGTGAGATTATGATATAGTACAAGTCGTGGGGTACCTGTAGTCTGAAAACACATTCTGGTTCGCACAAAATTGATCTGGAATGTGACGGAGTCATATCCGATAGAAAACGGAAGTATGGATTTGAAATGAAAAAAAGGATTCTTATGCTCAGTCTGGTCGGAATAATGGTTATTGCGCTTGGATGCGGAATCTATGTGTTGAACTATTATCATGCGTCGGAGGAAGTTCTCACGTTTCTTGCAGATACGGAAGACAATGTAGGAATAATAGAAATCGAAGAAGGTCTGTTCATGGACGGTCCGGGGACGGAGACTGCCCTGATCTTTTATCCCGGCGGGAAAGTGGAATATACAGCCTATGTTCCGCTGCTTGCCAGGCTGGTGGAAGGCGGGATCGACTGTTTCCTGATAAAAATGCCGGCCAATCTGGCGGTCTTCGGAGCGAATAAAGCTTCCGCGGTGATGGCGCAGTATGAGTATGATCACTGGTATATCGGCGGGCACTCGCTTGGCGGGGCCATGGCGGCTTCCTTTGCCGGGAAAAATGATATGGAAGGGCTGATCCTGCTGGCAGCGTATCCGGCGAAAGCGGTAGATGAAAGATCGATCGAGATCTGGGGCAGTGAAGATGGTGTTCTTAATGCAGATAAGCTGCAGGCCGGAGATGCTTTCTTTGCGCAGGAGCCGGAAAAAGTGGTCATCAGAGGCGGCAATCATGCACAGTTCGGGAATTACGGAGAGCAGAAAGGCGACGGAGCGGCACAGATCGCCCGGGAAAGACAGCAGGCGGAAGCTGCGGAGGCAATGCTGGCGTTTATGAACAAGTGAATAACAGACAGATAATTAAGAGGAAAAGCCACGGAAAACCGTGGTTTTTCTGCTCCGCTTATTGTTTTCGGTACTCTGCGGGCGTCATGCCGGTCATACCGCGGAACTGCTTAATGAAGTAGCTTTGAGAACCATAACCCATCTTATAGGCAATATCGCTGCAGGAAAGATCTGTATTTTTCAGAAAGAAGCACGCCCGGTCCATCTTGGACCGGCGTATTTTTTCTTTTACGGATATGCCGGTCTCCTCTTTGAAACGGTGCTGGAGGGTGGAGAGGCTGGACATGCAGTGCGCTGCGATCTCTTCCACCGTCGGTTGGCCATAGATGTTCTCCCGGATGAACATGATCGCCTGATTGATCAGGGGGGAATACCGTTCATCCCTGTACTGGCTCACATAACGGGTGAAGTCGTAAAGCATGCGGAGCATACCGGATTTGAAAGCAGCGAGAGATCGATAGCCGGCGGATTCTGAAAGATACATATCTACGAGCGGCGTCAGGTCGCTGATGGACACCCGGGACTGCTGGGCACTGTGGTATGTTTTGGCGAGATTGAACTGGAAGACTGTTCTCGCTGTCTGCAGATCGGTCATGACGCTGTCCAGGTAACGCAGATAACTGCCGGAGTGCAGGAGAGTATCGAGCCGGGTTCTGTCACCGGTCATGACACATAAGAAAAGGTCGTCAAAACTTTGCAGTTCAATATCGGCATAGGCTTTGCTGTACATATGCCTGGCAGCAAAGGCTTCCGTGTAGGCGTCTTCCCGGTCAGTCAGCGGATAGTCTTCACTGTAAAGAAGGGAAACGACGTAACGCGCGAGGTTGTGAAAACCCTTGCCGGTATGCTCCGGGATCCCTTCGTAGGCAAACAGCGGATTGCGGCCGGTCTGGACAGGTCCGAGCAGGATCCTTTCTTCATTGTATGGAATCACGCACCAGCAGGAGCCGTTTTCATCAAGGAGAAGGATAGCAGGATCGTCTGCACCGGCGTCTTTGTGTTTATGGAGAATGGAAGATGCATCTGCCAGGTATAATTTCGTCAGTTTGGCGCCGCTGTTGAAAAACAGCTTCTGCAGTTTGCTGGAGCGGTCGAAAATACCGGCAGGAATTTTAAACGAGGCGTAGAACATACGCAGTATATCATCGGAATCCAGGTTTCTTTCCATGAATGAAGGATCTCCTCCTGTCAGAAGAAGTGTGAGATAATCACACGCAGTATAAGTAGCCCCGGTGATGTCATCCTGAGGCGCGGAAGCGCCGAAGGATCTTCGCCCTGCAGCCTGCGGTTTTACTGAAACCGAAGACAGAACGCAGTGGATTCTTCAGGCAGCAGGCTACTCTCAGAATGACAGCGTGCTCTTCACGATTCGATAGTTTCATCAATTGCACATTCTGCAGAAACGGACGTTTTTCTGCAGATTTATTATATCAGGAAATCCCCTGCCTGGCTATAGTAATAGTATAAATTTACTGCAGCTGTAAGATTATTCTCATAATCAAAAGAAAAGGAGAGCGGAAATGGAAAAGTGTCTGGAAGGAAAAGTTGCAATCGTATCAGGTTCGGGACAGGGGATCGGCAAAGGCATTGCCATCGGACTCGCAAGACTCGGTGCGAAGGTCATCACGAACAACAGGAAGCCAAACGGTCTTTCCGCGCAGAAATATCATAAAGAAGATATGCCGGAAGAAGACTGGGCGGAATTCTGCAGGCTGAAAGGTGATGCGGAAGGAACGGCAAATGTCATTATCGCGGAAGGAGGAGAGGCGAAGGCATTTTACGGAGACTGTTCCAACTGGAAAACAGCGGAAGAGATGGTCAAAACAGCCGTCGATACCTGGGGCAGGATCGACATCATCGTCAATTCCGCTGCCGGCATGGGCACCGGCGATATTGCCACGATGGATGAAGCGAACTGGGATCTTTTCATGGGCAGCCGCGCGAAAGGCGCCGTGGCACTGATGCATTTCGCCCTTCCTTATATGAAGGAGCAGGGATACGGCAGGATCATCAATGTTTCCAGCGACGCCTGGACAGGCCTGGCGAACAATGACGGCTACAGCGCATCTACTGCTTCCATGGTCGGTTTGACATGGGCGGCAGCGAAGGAGCTGGATCAGTTCGGCATCACTGTCAACTGCATCTGCCCGCAGGGCGAATCTCCTTCTCATGCGGTGGAATATAATGCGTTGATCAGACAGATCACGGCAGCCGGTCACGCGCCGGATCCGAAGGTGCTGGCAGTTGTCGAAGCGGATCACGGCGATCCTGCGAACCTGGCGCCGTTCTGCGCAGTGCTCTGCCTGGATGATTATATCAACGGCTCGATCTTCTCCATCAAATCTTCCGGCAGATTCCAGGCTTATATTCAGCCGGAGCTTGGAAAGATGATCACGAACGGCGATAAAGGCCCCTGGTGGGATGTGGAAGAGCTGCGAAAAGCGGTGAAGGAAGAGATGCTCGGCCCGGATTACAAGGCGCCGGGAAAGGCTTACGGTTGGGGAAGGTAAGGAGATAAGATGAGGGATTTTAAGAAATTACTGGAAAGAGGGAAGATGGGCCCGCTGACGCTCGAGAACCGGCTCATCATGGCGCCGATGGGATCGCTGAATGCCGATTCCAACGGTTATATTACTGATAACGCGCTGGCTTTCTATAAAGACCAGGCGAAAGGCGGCCTTTCGATGGTGATCGTGGAATGTACCGCCACGGATGACGATCTCTCCCGGGGAGAGGACAACGTCATGTGTCTGTACGACAACGGCCAGATCACCGGCATGGCGAGACTGGCTTCCACCATCAAGGATCAGGGCGCAGTGGCGATCCTGCAGCTCTGTCATATCGGCCATCAGCTCTCCCTGGCGGACCGCAAGGAGTCGCTCGGCCCGTCCACGATGTTCGAGATGCAGGGCGGCATCCGTCCGTTCCCGATCAGAGGACTGACGATCCCGGAGATCAACCAGATCATTGACGATTTCGGGAAAGCGGCCTGGAGGGCAAAGATGGCCGGATTCGACGGTATTGAGATCCACGGTGCGATCGGACATCTGATCAATATGTTCTGCTCACCGCAGTACAACCACAGAACAGACAAGTACGGCGGAAGCCCGGAGAACCGGATCCGCTTCATGGTCGAGATCATCGAAGCATGTCAGAAGTCCTGCGGCAAGAGCTTCCCGATCATCGGCCGCATCTGCCCGGATTCCTTCGATCCGGTGGATATCTCGATCGAGGAAGGCATCATTCACGCGAAGGAACTGGAGAAGACCGGCATCGTGGCACTGCATCTGGTAGGCGGCGATTCCAACAATGTACGCGTGATCAACGCGCAGTATGACAAGCGCGGCGATTATATCCCTTCGGCAAAAGCCATAAAGGATGCGGGCGTGAAGATCCCGATCATCCTGGACGGCGGATTCACCACCCCGGAATTCGCGGAAGAGACGCTGGAAGCCGGCATTGCCGATTTCATCGGCATCGGAAGACCGGCGCTGGCTGACCCGGCATGGATCAAGAAGATCAAAGCCGGCAAGAGAGACGATATCGTTCCCTGTATCCGCTGCACCATGGGCTGCGTCGGGACGATTGAAGGATTCAATGCGGCCATCGGACTCAGATGTTCCGTCAATCCGCTCTGCAATACTTCGAATTTCCGCAAAGTGGAGCCGGCAGAAGAAAAGAAGAAGATCTGCGTGATCGGCGGCGGCCCGGCGGGCATGGAGGCAGCCCGCGTCGCCTCGCTCAGGGGCCACGATGTCACGCTTTATGAGAAACGGAAGCTCGGCGGCACGATGCATGAAGCTGCCTTCAGCGATGAACTGAAGAGTGATATCAAGATTCTGATCGATTATTATGTGCGGCAGATGAATGTCCGCGGCGTCAAAGTAGTTGAAGAAGAAGCTTCGGCAGAGGCCATTGCAGCAGGCGGTTTTGATGCAGTTATCGTTGCTGTCGGCGCGAAGCCGGTCGTTACAAAATACGAGAAGCAGTCGGATCTGCAGGTACACAGCATTTACGATTACTGCAAGTCGCCTGAAAGCTATGATCTCGGGGAGAATGTCCTGATCGCCGGCGGCTGCTTCATGAATCTGGAAGTCGCGCAGTCCCTGCTCAGAGCAGGCAAAAAGGTGACGGTCGCGTCCAGGCGCGGAGGCGGGATGATGGGCGTGATGGAGATCGGAAATGACAACTCTTCACCTCAGCAGCAGCGTCTGATGATCCTCAATGCGCAGAAAGGGATAAAGTACAAGCTCGGAAAAGATGTGGCAGGCGTCTCGGCGGAAGGTGTAACGCTGAAAGACCTGAGGACGAAACAGGAAGAACTGGTCCCCTGTGACAGCATGCTGATCTGCCGCGGCTATACCGGAAAAGCGGCGATCGCGGACGAGCTTCGTGAGAAGGAAATGGAAGTCTATGAGATCGGCGACTGCACCATGAAGATCCGCTGCAATGAAAAGAGAAACATCGGCGATGCCATCCTGGAAGGCTGGCAGGTCGGGAACCGCATCTGACCGGGAAGGAGGAAGGAAAATGAAGAGCATGACAAAACATCCTTTACGGATCACTGCGGATGCTTTTAAGAGATCGTTTGCGCTTGCAGGATTTGATTTATACGATAACGGAACCTTTCCCGAGCTGGAGAAGACAGAGATCAATCTGCCTGTTTTCGGGAAGCCGGAAGCAGCAAAACCGGTCCTTCTCATGAACGGTGAATACGCGCTGAGAACGCAGATTCTCCCGTTCCTGCTGCCGAAAGTGCAGGGAAACGGACAGGCGCTGGCAGCCGCATTCGGCAAGATCTTTGATGCAGCGGATGAGCAGTATCCGGCGCACAGTGTTGCCGAAGGCGTTCTGGCAACGAAGATGAACCTGTATGATCTGGGCGTCCTGTGGAAGAAGATCGTAAAAGGCGCCCTCGGCGCAGCTTTTGATGCGGAACTGGTGAGCGTCGGACAGCCTGTGAAGCAGTCGGATATGGCTTCCTGGGGGAGCAACGCCATGAGCGAGAATACCCTGAAGGAGCCTGTGACATGGGAGATCCGCGTCACAGATCCGGAAGGAGAGACATTTGCGCTGGGGTATTTCGGTACGTTGACCTGGCTTGGCGAGGCACTGCTGGGATGCAAAGACGCGGAAGCCGGAAAATACGCCTTTTCGATCGATCTGGACAAGGCGGCTGTCAGATGGCTGGGACTGGAAAAGCGGGAAGAACTGTTCAATAACGGACAGGCATTCCTGGCACAGTTCACTGACGGCACTGTATCCGGCTCGGAAGCATTCGAAGACCGCTGCCGGGACGTGCTCCGCACGATGGGCTATGCGGAAGGCTTCGGCCCGAAGATCTATCCGGACGGCATCTACAAAAAGATGAACATGATCCAGGATGAATGGGATCTGAACAATAAGGGCGTGTTGCTCAAAGACCCGCTCGGCGGAAATACCGGGCTGCCGACTGTGCTGACACCGGCAATCGAGCAGATCCTCAGTGAGAAATGGGCAGCCGGCGAGCAGTCCGCGAGGGCATTTGAAGTATCTCATATCTTCGTGCCGAAAGCCGGTGCTGCGCCGATCGAAAAACTGGCGCTGTCCTTCGGGGCATATGGTGCGGATATGGATCTGAAAACGTTCATCGCTGAAGTCGGTGATTTCCTGACGAAGATTGGCAATAAGAATCATTTTTACGTGCCGACGGATATGGCGATCGCATACAAAAGAGGAGAATGCCGCCTGATCCTGGATGAGAAGATGAGCTATCTCGACGGGAACTTCGGCGGGATCAGCGAGATCGCGGAAGCGAACTTCGGTATCGGAACGCACGCCTTTATGGCAAATCTGGAGCTGAACGCGTTGGAAAAGAAGGCGGCCGAAGAGTATGGCTATATTGCACCGGAACTCCGGTGAAATATAGATGGGGGAAAAGGAGACAGGGGATTTGGTCCTCTGTCTCCTTCTTTGCTGAATGTACCGCAGATTGATGAAGAGAAGGAGACAGGGTTCCTGTCTCCTTATTTCTGTTTCCGGCTGATCCGTTTTCGCCCCGGGCTGATCGCTTTCTGCGGACATACCAGGATGCAGAGGTGGCAGCCGACGCATTTTTGTCCGTTCAGTTTCGGCCTGCGTGCGGAATCCAGCCGGATCGCCTGATGCCCTCCGTCGCGGCAGGAGATCATGCACCTGCCGCAGCCGATGCACCGGTCTTTGTTAAAGGACGGGAAGAGCACCGTATCGCGTTCCAGCACATCCGTTGTTTCACTGACAGAATCCAGGGCCAGTCCGCGCATCTCCTCAACGTTCGCGAAGCCTTTTTCCGTGAGATACAGATTCAGCCCTTCCTTCAGGTCATCGATAATGCGATAGCCATATTGCATGACTGCCGTGGTGACCTGTACGCTGCCGGCGCCGAGCAGGATGTATTCCAGTGCATCGCGCCAGGTCTCCACGCCGCCTATGCCGCTGATATGCATATCGGTCAGCATCGGATCCTGTCCGAGTTCCGTGATAAAACGAAGCGCGATCGGTTTGACTGCGTTTCCGCTGTAACCTCCCGCGGCAGACATTCCATGAACGGCCGGCGCCGAAATATAGGTGTGGGGATTGACATTGATAATGCTCTTGATCGTGTTGATCGCGGATATTCCGTCCGCGCCGGCACGCAGTGCTGCACGCGCGGCGGGAATCACGCTGCTTACGTTCGGCGTCAGTTTGGCCAGGATCGGGATCTTTGTTCCTCGTCTGGCTGCCGCGGTAAAACGTTCCACCAGCGCCGGCACCTGGCCGATATCCGATCCCAGACCGCCGTCCGCCATGTTCGGGCAGGAGAAGTTCAGCTCAACGGCATCAGCTCCGTTTTCCTCACAGAGCCCGGCGAGGGATTCCCATTCCGCATCGTCCCGCCCCATGATGGACGCCAGGATCACTTTGGACGGATAATCCTTCTTCAGTTTCCGGAAGATCTCCATATTCTCGGCAACGCTGTGATCTGAGAGCTGTTCGATATTTTTAAAGCCGATAATGCTGCCGTTATCGCCGGTGACAGCGGAAAAACGGGGAGAGGCTTCATGAATCTCAAAAGAGCAGATCGTTTTGAAGGCAGCGCCGGCCCAGCCGGCTTCAAAAGCCCTGGCGCACATGTCATAGGTACTGGCCACAACGGAAGACGACAGCAGGAACGGATTTTCGAGCCTGATCCCGCACAGACTGCAGGCCAGTCTGTCTTCGTTTTCCGGTACGGCTGTTTCCGCGGCCGGCTTTACCTGCTCATACAGTTTTGTGACAAGATCCCGGATTCCGACCTGACCGGGGCGCACACATGCTTTTTCACATGGCGCATCGCAGGACAGGCATGGATTTTCTGCGGGGAGCCGGGATATAGCGCCCTGCTCATTGGCAAACCAGATGCTGCGCAGAAGGTCTGCCGGTTTTACAGCAGGACATGCGGCATCGCAGGGCGCACTGCTGCACAATGCGCAGTGGATCATTTCTATGCGGCGTATATAGGGTTCAGTCATGATCATGGATTTGTCCTCCTGTAATCAATCTGAAAGAAGGTTTGCTGGCAGTGTGGTTTTCCCAGTTATAAAATACTATACTATATGCAGCATCAGGATGCATTATTTTTCCTGCTCTATCGGGGGAACAGCCTGCCGTTTTCGTAAACGGGCAGGAGATTTTTTTGTGAAATGTGCTATGATGGAGAAGGCCCGTGAGCTGCCGGCTCTAAGGTAGCTGATCGACAGACCGGAAGGAGCCGCAGAACCGTCTGCGGATTCCCGGACAGACAGCAGGAGATGATCTGAGAGTATGAAATTCTTTTTCGCGCCCATGGAGGGCATCACAAAATATCCTTTTCGCCGTGTTCATCATGAACGGTTCCCCGGCATCGACGCGTACTACATGCCTTTTATTGTGGCAAACCAGACTATGAGTTTCAAACAGAAAGAACGGAAGGATATCGACCCGGCCAATAATGCGGGCGTGCCTGCCGTGCCGCAGGTGCTTACCAATAAACCGGACCAGTTTCTGCATGCCCTGCAGATGCTTGCGGAACTGGGATATCGGGAGGTGAATTTCAACCTCGGCTGTCCGATGGCAACGGAAGTATCAAAAAAGAAAGGCGCGGGCTTTCTGTCCGTGCCGGAAGAGCTGGACCGCTTTTTTGAAAGTGTTTTTAACGGGATCAATGCCGACAGCAATCTTTCCGGAAAGGATATCTGCATATCTGTCAAGACCCGGATCGGGGTGGAAGAGGCAGCAGAATCGGTACGCCTGATGGAGATCTTCAACCGGTATCCGATCGGCAGGCTGATCATTCACGCCAGGCGGAGAGTGGATTTCTATAAAGGGGAACCGGATCTGGGTACGTTCGGAGCAATGCTTGCGGCAAGCGTTCATCCGGTCAGCTATAACGGAGACCTGTTCACACCGGAGGATCTTGAAAAGATTACCGCACGGTTCCCCGGACTGGATTCCGTCATGATCGGCCGCGGGCTGATCCGGAATCCGGCGCTGGTCCGGGAGATGACAGGGGGAGAGGTACTCGCGAAGGAAGAACTGACACGGTATCTGGAGGATCTTTTCGAAGCGTACCATGAAGTCATTCATGAAGAGATCAATGTGGTCCATAAGATGAAAGAGCTGTGGTTCTATCTGGGAGAAAACTTTCCGGACAGCAGGAAACAGCTGAAAAAGATCAATAAGGCCAGATCCGCCGCGGAGTATAAAGCCGCCCTCCGTGAACTGCTGGGATAAGCCCGCGGCGCAGAAGGAGGCCCTTCTGCCGCCGTTTCCCGAAAAAACTTGAACGCTGGTCTGATCGGGTTTATAATGGCTTGCGTTATGAGCGGAAAGGTCTTTGAAAAGCTGAATATCCGGAATGCAGAGGAACAGCAGGAGTTATTCATTCTGCTGTTTTTTCCGTTCCAGTTTTCGTGGTTTGAAGTTCTGCTCCGCCTTCTCGCCGGTGTCTCCGTTTCCCTGTCGCCGGCCACTGCAGTGCTGGCGGCCTGCGGAATCGGCGCCATCGTCAGCGCAATGATCTGCCTGATCAGGCAGCGCAGCAGCTTTGCAGCGAACCTTCTGAGTGCTGTTATCAGCATCGCTTCTGCACTTCTTTTCACCGTTGAAAGTATGATCCGCTCGATCTTTTCCACTTATATGACGCCCGGAAATCTTCTGTACGGCGCCGGGGATGTCGCGGAAAATTATACGGGAGAACTTGGAAGAAGCCTGCTGCCCGGAACAGTCCGTTTTCTGCTTTTTCTGCTGCCCGCCATCGCGCTGGCGGCACAGTGCATGGTCAGGCGTCGTAATAAAGCAGCCGGAAACACCGTTGACGCGGTATCTTCCGGAGAAAAGACATCTATGCCGTCTTATCTGCTCTATGGTG
>CAMOZZ010000032.1 GCA_946631165.1 uncultured Lachnospiraceae bacterium | reverse complement strand
GCGCCCGGCGGACGGTCATAAAGGCACTTTCGGCAGAGTCCTTGTTGTCGCCGGGTCGTTCGATATGGCCGGTGCAGCAGTGCTTTCCGGCAGTGCGGCATACCGTTCCGGCGCAGGCCTCGTACAGATCCTTTCCCCGGAATGCAACAGGCTGATCCTGCAGACTTCCGTTCCCGAAGCGATCCTGACAAGCTATAAGGACAATGAATTCTCCCCGGAGAAAATGGACGCCATGCTGAATGCCGCTTCCTCTGTCGTGATCGGACCGGGGCTCGGGATCTGTGAACAGTCCAGGCGTTTTCTGCGGTATATCATTCAGTATTCAAAGAAGCCGGTCGTTATAGACGCGGACGGCCTGAATATGCTTGCAGAGAAAAAGGCACTGATGGATCAGCTTACGCCGAATCATATCCTCACGCCGCATATGGGCGAAATGAGCAGGCTGACAGGAAAGGATATCGCGGAGATCAAAGCCGACCCGGTAAAGGCGGCGGCGGATTTTGTGGCGAGATTCCCGGTGACCCTCGTTCTGAAAGATGCCAGAACTGTGATCGCCTCCTCAGCGGGGAGCGATATCTGCATCAATACATGCGGCAATTCCGGTATGGCGACAGGCGGCAGCGGAGACGTGCTTTCCGGCGTGATCGGCGGTCTGCTGGCACAGAAGTTCAATCCCTCCAGGGCAGCCTGTCTTGGGGTGCTGATGCATGCGTGCGCCGGTGACAGGGCAGCGGCAAAGCTCGGGGAACGCGCCGTGACGGCAGGAGAGATCTTACGATCCTTATAAGGAGTTTCAATATGCGTTTTACAAAAAGAACATCGGTAAAGGTGGATCTGAGGGCGATCGAGCATAATGTGGACGCCCTGACTGGAGGACTTCCGGCAGGAGTGCGCAAATGCCTGGTAGTAAAAGCGGATGCGTACGGGCATGGTGCGGTAAAGATCGCGGAAAGGCTGAAAGACAGGGCTGATTTCCTGGCCGTAGCCTGTGCGGCGGAAGCAATGCAGCTCAGGGAAGCCGGGATCCGGCTGCCCATTCTGATCCTCGGCTACAGCTGGAAGGAAGACTATGCCGAGATGATCTCGAACCGGATCAGGATGACGGTATTCAAGGAAGAGGATGCCGTGGAGATCTCAAAGGCAGCGGCAGCGCAGAGAAGGAATGCGGTCATTCACATAAAACTTGATACCGGCATGCACAGGATCGGATTTGCGCCCACGCAGGAAACGGTCGATGCGGTCCGCAGGATCCAGATGCTTCCGGGGGTCTGCGTGGAAGGGATCTTTACCCATTTTGCCAGAGCCGATGAAACGGATCTCACATTTACAAGACAGCAGCATGAGATCTTTGACGATATTGTGCACAGGATAGAGGACGGCGGGAAATATATCCCGATCAAACACACGGCCAACAGTGCCGGGACCATCCGTTTCCAGGAATACTGTCCTGATATGGCCAGGCTGGGGATCGCGCTCTACGGCATATATCCTTCGGATGAAGTGGAAAGAGACGTAAAGCTGGAACCGGCGCTCTCCTGGGAAAGCGAAGTCGTCTTTGTAACGGACAGAAAAGCGGGAGAGGGGATCAGCTATAATCATATTCGTGTCCTTGACAGTGACAGGCGCGTGGCAACGATTCCGGTCGGTTATGCAGACGGTTATCCGAGGCTGCTTTCGGATAAAGCATGCGTGCTGATCAACGGAAAACGTGCACCGATCCTCGGCAGGATCTGCATGGACCAGATGATGGCGGACGTCACGGATATACCGGACGTGAAGGAAGGAGACCGCGTCGTTCTTCTCGGCAGGAGCGGAGAGGAGTGTATAAGCGTGGAGGAACTTTCCGCGATCTGCGGCAGATTCCCGTACGAATTCCTGTGCGATATAGGAGAAAGGGTCCCGCGGATCTACGTTCACTGAGAACGGCACCGGATAATGAAAAAGCAGCCGAAAGACGGTTTTGACAAGCCGTTATTATGGTGCTACAATCGTGATACAAAAATGTTATAGAGAGGGATATCATGTCAGGACATTCAAAGTTTGCAAATATCAAGCATAAAAAAGAGAAGAACGATGCCGCCAAAGGCAAAGTGTTTACACGTATAGGCCGTGAGATCGCTGTTGCGGTCAAGGAAGGCGGCGCTGATCCCGCCAATAACGGCAAGCTTCGTGATGTGATTGCGAAGGCGAAAGCCAATAACATGCCGAATGATACCATCGACCGCAGCATCAAGAAGGCAGCCGGCGAAGGTTCAGGTGTGGATTATGTTCAGGCTACCTACGAAGGCTATGGCCCGAACGGGACAGCCATTATCGTGGAGACGCTGACAGATAACAAGAACAGGACTGCATCAAACGTAAGGAACGCGTTCACAAAGGGCGGCGGCAATGTCGGTTCCCAGGGCTGCGTATCCTTTATGTTCGACAAAAAAGGCCAGATCATCATTGACAAGGAAGAACTCGATATGGAGTTTGACGATCTGATGATGATCGCTCTTGATGCAGGCGCGGAAGATATCACCGAAGAGGATGATTCCTATGAGATCCTTACTGATCCGGATGATTTCTCTGCCGTCAGAGAGAACCTGGAGAAGGAAGGCATCCCGATGATGGAAGCGGATGTCACGATGATCCCGCAGACGTGGGTCACCCTTACCGATGAACAGGATATCAAGATGATCAACCGTACGCTGGATCTTCTCGATGACGATGACGATGTCCAGAATGTATATCATAACTGGGATGAAGGCTGACAGATGCATGTGCTGCCGCGGGTTTTTGCCTGCGGCAGTCTTTTTTTATTTTCATATATCTGTTATAATTAAAAAAGTGACAAAATTCACGGAGAGAGAATATGAAAAGTGTTTCTGATGGCGAACAGGGCAGACTGGTACTGGAGCGCATGCAGCGGCTCGGGACCCTGCTCTCGGACTGCGGTTATGAAAAAGATGAAACGACGTTGATGCTGACCCGGATCATGATCTGCTGTTTTTCGGATGCGCTGCATGTGTTCGGAAGCAGATCTTTTTACGATACCGTGAGAGACGCCGGGAAAGGACAAGCCGGATATGCACTGCATCGTATTTTTGATGCGCTTGCCGGAAAAATGCCGGAGAACGGGAGCGGGCGTGTTTTTCTGCCGGTCATCAGCAGTCAGATCTTCTCACAGGAGCTGCCGGAAAAGGAATTCCCGGAAGAATTTGAGGACCTCCTGCTCTCCTGCAGGGAGATCCGGTTTGAAGAGATCAGTCCCGCCATTTTCGGCGCGCTGTTCCAGAATATCATTGACAGGGAGGAGAGAAGAGCCTCCGGCGCGTATTATACGAACGAAGAGAATATCGACAGGATCATTGATCCTCTGTTCATGGACAGCCTGAATGCCGAAAGGAAGAAGCTTGCCGGAAACAGAGCCGGCCTTAAAAAATTCCTGAGAAAACTCACACAGATCTGCGTGCTTGATCCGGCATGCGGGTGCGGAAATATTCTCCTGCGTGCTTATATGCGGCTGCGGCTCCTGGAGCTGGATGTACTGGAAGAACTTTACAGCACAGGCCAGCGGGTACTGGACATTTCCCTGGTGTGCAATGTAAGCACGCACCAGTTCATCGGCATAGAACTTGATCCCGTCGAGGCAGGCATCACCAGGATCTGCATGTGGCTTACAAAACGGAAAATGGATCTGGCCGCTGCGGCGCTGTTCGGGATCCCGGAGGTGCTGCCGGAAGAGATTACCGGCATGGGCATTCGGGTCGGTAATGCCATTTCCGAACGCTGGGAGGATCTTGTTGATAAAAAGAAGCTGTCGTATGTCATAGGCAATCCGCCTTATGTTGGCGCACGGCTAATGACCGCGTCCCAGAAAGCAGACATGAAACTGGCTTTCGGAACACTGCCGGGACTCGGCAATCTGGATTATGTTGCCGCCTGGTACAAGAAAACGGCGGAATTCATTGAAGGGACAGGGATAAAAGCAGCCTTTGTTTCCACGAACAGCATCTCCCAGGGGGAACAGGCTTCCATCCTCTGGAAGGAGCTTTCCTATAAACACGGCATGGAGATCGATTTTGCCTACAGGACCTTTGTGTGGACGAATCTGACGGGCGGGGCGGCAAAAGTCCACTGCGTGATCATCGGCTTTTCTGCTGCAGCACCCAGAAAACCGGAGAAGATCCTTTTTGACGGAGACAGCAGATCGGTCTGCCGGCATATTAATGCCTATCTGACGGAAGGCGATGATGTTTTCATCATATCCAGAAGAAAACCGGTGTCGGATGTGCCGGAGATGGTCTTCGGCAGCATGCCGAATGACGGCGGCCATCTGATCCTCACGGAAGCGGAGAAGGAAAAGATGCTGGAAGCGGCGCCGGAACTGGTGCGCGTGATCCGGCCGTATACCGGTTCCGAAGATTTCCTGAAAGGAAGATTCCGGTATTGTATATGGGTGGACGGTACAGTCCCGGATGAACTGCTGAAACACCCGCTGATCGAAGAAAGGATCAGTGCTGTCAGAAAGTACAGGGAGAGGAGCAGCAGGGGATCCACAAAGCTTCTGGCGCTCCACCCGGACAGATTCGGAGAGATCAGGCAGCCGGCGTCGGGTAAATATCTGCTGGTCCCGAGAGTCAGTTCTGCCAGAAGAGAATACATTCCGGTCGGTTTTCTGGATGCAGATGTGATCGCGGGCGACGCCGTGCTGATGGTCCCGGGCGCAAGCAAAGCCCTGTTTGCGCTTATGTCCTCCCGCGTGCACATGATCTTTGTCAGGGCTGCGGCAGGAAGACTCAAGAGTGATCTGCGGTATTCCGCCAGTTTTATCTATAACAATTTCCCGTTCCCGGATGTCGACGAATTCAGGCGGGCGGCGCTTGATGCAGCCGCGGACGGGATCATAACCGCCAGAAAGGCGCACAGTGAGATGACGCCTGCGCAGATGTACGGAGACGCTATGCCGGAGGATCTGAAAGCGGCGCACAGGGTCAATGATGAAGTAACCGAGAAGATATTCGGCTTTGCCGGGTCATCGGACAGCGAGATACTGTCAGGACTGTTCGGACGCATCCGCGGAAAGAACTGAAAACAGGAGGTCTTTATGAGAAAGGATGATATGTACCGCGAGCTGCTTTCGCATATCACCGAAAGGCTTAAGGATAAGCACGTGCTGAAGCAGCTGGGGAAAGAAGAGAATCAGATCGACAGGCTGTTGAGAGAACGGCATTTCAGAGATTCCCTGAAAGAGATCGTCACGCATGAGGTGATGACATGCGCGGAAGTGCTGGATGCCGTAAAAAATATCATCGGAGAATTCTCGCCGGAACCGGAAGGCGGATGGCTGAATTTCCTGTTCGCGGATGGAAAAAATGTGCTCTATCCGCAGAACTTTCCGGAAGTCATGGAGCCGCAGTATATGCGGGGAAAGATCTTCTACATGGAGATCCTCCGGAAATTCTTTGAAGCGGAGAGAGATTATCACGGTTTCCGGATGACGATGCATTATGCGCTGGCATCTTTTGAAGAGTGCAAAAACTCTCCGACAAGGAGAGAGTATGAATATTTCCTCGATTTCTGCCGCGACACTTATCTCCTGGAGTTCATGCGGATCGCTGCGGAGGTCACGCCCTTCAATATCGGCGGCCATGTCGCGGGCGTTCATAATGTCGCCATGCATATGGCAAGGGAACTGAAACAGTGCGGCCTGCCTGTCGATCTGGCGCTGATGTCTGGCGCCGCGATCGGCCATGACATCGGCAAATTCGGATGCAAGGATACTGAATCCAGAAGAGTCCCGTATCTTCATTACTATTATACCGATCTGCTTTTCAAACGTTATGAAATGCCGACGATCGGATACATCGGCGCGAATCATTCCACCTGGGATCTGGAACTGGAAAACCTTTCCCTGGAATCGCTGCTGCTGATTTATGCCGACTTCAGAGTCAAGAGCACCAGAGAGAATGGGAAGGAGATCATTCACTGCTATTCCCTGAAAGATTCCTTCGAAGTCATACTCGGGAAGCTGGATAACGTAGACGATGCGAAGAGAAGACGGTATGTAAAGGTCTACAGCAAGCTTAAGGATTTCGAGGATTACATGGTCCGTCTGGGAGCCCATCCGGCGCTTGACAAGACGGTCCCGGAACCGAAGAAAAAGATCAACACTGCACTGCTTGGCGGAGACGCCCTGATCAGCGCGTACAAAGACGATGCGATCTATCACAACGTCAGTGTGATGAATATCCTCAGCCATGAGAGCTCCTTTGCCTCCATTTTGGAGAGCGCGAGAAGTGAAAAGGATTACAAGCATACCAGGACTTATCTGAACATCTTCAGAGAATATAATACCTACCTGAGCCAGCGGCAGAAGCTGCTTACGATCAGTTTTCTGTACGAACTGCTGATGCACAAGGAAAGCGATATCCGCAACGAAGCGGCCATCCTGATGGGGGAGATCATCGTCGGCTACGATACCGAATACCGCAAGGAGATCCCGGAGGGCATGATGGCTTTCCTGCAGGTATCTTCTTCTGTCGAGCAGTTCCGGAAATATGTGAAGATGATCCTGGAGCCGGATCACAAGCTTACCGAGCAGCACAGAATGTGGCTGGGATACAAGCTGGAGACGCTCGTCGGCAGCATCCTGAAGAACTGCAGACCATACAGGAGGGAGGATTATCTGGAAGTTCTTCTGGAGGAATACCTGAATACTGAAAGAGACCGTTTTACGGCCTTTATTATGGTGGAGACGGCGGAACGCATGCCGTATACAGGTCTGACCCCGGAGAAAATGGATGTGATCATCTCCTTTGCGGAGTACTTCTCCGATACGGACGACGTGGAACTGGCGACCACGATCCTCCTTTTCGCGAACCGTCTTATGGACGAGGATGCCTTTAAAAATGAGAAGAGGGTAAGGGACTTTGCCGCGCACATAGCCGAGAACATTCACGACAGCCAGGCGGTAAGCATCGTTTTCCTGAAAGAGATCCTTTATGTAAAACTGGGCGTGAAAGAACTCAGGGACATAAAGCTTCTTAAGAATACCGAAAAATATATTAATGAAGCGTTCATGCAGAACCTGAAGGCTGCAACGCCCTGGATCGCGAAGCTTGTCAATATCCAGTTCCTGTTCTATCTGACAAAATACGGAAGGAATACGCAGCCGCTGCATACCACGACGCATCTGGTAAACCTGATCACCGGATCGGAATGCGGGGATGTCAGACATCTGGCAGGACGGACGCTCGTGGATATGACGGATTTCCTTTCCCTGGAACAGCGAAACGAAGTGGCCATGGAGCTCCTGAAGGGACTGGAACTCGGAGAGTCCGAGTATACCAAGAATATTCCGAGATACCTCGGCGGCATGCTGGTAAAACTGCGTCCCGAGGAACTGGAGGAAGTGCTCGACAGACTGCGGGAACTTGTTATTACAGCGCCGGATGCGACTGCTTGCGTCGCGATCGATACCGTAGGTTATCTGATCCAGAATTATGATTCCTATAAGCGCAGGTATCCTGATTATACCGGTCATAATCCCAGAATGCACAAACTGATCGGGACGCTTCTCCGCGGCCTGGCCCATTTCCACAGCATGATCACGCAGGAAGCCTGTTATGTCATGGGAGACTTCATCTTCGGGCAGCGGGTCCTTCCGCTGAAGGAAAAGGAGAGGATCTATCACTATATGGCCAAGAAGGCCCTGCATATCATGCATGAGGAACAGGAAGACAATCTCACTTTCCTGATCAATGCGGCTTCCCTGAACCATGTTTACAGATTCCTTTCCGAGTATCTGATGGAGTACGATGACATCGTTTTCATGGAAAGCCGGAATGTTGCCTTCTTCCCGGGAAGCTTCGACCCGTTCTCACTGAGTCACAAAGGAATCGTGGACGCGATCCGGAAGCTTGGCTATACGGTCTATCTGGCGACGGATGAATTCTCGTGGTCAAAGCGCACACAGGCGCCGCTGATCAGAAGAAAGATCGCTTTAATGTCCTGTGCGGAGGACACGCAGGTGTTCATGTTCCCGATGGAAGTGCCTGTGAACATCGCGAATGTGAGGAACCTGGCGGAGATGAAGGCGCTTTTCCCCGGCAGGGAAGTGTTTATCGTGGTCGGGAGCGACGTGGTCATCAATGCGTCTGCCTATAAGGCGGATCCGACAGAGAACAGCATCCATACCTTTAACCATATTGTGTTCCGGCGGCACGGCGAGGAATATGATCTTGAAGGAATGGATATCCTTTCCGGAGCGCACGGTATCTCCGGGAAAGTTGTGGATCTTACCCTGCCGCTGCAGTTGGAGGATATCAGCTCGACCCGGATCCGAGAGAATATCGATCTGAACAGGGATATCTCCCACCTGATCGATCCGATGGCGCAGAACTATGTCTATGAGAACAATCTGTACTTAAGGGAACCGCAGTACAAGGAAGTGCTGGCTGTCCGCTCGATCGAATGTGTCGTGCTGGATGACGATGAAGTCACGGACAGCGTTTGGAAAGAACTGGAAAAGACCGTCCTGAGAAACAAAACAGATACGGATATGATCCGTGTCAACATGCACAGGAACAGGCTCTCGCTTGCTGTGCTGAGAGATAATGAACGCGGCGGTGTGCCGATCGCGATGGCCGCTGCCGGTCTGATCCATACGACGGATCTGATGGATGAATTCCACGATCTGGAGATGGTCATGAATATCAGGAATCATGCCTGGGGCAAAATGATGGTCATCAAGGGCATTTACGGATTCCGGCAGGAGAACAGCTATGATTATGTGCAGATCGTGCTTACCGAACTGCTGGCCCATGCCCTCGCAAAGGATTATACCTATTGTCTGTATCACGGCCGTCCGGAGATGCAGGAGCGCAGAAAACCGGTAGAGGAAGCGCTGGCAAGACAGGGGTTCGTCAGACTTTCCGAGAAAGGCGCCAGGAATACTGTCATGGCGGTGGATATGCATAAGCCGATCGTGCTCAACAAAAACATTGAATCCGTCATCAAGGAACCGCTCAAATCCAATCCGAGAGTGTTGGGCGTCATCGATGAATCGCACCGGAAACTGCAGAAAGCCCTGACCAAGCTGGAACCGGGACAGCTCGTGCTTTCCTTTGAAGCTGCCGTCATGTATTATAAGCTGGTAGAGAAGATCACGAAACTGAACAATGTTCCGGAGTATGTCACCAAGCCCAGGACGCTCGGGAAGAAGATGTGCGTGCCGTTCGGAAAGGCCTTGCGCGGGAACATTACGCCGAATACTGTCACGAAGGCGCTCCGCACAGAGCGTGTGTTCAATGAGAACATGCGCGGTTTTTCGATTGAAGAGTTCCCCGGGAATGCGTCGATCCACACACAGCTGCAGATGATCAAATCGTTTGAGCGGGATGTTATCTTTGTGGACGACCTGCTGCACAAGGGATACCGTATCAACAAGATCACGCCGCTGCTGAAAGAAGAAGGGCTGACGATCGACAGGATCCTCACCGGCATCATGACAGCCAACGGACGGGATAATATTATGAGCAGAGGATTTGAAGCGGACTGCGCATACTATATCCCGAATATAAGATCCTGGTTCGTGGAATCCACATTGTACCCGTTTATCGGCGGCGACAGTGTCAGAACGAAGGGGAAGAGAACGGCGGGCCTGATCACAAGTGTGAACCTGATCATGCCGTATGTTACGCCGGCATTCCTGGCGTCCGAAAATGTGGGTGCTGTTTACCGGCTGTCGATGACGTGCCTGGAGAACGCCAGGAATATCCTGAAGGTGCTGGAAGAGGAGTATCAGAAAGAGTTTGAAAGAAACCTGACACTCGACAGGTTGGGCGAGGTGATCCAGACCCCGACATGCCCGGATAAGGGGCGGTATATGACATATGATGTCAATGTTCCGGCATCGGTGTATGTGGAAAATGATATCCAGCAGCTCGGCAGACTGGAGTACTTTACCAGGATGAAGACGTGAGGGAAGGTTTTTATGGGACAGTCCCCCGGTATTCTGAGTGAAATGAAGAATGCACCTATGAGAGACGGAACATCAGCTTTCCGTATCAGAACAGGGTCCTCAGATTGCTTCGGATCCGGGACGAAACATTCGCACTCCGCCGGCCCGACAAAAAGCGTGTCGGTTCCTCTGTCGGCGGTTTCGCCCGATCCTGTCGCTCTTCACACACAGTTCTGATACGGAAACCATGCTGTTCCTGTGTGGTGCATCGGACGGTATGTCATCCGGAGGAGCGGAGAGCGAAGGATCCTCGCTGTAAAGCATACGGTTTTATTGAAACCGAAGCCTGAATGCGGTGGATTCTTCCTCCGGCAAAGCCGTCGTCTGAATGACAGCAGCCTCCGGCTGCAAATGTCATCCTGAGGAGCGGAGCGACGAAGGATCTTCGCAGAGAGATCAGCGGTTATAGTATAGTTTAGCAAGGAAATGTTTTTCAGGAGTAATAATGGCAAGAATATCTGACTTAATCGGTATTAATAACATTCTTGATACAGTCACCGTCGGATCCGGCGCTCCCCGCGCGTGGTTCCGGAAAGAGAAAAAAAGTGTGAACCTCCTCGCCCTCGGCGACGTCGGCAGCACCCTGCTTCTCGGACTTCGACTGCTCGGGGCAGAGGCGATCGAAAGCATCGGCATTGCGGACGTCCGTCCGATGGTACCGGAACGCTTTGAGTTTGAAATGAACCAGATTGCAGCACCGGACGGAAGGCTTCTTCCTCCGGTGAGAACGCTTGCACCGGACGAATGGTTCGACTGCGATGCTTTTCTGTTCTGCGCATCTAAAGGAGTCCCGGATCTTTCCAACAAAGGGGATGTCCGCATGGCCCAGCTGGAGGCTAATTCGGGACTGGTAAGCAGTGTAGCCGCAAATGCTGTAAAAGCCGGATTCAAAGGATTATTCTGTGTGGTTTCCGATCCGGTGGATCCGCTCTGCATGTACGCTGCGGCGGCAGGCCTGGACCCGGATAACGTGAAAGGTTTCGGGCTCGGGGTAATGAATGCACGTGCAGCCTATTTTGCCGGGAAGGATGCGCGGCTTGCTTCTTATCTGACGGAAGGAAGAGCTTATGGTCCGCATGGCGGGGATCTTGTCATCGCGAATTCCATTGAGAACTATGACGATGCGCTGTCAGGGGAGCTTACAGAACTGACTGTCAAAGCGAATATCCGGATGCGTGAATGGGGGTTCAAGCCATATATCGCCCCGGCGATATCCTCCGGTGCTTTTTCAGTGATCGCTGCGGTATCCGGGGAGTGGCATTACAGTTCCGTGAACATGGACGGCGTCTGGCTTGGCTGCAGGAACCGTGTCACGGACGGCGGAACAGAGATTGAAGATCCTGTGCTGCCGGAAGAACTGTTCCTGAGAATAAAACATGCATATGATAATTTGAAGGAATTAAGAAACGGTCTGTGAAAACAATCATAGGAGGACATGGTTCAGTTGAGAGATCATCCTGAAAACAATCTGGTGCTGATCTGCCCGGGGAAGCCGGAGCCGGATTCCCGTCTGTTCAGGCTCCTGGATGCGCTTGACATTCATCCGGGGGGCTTTTCCATGCACATTTACAGAGAGGAAGAACTTGTTCCCATACGGAATGCAAGGATCCTGTTTGCAATCGAGGTGGACGGCGCAGGGATCAACCTGGAGTGGATCAGGATGCTGCGGAAGATCAGGCTGAAGCGGAAATTCTTTGAGGGTTCGGCCGGTGCCGTCATCATGGACAGTCCGTCTGAATTTTTCACCAAAGCGGTCGGACGGGAAGCAGTTCTTTCCATCAATATGTCAGGCTGCGCCTTTCCGGGCAGACCGTTGGTGGAGGCGACCGGGTCGCTCATGAATTTTAAGGTCCTCTCTGATCTGAATGGAACCAGTCTGTGGGAAACGTATATTTCAGAAACGAAAGGGCTGATCAGCCGGCTTTGCAGTTTCAGGCTTCCCGAAAAGAAGAAGGCTCCGAAGATCCTGGTATTGCATGCAAGTATCCGGGAGACGTCAAATACGCTCACACTATGGAACATGGTGAAGGATAAACTGCCGGAGAATTTTGAAATACTGGAAATCCCGCTGCTCAACGGCACGATCAATGACTGTATCGGCTGTCCGTTTACGACCTGCATGCATTTTTCGAAAAAAGGAAAATGTTACTACGGCGGCGTGGTCGTGGAACAGGTTCATCCGGCGCTGGAAGAATGCGATGCGCTTGTGATGCTGTGCCCGAATTATAATGATGCGCTCAGTGCAAATCTGCAGGCGACCGTGAACCGGCTGACATCAATCTACCGGCGAAGGCAGTTCTTCGATAAACTGCTGTTCGGGATCATCGTTTCCGGTTACTCGGGAAGCGATATTCTGGCTGAGCAGCTGATCAGCGCACTGAACATGAACAAGACATTTACGCTGCCGCCATGGTTTGCCATGATGGAAACGGCCAATGATCCCGGAAGCATACTGAAAACGCCGGGAATAGAAGAGCGGGCGGATCTGTTCACACGGAATATGATCCGGCAGCTGACATGAAATACAGAAAAACGGACGCCGGCGCGTCCGTTTTTCTGTGATTAATGGAAAGAAAGTATTATTTGATGACGGTATAGGTATACTCTGTTCTGCGTATTGCTTCCTTTCCGTCATATTGGGTCTGTACCTTGGGCTGTTTTGTTTTTGCATCCAATGTATATTTATAGGTATAGACGCTCTTCTTTCCGTCCATCGTATGCTCGCTCTTCTGGATCCATCCATTTTTGTAGGTGGAGACTTCCTTGAAATTTTTGGACTGATATGTTTCTTTCAGCTTATTTCCGTTCTTATCATACGCAGCGCTGCTGCCGCCGTCCTTTGTTTTAAAGGTGAAAGATTTTATCTGTCCGTTGCTGTAGTAATTATAAACAACAGTAGATGTTCCATCTGCATCTTTTGTCTTTACTGTCTGCTGCGTAATTTTGCTGCCGCTGGTTTTATAGGTTATTGTAGAGGTGGAGATGACCTTTCCTTTGGCATCTTTGGTAACGGCTTTCTTTACACGCCCCTTACTGTCAAAAGTATTCGTTTCAATGCTTGTTATTTTCTTGCCTTCATAGAATGTTGTGGAAAGAAGTTTTTTCTTGTTGTACTTGAATATTGTTTTACCGACCAGTTTTTTGTTCTCATAATGGAGGGATTTTGTGACGTCACCGTTTTTGTTGAACGTATAATCATAACGGCTGGTCTCTTTGCCGTTCTCTTTTTCGAGGTACTTCTTGACTTCGTCATTTGCGTTATAAGCATACGTCTTTACCGTAGCTATGTCTCCGGACTTAAAGGATTCTTTTGTAACAAGTCCTTTTTTGTTATAGCTGAATACGGTGGTAGAATCCAGGAACTCTTCGCCGCCAGGCAATATTGAATAGGTCTTTTCCGTCTTTATTTCGTACCTGGTCTTTGCCTGTGCGGGTACGGACATGAACAGGACCGCTGCTGCCGCGATCAGCATCGCGCCGAAAATATGTCTGTAGTTTCTCATGGTAGTCCTCCTTTTTTCTGATTTTGAAATATCAGGTTGATTTTATTATAAGAATAATATCGTTACAAATCAAGTTGCATATTGCAAAAATGTTAAAAAAACAGTTTCCTAAAGATCTGTAGTCAGTCAGGTTGACATTCTTAAGCTTTTGCAGTAAAATAAACGACCTACCGGGGATGTACCGGTTTCGACGGGGACTTCGAAGTTCCGGCAGCCATCCGTGGACCGTGGCCACGTTAAAAAACGGAACTTAAATATAAACGCAGAAGATAATTTCGCGTACGCTGCCTGATGGCAGCTGTCGGCCTGCGGCTGCTCACAACCGCAGATCCCGGCATCATGAACTGTGAGGAACTGCCGTTCCAAAGCTTTGCGGTCCGGTAAGAATTTATGAAGCTACCGAAGCCTGCAGCCTGTCACCGGGCGGCCGGCCGGGGGAATCTTAAATCAGTGACTGTGATGGGAGATACTGGAAGGGACAGGTTTTCGGACAGGGGTTCAACTCCCCTCATCTCCATAAAAAAGGATCTGCGGAAGCAGATCTTTTTTTGTGGAATCGAGGGGAGTTGAACCCCTGTCTGTTTCATTGATAATTATTTCGGGTTCTGTTACTATTAAATAAGGTTTTTCAGAATATGATCAGCATGATTAAGGTTCTGTTAAGGTTCTTCCAGTTCCCCGGAAAGCTTCCCGTGCTATCCTTATGCCAACAGAACGGAACAGCCTTCCGGATCTCCCGGAGGCAGCGCATAAACAAACGAACGGAGGCATAAGAATATGTGGACCAGAAAAGAACTGAAATCAAAAGGAAAAGAGGCCATGCACCGCAGCTACTGGAAAACAGTCCTGGTGAGTTTTATCATCATGGTACTTCTCGGGGGAGGCGGAGCCGCGATCGGCGGCAGAGCCGGTGCCGGAGCCGCACTGGATGGCGGATCTGCTGCACATGTGCAGGAAGAACAGCAGATCGAAGATGCGGAATCGAATGAGATCGCTGACGATATCATAAACGGTATCACCGATGAACTTCCTCCGGATGTTTCCAAACAGGATGTGGAGGAGATGCATTCCGGTATTCAGTCGATCCTGCAGGTGCTCAAAGGAATGAATCTGGTCCTGGTGATCGGTGCAGCCATCCTGTTCGCCCTGGTGATAGCAGCCGTAGCCGTAGTGGTCCAGGCATTGCTGCTGAACCCGCTGGAAGCCGGCGGCGCAAGATTTTTCTTAAGGAACCTGAATTCCCCGGCGGAAGTAAAGGAACTGGCATTCTGCTACGATCACGGATATCTCAATGTTGTAAAAACGATCTTTTTCAGAGATCTGTATACCATTCTCTGGTGCCTGCTCTTTATCATTCCCGGAATCGTAAAAGGATATGAATACCGCATGATGCCTTATATCCTTGCCGAAGATCCGGATATGCCGACAAAAGAAGTATTTGCGATGAGCAGGGAAATGATGCGCGGACAGAAATGGAAAGCCTTTGTCCTGGATCTCTCCTTCCTTGGCTGGGGCATCCTGTCCCTGCTTACCCTGGGGATCGTCGGAATCTTCTATGTAAATCCCTACAGGAATATGACCAATGCAGCACTTTATGAGAGACTCAGATACGGAGAAGAGCAGAAGCTGATCGAAGCGGAAGCATAATCAGCAGACTGGAAATTACAGCATGCAAAACAATACGGTGCCGGAAGCTTACCGCTTTCGGCACCTTCCGGCAGTTTTACAAGGAGATTACAGACATGGACAGGATTCTTATAGCAGATGACGAAAATGAAATCAGAAGCCTTCTGCGGCTGTATCTGGAGAATGCAGGATATGCAGTATCGGAAGCAGCAGATGGAAAGGAAGCTGTCAGCGCACTGCAGGAAGGAGATATCGACCTCTGCCTTCTGGACATCATGATGCCGGAGATCGACGGATATCATGTGCTCAGAAAACTGCGGGCGTTCAGCAATATCCCCGTCATTATCATTTCCGCGAAAGATACGGATCCCGAGAAGATCCTTGGCCTTGATCTTGGCGCGGATGACTATATGGTGAAGCCTTTCAGCCCGCTGGAAGCCGTCGCCAGGGTGAAAACGAATCTGCGCCGATACCATGAGATGAAGCAGGATCAGAAGTCCGTGCAGCATGAGACCATAAAGCACAGGGATCTTGTCCTGGATCTGGACGCGTGCTGTCTTTATAAAAAGGAAGAAAAGATCGATCTGACCTCTGTGGAATTCCGAATCCTTTCGATGTTCATGGAACACCCGGGGAAGGTGTATACCAAGCAGCAGATCTATGAACGCGGCTGGGGAGATGAATATGCGGTGGCTGACAACAATATTATGGTATGCATCAGCAAACTCCGCGCAAAACTGGGTGATACGGACGGAGACTATATAAAGACGATCCGCGGGCTCGGTTACAGGATGGAACGAGACTGATACGGGAGCGTGTTTTCGGTATGGAAAATCTGAAATCATTTCTGATCACAAGACTGCTGATGGTCGCGGCGGCAGCAGGAATAATAGAATTGCTTCTGCAGTTTGCCGTGCAGACCGTTCTGCTGCCCCTTGCTGCTTATCTTGCCAACACGGGATCCGAAGCCGGCCTTGTCAGAGGAACGGATATAATTACGATCCTGCGAAGCATCATGGCAGGCAATGCCCAGGGGGCCGTGCTGGGTATCCTTGCACGTTCCCAGGTGATTCTTATCCTGATGTTTTCTCTGTTCCTCCTCCTTGTGCCGGTTGTCAGCGGCCTGATCATTTATGCCAGACTGGTCACTGCCAGGGTCAATGAACTGCAGAAAATCAGGGATGCGGAACGCGAAGCATTATATGCGGAACGCAATCTGATGCTCTCTGATTTTGCGCATGATCTCCGTACGCCGATCATGACGATCTCCGGATATGCCGGAGCGATCACCGATGGCGTGGTAACGGATCCGGAGATGAAGGCGGAGTATATTAAGGCTATAAGGCGCAAATCAGACAGGATGAGTACGCTGATCAATCTTTTGTTTGAGTATGTAAAACTCGGCAGTACAGGATTTGCGCTCACGAAAAAAGACTGTGATATCAATGAGCTGGCGGCCGAGACGGCAGCTGCGCTCTATACCGATATGGAAGACGCCGGGATGGAACTGCTGGCAGATATCCCGGAAAAACCGTTTATCGCGGAAGCGGACAAAGCACAGGCGGGGAGGATCCTGAATAATCTGTTGGTTAATGCCATGCGCCATAACAGCAGCGGTACCCGTATCGCTGTGCTGGTCAAACGTCTGGCCGGAATGGAAGAGATCGCAGTTGCAGATACCGGCGTCAGGATAGAGAAAGATCCGGAACAGCTGTTTGAACCGTTCGTAAAGGGCGATGATTCCCGCAGCGGCGATAAAGGGAGCGGGCTCGGCCTTTCGATCTCCAAAAAGATCGCGGATATGCACGGATGGGAGCTCACGCTTGTACAGCCTTACGGAGCGTATACAAAGGCGTTCGTGCTGAGAGTACCGGAAAAATAGCCGAAAAAGGATTAAACGAATAATCACCGAAAAAGTATTGACACAAGTCTTTGGTTGTGCTAACATACTTGATGCGTCTCACAAGGAGAGGTATCGAAGTGGTCATAACGAGGCGGTCTTGAAAACCGTTTGTCCGCAAGGGCGCGTGGGTTCGAATCCCACCCTCTCCGCTCGCTGCGAGCACTTTGGTGCCGGCAACAATTCAATACTTTAAAAAGTAATTCGGAGAAGTACCCAAGCTGGCCGAAGGGGCTCCCCTGGAAAGGGAGTAGGTCGTTAATAGCGGCGCAAGGGTTCAAATCCCTTCTTCTCCGCGCATAACAGAACGGACTGTCGTATCCGCGGCGGTCCGTTCTGCTGTGAAAAAAGAGCAGGAAGATCCTGCCGGAAGCGCATGAAGGGCGATCGTAAAAATATTAAAAAAACAGCAGAATAATCACAAAATATTTGTAGATTTTCTGCGGGAAGTGAGATATAATAATATTCCCACTCCCGAAAAAATATTTCAAAATAACCCTTGACAAACGGTTTCGGTTGTGATAATCTTTGATGGCTGTCGCCGAGAGGGGCAGTCAGAACAGCACCTTGACAAATAAACAGTATACTCTATTTACTCCGAAAATTCCGAGAAAAT
>CAMOZZ010000031.1 GCA_946631165.1 uncultured Lachnospiraceae bacterium | reverse complement strand
TTTCGGGTGTTTTCTCTTCGGCAGTCTCCACCGCTTCCTCTGCCTTCTCTTCGGCAGTCTCCACCGCTTCCGCCGCCTTCTCTTCAGCAGTCTCCACCGCTTCCGCTTCGGGCTCTTCCTCGGGCGCTATCTCAAAATCATCATCAGGCATGACCGGTTTATTCTGTTCATTTATCATAGTCGTCTTCTTTTCTCCCGCCATTATCATACTCCCCCGGTTTTTCCTTTACCGTTCAGTATCGCATAAATCCATGAAAAATAAAAGGGGGAAAATCTGTAAAGATTTTAGGGAAAAAGAAACCGCTTTATGAATGCAGTTCTTTCTTTATTTAAATATGCCTGCTTTCATTGACTAAAGATTGACGAACGCCGCGGAAAAAAGTATTATATGGGTAATTTGTTTCGGGAGGAAAGATGATATGAATAAAATCTGTCTGATGAATGCGATATCAAAAAAAGGCACTGCGAAGTTCGGTGCAGGCTATGAAATGACCGAAGAACTTGGCGGCGCGTCCGCGATTATGGTAAGAAGCGCAGTCCTTCATGATACCGAATTTCCGGATTCCCTGCTCGCGATCGCCAGAGCCGGTGCAGGCGTGAACAACATCCCGCTTGAGCGCTGTGCGGATACCGGCATCATGGTATTCAATACGCCGGGTGCGAATGCGAACGCCGTAAAGGAACTCGTGCTGGCCGGCATGTTCCTCGCATGCCGCGATATCGTCGGGGGCATTTCCTGGGCTAAGGCGAACAAGGATGATCCGGATGTTGCGAAGAAAGCCGAAAAGGAAAAGAAGAAATTCGCCGGCACCGAGATCTTCGGAAAAACGCTCGGCGTGATCGGCTGCGGCGCGATCGGCTACAAGGTAGCGAAGGCCTGTGAAGCGCTCGGCATGGACATCATCGGTTATGATCCTTATCTGGAACTGGAAGATATCCCGATGACAAAGAACATCGACGATATTTATGCAAAGAGTGATTTCATTACGATCCATGTTCCGGTCCTTCCTTCTACAAAGGGTATGATCAATCAGGAAGCGTTCACAAAGATGAAGGACGGCGTCGTTTTCCTGAACTTTGCAAGAGATACGCTGGTCAATGAAGAAGATATGAAAGCTGCGCTGGCGTCCGGAAAAGTGCGCCGTTATGTCTGCGATTTTGCGACGCCCGGCACACTGAACATGGACGGGACCATCATTACCCCCCATCTCGGTGCATCTACGGAAGAGTCCGAGGAGAACTGCGCCGTCATGGCAGCAGAGGAACTGATGGATTATATTGAGAAAGGAAACGTCAGGAATGCCGTTACCTATCCCCGTCTCAGCAAGGAACTTCCCGGAAAGGCTGCCAGGTATACGGTAATGTTTAAGGGAGAACTCCCGAAGGAAGCGGGCGAAGTGCTTGGCGATGATATTGTCAGTGCTGTGCGCGGAGATTACGGATACGCGATCGCGGATACGGATGCCGCCGTTGCGGAAGAGGAACTTGCAAAGATTCCGGCTGTAAAGATAAGAAAAGTATTCTGAAGAACTGATTTTGACAGGAAAAGAAACGGAGCACGGTCAGTCGGCATTCCGGTGATGGAGGAGTAATGGCAGCAGAAAAGAAATATCACGTAGGAAAAAGAATGATCATTTTCAGGAACATCTTCTATGTTGCCGCTACATTGGTGCTGATCACTTTTTATTTCATTTATGATTTTGTTTTTGCAGACAGGATCACATGGCTGAAAGGCACGCCGCTGCAGGCGATCTTCCTTTTCCTGGAGATCGTCATACTCTATCTTGCAAAGAAATATGTGGACAGAGTGATAGAGCAGACGGAGTACAAACTCACTTCTTCCGCGCTCGAGGTAAAGATGGGCACGAACCATATGACGTACCGATACAGGGATTTCACGAGGGCGTATTACGGAACGGTGGATTTTACCGGCGCGTGTCCGGTGACCTATGAAGTGGCCGGAAAGACGTACAGGCCCAGCCAGTATCTGGACAACGTATGGGAAATGCATCAGGAACTGTTGAAAAAGATCAGGCCGTATGCCGAGATCGAAGAAGGTCTTGAATCAAAGATCAGCGCTTTTGTTCGTTAAGGGAGGGCATCATGCACGATACAGGTTCATTTCACGCGCCGCATCATCATCACTATCATGACAACGACGCTTCAGGAGCGTCCAGGGAAGAGGCCTGCGCGCTGCTCGGCTATATGGTAGCGCATAATGAACATCATGCAGAGGAACTTTCGCAGCTTGCCGAGTCCATGAGAGGGCTGGGAATGGCGGATGTTGCCGAGGAGATCGAAGGAGCTCTGCTGGACATTACGGAGGGAAATCTGAAACTGCGCGCCGCGTTTGCGCTGATCAAAGAGGGATGATCACTATGACATACGAAGAGGCAATGAGCTTTATCCATAATGAGAAGTGGCAGGATCACAAACCAGGCCTTTCAAGAACGAGAGCATTGCTTGAAAAACTGGGAAACCCGGAACGGGAACTGAAGTTCATTCATATAGCAGGTACGAACGGGAAGGGATCCACGGCGGCAATCCTCGCATCGATCCTGAAGGAAGCCGGTTATAAGACCGGTCTGTTCACTTCCCCGCATGTATATGGATTCGAAGAACGCATTCAGATCAACGGGGAGAATATCGACAAAGAGGAACTTGCCGGGATCGTCAGTGAGATTGCCGGATTCGCGGATGCCATGGACGACATTCCGACGGAGTTTGAGATCATCACGGCGGTCGGGCTGCTGTATTTCCGCCGGAAAGAATGCGATATCGTAGTCCTGGAGACCGGGATGGGCGGCAAACTCGATTCGACAAATGTGATCCCGGTCCCGGAAGTCGCTGTGATCACGAACATCGGCCTGGAGCATACCGCTTATCTTGGCGATACCATCACGAAGATCGCTGAAGCAAAAGCGGGTATTATCAAGGAAGGCGGCAATGTCGTCATTTACGGTGACGATCCCGAAGCCGAAGCGGTATTTGAGCGTGTCTGCGAAGAAAAGCACGCGAAGCTCACGCGGCCGGACTTTGAAAGCCTGAATCCGGTCATGCATGACTGGGACGGTCAGATCTTTGATTACCGCTGCTTTGATAATCTGAAGATGCCGCTGCTCGGTGAGTACCAGCTTAAAAATGCAGCCGTTGCGCTGTCGGTCATCCGTGTGATGAACCGTATGAACGGCGGCTGGTTCATCAGGGATGAGAATATCAGGCAGGGACTTCTGAAGGTGCACTGGAGAGGGCGCCTCGAAGTGCTCAGCCGTGTCCCGCTGGTCATCGTGGATGCTTCCCACAATCCGCAGGGACTTGCGGCTACTGCAGCGTGCCTGCAGGAGTATCTGGAAGACGGGAAACTTACGTTTCTTGTGACATCCTCCTCCGATAAGGATGTACGGGAAGGCTTTAAGGCGCTCATGCCGCTGGCCCACAGCTTCGTTACAGTAACGCATTCCAACACTGCCAGAGCGATGGAAGCGGAACAGCTGGCGGAGGTTCTGAGAAGCATGGGAGACGTTCCTGTGACAGCGGCGAAGAGCATAAAGGAAGGCTGCCGTCTGGCGCTTGCCGAGAGCAGGAGAGCCGCCGGATTGTGCGCGATCGGCTCCCTGTTCCAGGTGGCGGATGTAACGGAAGCGCTGAAAGAACTTCTTTGATGCTGAACCGGAGTAAGAAGAAGTGCAGAAACAGTAAGATTTGATGAAAGGGGGTGCCTTGTGTGAAGAGCCGTGAAATCGACGAATACCGCGATCCGTCCATGGGGCATCCGAGAGAGAGAGACCGGGAAGCGGAAAAGAAAGCCATGCTGAACCGCATGGCCAGGGCCATCGGCCATATGGAAGCCGTGAAAAGAATGATGGAGGATGACAAGGATCCTTCGGAAGTCCTGATCCAGCTGGCGGCTGTCCGTTCTGCGATCACCGGCCTTTCCAGGCGTATCCTGCAGGAACATATCGAGACGGCGCTGGAGGAAGCGAAGGAGCATCCGGAGAGCGAGGAAGAACTGGAGGATCTGAAGAAAGTAATATCCTACTTTGTGAAATAGGCGCTGTCAGCGGCAGGACAGTGACAAAAAGTAACAAAATTTGTCGCAAATAGTTTGTGTACATTTCTGAATATGCGCCGTACTATCAGGGTACGGCAGGGGGAGCCTGCCTGTGCGGGCTCTTTTTTTATCCCGGGGAGACATCTGCTCTGCGGGAATACACTGCATTTCAGCAGGGAAAGGAAATGTCATGAAGAAGAAAGTGATTATCTGCGATCCGGGAAGAGATTATCCGGCGCTGCTTGGAAGGTACATAAAAAATACCGGCAGGGATCTGGTCCTGCAGGCGGAGGGAGATATTCATGCTGCCGCGGAACTGCATGCGGAAAACAGGAATTCTTTCCTGCTTATCGCGGAAGATCTTTGGAACAGCTGTCCGAAGGAAGTCAGGGAGAAGATCCGGAAAGACGGAAAGTATTGCTTCCTGTCGGATGACCAACTGCTGCCGGAGGGACGGGAGCGCATTTACAGATACCGGACGGCGGATGAAGTGGCGGAGCGGCTGGCTGCTCTGTTCGGGGAACCGGACGGGCGGGGGGCTAAGCTGATCGGCGTGTTTTCACCGGCCGGAGGCGCTTCGGCGGAACTGTGTGCACAGCTGATCGCGGAGATCCTGGCGGATCGGGAGAAAACATTCGGGATCTCGTTTTATCCGTTTTCCGTGTTTCGCAGCACCGCGGGAGAAGAAACACTGTCTTCGGTGCTGTATCGCTGCAAGGCTGGTGCGGAGGATCTTGTTATGGGGGCGCCGCCGATTGGCCGTCTGCTGTGCGTTTCGGATCCCCGGGATATCTGGGAGATGGGAGAGGGGGAAGCAGTGGATCTGCTGACCCGGCTTAAAATGTCAGCAGGCGCTTCCTGTATTATTGCGGCTGTCCCGCCGCTGAAGGCGTGTGAAACCATTCTGGATGAATGTGAGCATATTCTGTTTGTGCATGAAGCAGGCGCATTATCGGAAAATGCCGTCGGTGCGTTTACGGAATATCTGGTTTCGTCAGGGGAGGATAATCTGACCGGGAAGATGACGAAAGTGTCACTGCCGCCGCTTCCTGCGGTCCGTGACCTGAGCGAAGCATATGGGATGCTGCGGCACGGGGAATTTCTTTCGCAGGTACGGGAGGTGTTGAAACTGGCGGGGGTCATAGAGTGAGCCGGTGCTGCATTTGACAGCAGAGAGCAAATGATTTAAAGTGTAACTATGAAATGGTACTATTTTGCAGGGGAAGGATTATGCCCAACAAAGAAAAACTGCTGTTAAAACTGTTTCAGGAAAGGATACCAAAAAATTTTACAAAACAGGAACTGGACACGCTTATGATACATTGCGGATGCAGAAAACTGCAGGGAGGGAGAGGATCCGGAATCCGGTTTTATCACGACAAGACCGGAAGAATACTGGCTTTTGACGGCCCGCATCCCGGAAAGGAGCTGTATCCGTATCAGATCAGAATGGTGAGAAAGTTCCTGGCAGACATCGGAGAATATACGGAGGACATCTGAAATCATGGAATATAAAGGGTATCATGCAGAAATCAGGTACTCAGACGAAGACAGGATGTTTGTTGGAGAAGTGATCGGCTTAAATGACTCTCTTGGCTTTCATGGCCAGTCGGTAGATGAACTGGAAAATATGTTTCATCAGTCAGTGGATAATTACTTACAGATGTGTGCCGAACTGGGTAAAGAACCGGATAAGGAATACAAGGGGCAGTTCAATGTCAGGATTCCGCCGGTGCTGCACAAGTCAGCTGTTATGCATGCGAGAAGACGGGGCATATCGCTGAATGAATTTGTGAGAAAAGCAATAGAAGACGAGTGCGCGCTTACCGGGAGGTAAGCGTGACCCGTCTTCGTATCAGTTCATTTTTATTCAGTTCTTATCGAACGGCAGCAGTCTGGCTTTGTGAAGCGCCGCGCCGATCGCACCGCTTAAGATCGTTGTCGTGATCATCTCGAATACCGCGTTGATGCCTACGAAGGCGCAGACGAAAACGATCACATTTCTGCCGCCGATCAGGCCCTGCACATATTCGGTGTTCCCGAAGAGCAGGATCAGCGCGCTCATGAAGAACAGCGTATTCAGGAAGGCGGTGAAGAATCCGGTAACGAAGCCGGCAGGCACGCTTCCGGCAGCCTTCTTTGTTCCCTTAAAAATCAGACCGACGAGGAATCCGTCGAGCAGTCTGGGGATAAAGCGCTGGATGAACGCCAGGAAAGGGTTGATGCCGAAAAGCATCGCGCCCATAGCGCTCGGCACGCCGATGCCGAGACACTGCAGGAAACTTAAGATCCCGAATACAGCGCCCATGGCTGCACCGCCCGCAGGCCCCATAGCTATGGCTGCGATGGCGATCGGGATGGTGTTCAGGGTGATGGACAGCGGTCCGATGGGGATGGTACCGATCGGCGTGAACGAGAAAAGGATCAGGATCGCCGTCAGAAGTCCCATGAGGGCCAGTTTACCGGTATTATTGTTTCTCATATTCAGTTTTCCTCCTTGTTATCATTCCCGTGCGGGATACAATACAGGTGTGTTCCGGGGGAAGTATAGCATCTGCCGCCGATAAAAGCAATCGTATTTTGACGGAAAACCGGTGAAAGTTTTGTGTCTTCGCCGTATAAAATCTCTTGCATTTTGCAGACAGATGTGAGAAAATAGCGGTTGTTCTCTGCGGAGGGCGTTTTTCCTGACGAAAAAAACAGAACGGCACAACGTTCCGCCGGTGGGAAAAATACCTGTCCGCAATGAAACGTTGGAGGAATATTGCAGAATGAACAAGAAGAGATCAGGTATTATCAAACTTGTGGCGGCAGCCGTCATCTTCCTGCTGTGCGGCTATACCGTTCTGTACGGTATCGGCGATTACGGCAGCGCGAAGAACATCATCCTCGGTCTGGATGTAAGAGGCGGCGTTTCCATCACATATGAAGTAACAGACGCGACATTCTCTGCGGAGGATTTCAACGATACCAAGCAGAAGCTGACCGACCGTGCGGAAGCACTGAGTACGGAAGCCGAAGTATATGTTGAAGGCGACCGCAGGATCGTTGTCAATATCCCCGGCGAGACAGACGCTGAAAAGACGCTGGAACGTCTGGGACAGCCCGGCACCATCGAGTTCATGACCCAGGATAACGGGGAAGAGCACGTATGGCTTACCGGTGAGCAGATCAGCACGGCAAGGGCTGCAGAGCGTCAGGCTGATCTGACAGACGCTACAGAATATCTCGTAGAGCTGACCATGACGCCCGAAGGCGCAACGGCTTTTGCCGAGGCTACCGAAGGTCATGTGGGACAGCCCATCTATATCGTATATGACGGAGAAGTGATCAGCGCGCCTACCGTGCAGAGCGTCATCACCGGCGGACAGGCCGAGATCACGCACATGGAATCCGCGGAAGAAGCCGAGTATCTGGCTACCATGATCCGTATCGGAAACCTGAAGCTGAACCTTGACACGATCAGCCATAAGACAGTCGGCGCCCGTCTCGGTGAAGAAGCCCTTTCGAAGAGCCTTCTTGCCGGTGCGATCGGCCTGCTCCTGATCTGCCTGTTCATGATCGTCATTTACCGTGTGCCCGGCCTGGTCGCATCGTTTGCGCTGTGGTTCTACACGGTAATCGTTCTGCTCGCGCTGAACGGATTCAACCTTACGCTGACACTGCCCGGTATCGCAGGTATCATCCTCGGCATCGGTATGGCGGTCGATGCGAACGTTATCATTTATACCCGTATCCGTGAGGAGATCTCCGCAGGAGTGCCTGTCAGCGACGCCATCCGGAGCGGCTTTAAGAAGGCGAACTCCGCCATCATCGACGGCAACGTTACTACTCTGATCGCTTCCATCGTTCTGATGTGGAGAGGCACCGGTACGGTCCAGGGCTTCGCCCAGACACTGGCTGTCGGTATTCTTGTTTCCATGTTCACGGCCCTGGTCGTATCCCGGATCCTCATGAGAGCGCTCTATGATCTGGGTGTAAAGGACAAGAAATACTACGGCATCGAGAAGAAGAGAAAAGTCGTGGACTTTGTCGGAAAGAAAAAGATCTTCTTTGCGCTTTCCGTCGTGCTGATCATCTGCAGCTTCGGTGTCGGCGTGATGAACAATTCCAAAGGCCTCGGCATGTTCAATACCAGCATCGAGTTCGCCGGCGGCCGTGCCCTGACAGTTGATTTCGACAAGAGCTATACGATCAATGAGTTCAACGATACCGTTGTTCCCGCTATTGCGGAGAAGATCGGCAGCAATGATATCCAGGCACAGAAGGAATCCAATACGAACCGTTACACAGTCAAGATGAAGGACGTGGAAGAATCCACAATGACGGAAGTCAAGAACATGCTCGTTTCAGACTTCGGCGCCGCGGAGGATTCCATGGAGGAGAGCTTCATCTCCGCTACGGTCAGCCGTGAGATGACGAGCGCAGCCATTTCCGCTACCGTGATCGCCATCATCTGCATGCTGATCTATATCTGGTTCCGTTTCAGCAATATCCGCTATGCAGCCAGTGCTGTTACGGCGCTGATCCATGACGTGCTGATCATGCTGGGATTCTATATGGTATCCCGTACCTCTGTCGGTACTGCGTTCATCGCCTGCGTACTGACTATCGTCGGTTACTCCATCAACGCTACGATCGTTATCTTCGACCGTATCCGTGAGATGGTCAACAGCAATGTGGATAAGAAGGATTTCCATACCATCGTAAACCAGAGTATCACCGATACCCTGACACGTACGATCAACACATCCCTGACCACATTCGTGACGATCCTGCTGATCTTCATCCTCGGCGTACCGTCGATCCAGGAATTCACCCTGCCGCTGATGGTCGGCATCATCGCCGGCGGCTATTCATCGGTATGCATCACCGGTCCCCTGCTTTATGTGATCGGCCATAAGGTGCTGAATGTGCCGAAGAAGAAGAGCCTGGGCGTGACTGCGAACTACGGCAAGGATAAGAAGAAAAAGAAAAGCATTTTCAAATAAAGAAAACAGAGGTCTGTTCTGAACAGGAGGTGTGTTCACGATGAGAGATGACAACTGCATTTTCTGCAGGATCGCTGCGGGGGAGATCCCTTCCGCCACGCTTTACGAAGATGATATGTTCCGCGTGATCCTGGATCTGGGACCGGCGAATCCCGGCCATGCCCTGATCCTTCCGAAAGAGCATTTTAAGGATGTGACGGAACTGGATGAGAAGTACGCGGCGAAGATCCTTCCGCTTGCGGCGAAGATCGGGACAGCCCAGAGGAAGGCGCTCGGTGCGGACGGCTTTAATGTTGTCCAGAATAACGGTACAGCCGCCGGGCAGACAGTATTCCATTTCCATGTTCACATTATCCCGCGATATGATTCCGAAACGCCTATCGTCGCATGGGTGCCCGGAAAATATGCTGACGGGGAGATGGAACAGACTGCGGAAAAGATTAGAAAAGAGATCTGAACTTAAAAAGAGGCGCCGCCAAGCGGCGCCTGTTGTGCATTTATATAACAAGAAGACCTGATTGCAAATCATAAAGGGGGAATGCTATAATGCAGTATAAGACAAGGGGAACCTGTTCGGTCATGATCTCCTTTGATGTCAATGACGATGATACCGTGTCGAACATTCAGTTCCTTGGCGGCTGCAACGGGAACCTGAAGGGCATCGGCGTGCTGGCGGAAGGACAGAATATCGACACACTGATCGAAAAACTCTCAGGGATCACATGCGGCCCCAGGCCCACATCCTGTCCCGACCAGCTCGCAAGAGCGCTCAAACAGTACCGCGAAGATCATCCCGCGGCCTGATCCGGAGGTAATATGAAAAAGATCGTCCTGACCGGCGGAGGTACAGCCGGTCATGTAACACCGAATATCGCGCTGCTGCCGGCGCTCCGGGAAGCCGGTTTTGAAGTACGCTACATCGGTTCTCATAACGGCATTGAGAAAGAACTGGTGAAAGCCGCCGGCATTCCCTATGACGGCATTTCCACCGGAAAGCTCAGAAGATATTTTGATTTAAAGAACTTTACGGATCCGTTCCGTGTGATCAAGGGATTCGGAGATGCACGGAAGCTTCTGAAGAAATACCGCCCGGATGTTGTTTTCTCCAAAGGCGGATTTGTATCGGTGCCTGTTGTGCTCGCCGCAAAACAGCTGAAGATCCCGGTGATCATCCACGAATCCGACATGACGCCCGGTCTGGCGAACAAGATCAGTATTCCTGCAGCGACAAAGGTTTGCTGCAACTTCCCGGAGACAGCAAAAGCGCTGCCGGAAGGAAAAGCCGTGGTCACGGGATGTCCGATCCGGAGCGAGCTCCTCGCCGGAACGAAGGAAGCCGGATATGCGCTTACCGGGTTTACGGAGGAAAAGCCTGTCCTGATGATCATTGGCGGCAGCCTGGGGGCGGTGCATGTGAACAATGCGGTCAGAAGCGCGCTGCCGGAGCTCCTGAAAGAGTTCCAGGTAGTGCATCTCTGTGGAAAAGGGCGGATCGATGAGATCCTGAAAGGCACGCCCGGATACGTGCAGTTCGAATATGTGCAGGAGCCGTTAAAGGATATTTTCGCGATGGCGGATGTCGTGATCTCCAGAGCCGGTGCGAACGCGATCTGTGAACTCCTTGCGCTCAGGAAACCCAATGTTCTGATCCCGCTGTCGGCGGAAGCGAGCCGCGGCGACCAGCTGCTGAATGCGGAGTCATTCCGGAAACAGGGCTTTTCAGAAGTGCTGACAGAAGATAAAATGAATAATGAAACACTGATCGCGGCAGTCCGGAAAGTCTATGCCGACCGTGCAGCCTATATTGACCTGATGTCATCTCATATGGAGAAAGATGCCGTAAGCGTAATCACGGATATGCTGCGTGAACTGGCTGAAGGCAGAAGGAAATAATAAAAATATACGGAGGGGAATATGAAAAACGTTAGATTTGACGCAGCAAGCGCAAAGGATTTCTTCACCATGGAGGATCTGGCTTCTCTTAAGAACGAAGTGCTGGCAGCAAAGGAAGTACTGCTTTCCGGCACCGGAGAGGGCAATGATTACATCGGATGGAGAAGGCTGCCGGTGGATTATGACAAGGAAGAGTTCGCCCGTATAAAGAAAGCGGCCGAGAAGATCAGGAAGCAGTCTGACGTCCTGATCGTGATCGGAATCGGCGGCTCCTATCTCGGCGCAAGAGCCGCCATCGAATTCCTGCAGCACAGCTTTTACAATGTTGTCGGTTCCAAGATCAGGAAAGCGCCGGAAATCTATTTCTGCGGCAGCAATATGAGCAGCACCTATCTTGCTCATCTGATGAACGTGATCGAAGGAAGAGACTTCTCGATCAATGTTATTTCCAAGTCCGGAACGACGACCGAGCCCGCGATCGCTTTCCGTATCTTCAAGGAACTGATAGAAGCAAAGTACGGCAAGGAAGAAGCGAAAGAGCGTATTTATGCAACGACGGATAAAGCAAGAGGCGCCCTTAAGACGCTTGCAGATACCGAAGGCTACGAGACGTTCGTGGTACCGGATGATATCGGCGGACGTTTCTCCGTGCTTACCGCTGTCGGTCTGCTTCCCATTGCGGCAGCAGGACTGGATATCGATGAGATGATGGCCGGTGCGGCAGATGCGATGGCAGAACTTTACAAGGCACCTTTTGAGGATAATGACGCGCTGCTCTATGTCGCCTGCCGGAACCTGCTTTACAGACGCGGCGTTTCCGTGGAGATCCTGGCGAATTACGAGCCCTGCGTACATTATGTCGCTGAGTGGTGGAAACAGCTCTACGGCGAGAGCGAAGGCAAGGACCACAAAGGCCTGTTCCCCGCATCCGTCGATCTTACCACAGACCTTCACTCCCTGGGACAGTTCATCCAGGACGGTTCCAGGATCATGTTCGAGACAGTGGTCGACATTGAAGAGCCTTCCTGTGAGATCACGATCAAGGCAGACGAAGAGGATCTTGACGGCCTGAACTATCTTGCCGGAAAGACTGTCGACTTCGTAAACAAGAACGCCATGAAGGGAACCATTATGGCGCATACGGAGGGCGGTGTGGCAAACCTTCTGATCCATCTGAAGAGAAGGGATGAGAGAACGCTCGGCGAACTGTTCTACTTCTTCGAATTTGCGTGCGGCGTGAGCGGATACATGCTCGGCGTAAATCCGTTCAACCAGCCCGGTGTGGAAGCATACAAGAAGAATATGTTCATGCTCCTCGGAAAACCGGGTTATACGAAATAAGACCTGTCATGATCCGGCATGCGCGGAGACGCTGCATGACCGGATCTTTTTTGTCAAAGTCCATGAGAGAAAGGATCCTTTTCCGCGGAAGGAGTTTGGTTTATGAGATCCCTTGAAGAGCTGAGAGCTGAGATCGACAGTATCGATGACAAAATGCGCAGCCTTTTCATTCAGAGAATGGAAACGGTCCGGGAGATCCATGCGCTGAAGCGGTCTGCCGGTGCGGACGTCTATGATCCGGCGAGAGAAAGACAGATGCTCGAAAAAAACGAGGCGCTGGTGGAGGATGAAGAACTCCGGCCGTACTATGCCTGTTTTCTGATGAATAATACCGCCCTTTCGCGTCAGTACCAGAGGCAGCTCAGCACAGGTGTGAAAGCAGAAGTGCCGTCTTCACCGGTCCTTGTTCCGGAAACGGCAGGAGCCGGCAGTGCGGCGGAGGCAGGGAATCTGATCCTGATCGGGATGCCCGGCAGCGGAAAGTCCACGATCGGAAGGCTCCTTGCGGAAAAACTCGGCATGCGGTTCGCAGATGTCGACGTCGAGATCATCAGGCAGATCAAAATGCCGATCGCGGATTATTTTGCCGCATACGGCGAAGACAGTTTCCGGAAGCTGGAAAAGGAGATCATAGAAAAACTGTCAGGGCTTACGAATACCGTCATCGCGACGGGCGGCGGCTCTGTCCTGAAAAGGGAAAATATGGAACGCTTAAGAAAAAGCGGGAGGATCTATTTCATCGACCGGCCGATGGATTTCCTCGCAGCGGCTCACCGAAGACCGCTCTCGGACGGCGGAAGCGTGCTCGGGGAACGGCTGAAGGAACGATATGAACTGTACGCGGAAGAATGCGACTTCAGGATCGAAGCCGTGCCGGATATGGAAGAAAATATCGATATCATCATCCGGGATTATCTGCAGAAGGAACTGCCATGAGTACGGTAAGGATCACCCCGTCGCGGGCGTCCGGGACCATAACGGCACCGCCCTCCAAAAGCATGGCTGTCAGGGCGCTGATCTGTGCGGCGCTGGCGGAAGGAGAAAGCAGGATCGAAAATCTGCTGCTGTCAGAAGACATACAGGCAGCAGTCGGGGCGCTCAGATCGTTTGGCGCAGGGATCCGTTTCGATGCAGCGGGCAGTACGGCTGCCGTAACAGGTGTTGATTTTGACAGACCTCCTGTTTCTGCTGTGATCGACTGCCGGGAATCCGCTTCGGCGCTCCGGTTCATGATCCCGCTGTGCCTGCTGCGGGGCGGCAGGGTAAGGCTCACCGGAAGCCAGCGGCTGTTCGAGCGTCCGCTTAATGTTTATGAAGATCTCTTCAAACAGGACGATATATATTATAGGAAGACAGAGCGCGGGATAGAACTGGAAGGGAAGCTGGCCGGCGGGGATTACACCGTCCGCGGAGATATCTCCAGCCAGTTCATTACAGGCCTTCTTCTGGCGCTTCCGGTATCCGGAAAAGAAAGCAGCATTACCGTGACTGGAAGGTTTCAGAGCAGACCGTATATCGCGATGACGCTGCAGATGCAGGAACTGTTCGGCGTTTCCGTAAAAGCGGAGGAAGCGGCGGGAACAGTAAGATACAGGATCGGCAGGGAATGCACATACAGGAGCACCGTATATGAAACGGAAGGTGACTGGTCCAATGCCGCGTATCTCGATTTGCTGAACATCCCCGGAAACGGCAGCCTTCAGATTGCCGGTCTTGACGGGGACAGTCTCCAGGGCGACCGTATTTACAGGGACTATTATGAACGAATAAAGCGATATGATCCGGCATGCGGGACAGGCACTGCAGCTTCCCGGGCTGCGGACATGCCGTCGCTTGACATCTCTGACTGTCCGGATCTCGGTCCGGCACTCATTGCCGCCGCAGCCTTGTGTCACGGTGCTGTTCTTACGGGAACGGCAAGGCTGGCGTTCAAGGAAAGCGACCGGGGCCGGGCAATGGCGGAGGAACTGGCTAAATTCGGCATCGGGATTACGGCAGAGGAGGACAGGATCATAATTCCTGACTGTCCTTTAAAGACGCCCGGTGTTCCTTTGTCAGGCCATAATGATCACCGGATCGTCATGGCGCTCTCGGCGCTTGCGGCCGCCGCAGGAGGCGTGATCGAAGGCGCGGAAGCCGTTAAAAAAAGCTTTCCCGGTTATTTTGAAAAGATCGGGAAAGCAGGGATTGACTTGCGGAAAGTGCGGACGCCGTAATATCGATCATCCAAAATCCTCTTCGATCACCTGGATCTCCAGGGCGTCGAAGGGGATTTCTTCTGTAAAGGAATCTTTTGTAAAACGGGTCTTCGCGGTACGCTGGAAATCCCTGATGTTAGCGTTTAGCCAGATCGGCACCTGCAGATCAAGCTCATGACAGGCGCGTTCCAGCCCGGAAAACACCTTTTTCGTCCGGTTGTCATCGCCGGATACTTCGATGACGGTATCTTTCAGCATATGATTTTCCTTCCATTCCTTTACCCACAGTCTGAACATGGCGTCCTCCCTTGTTAATAGACTCCAGAGAATTATACGATTCAGAATCAATTCCGTCAATGCGGCAATTTTTATACGGAAAATTAATCGAAAAATACGTTTTTTTGTTTCGCATTTATTCAAAATGTAATATAATAGCTTTAATCGTTCCGTCTATTTGCGGCATTGTCCCGTATTGTACGGATAAAGGAGGCGTTCCGCATGGAAGACAGAAATCCGGCTCCGGTAAGCATCCGGCGCGTTCTTGACAGGGAAATGTGCGACAAGCTGGTCCAGTCAAGCAGCCTTACCATCGGCCGGAACGTGCTTATTACGGATGAAAAAGGCTATGTGCTTGCCAGCAATATGGAAGGCAGGGCGGAGACGCTGCACGAAGCATCCCTGGAGGTTATCAGGACCGGCCGGACAGCCTATCACGATGAGAAGGCTGCCGCAAAGCTGAGGGGCACCCGGCCCGGCATGACCATTCCGCTGCTGGTAGACGGCCAGGTCATCGGCACGATCGGCGTATCCGGTGAACCGCAGGAAGTCTCCCGGTATGCCACACTGGTACAGCAGATGACGCAGATCTTCATGAGTTTCCAGAGCAGGCAGCAGACGTATGCCAGGGTGGATTATCAGCAGCAGAATCTGCTGCGGGAGATCATCTCTTTTGACGAACGCATCAGAAATGCCTCGGAAATCTACAGCCTTGCCTATGAACTCGGCCAGGATCTGAAACTCGCGCGGACAGCGGTCCTGATCGCAAAAGCGCGTGAGCCGGGCAGTCTGACTGAAGACAGCGGTTCAAAGGAATCACTGCTGGCGATTATCAACAGAATTTTCCCGGACAAACAGGATTTTATATGCCAGCAGAATGACGGCACCTATGTAGTGTTTACCTGTCTGAAAGAAGGCGTGAAGGAGAAAACGCATATCCTTTCCAAATGCAGGCAGATGGAGGAAGCATACCGGAAAAACGGGCAGCTGCAGATCGGGATCGGATCGCCTGCCGACACGCTGGATGAACTGCGGAAATCCTATGAAGACGCAGGCTTTGCGCTGCGGGTGATCCGCACGGGCGTCCGGAAGGAACAGTATCTTGCCGCAGAGGATCTGCAGCTCGAACGGATGGCGGCAAGCCTTCCTGAGGAAGTCTGCAGGGCCGTCCGGGAAGCCTTCCCGGAAGATCTGTTCCGCGTGCACCGCAGCCAGGACAGCATGGAGCTGATCGACAACTGGTGCAGGCTCGGATTTCATTTTACGGCCACAGCGGAAGCGCTCCATATTCACAAGAGCACACTGATCTACCGCTTTCAGCGGATCAAAGATCTCTACGGACTGGATCTGTACGATTATCAGACGGTCATTCCGCTGTTCCTTCTGGGGATAAGGCGGAGGCTGCTTTGACATCATTTTCCTACTAAAAGTAGGAAAATGACAGGCGCATGGCATCAAATTTCCCTCTTTTTGCATGATGAAGAAATTTGAAAATAGTGATAAAATAATGATAAGATTTCGGAATAACCTCATGCAGTACTCTGTTTATATGTACTGAAACAGAAGGATTGTCTGAAACTTATCAAAACCACCAATTAATTTCAACAAACTACAGCAAAGGAGATGGGAAGTCATGACACCGAAAAAAATCGCGGTATTAGGCGGAGGAAACGGAGCTCATACGATGGCGGCGGAGTTTGCTTTAAGAGGGCATACCGTCAATCTGTACGAAATGCCGCAGTTCAAGAACAACATGAAGAAAGTCTTTGAAACAAAGACGATCTACATGCAGGGAAACATCAGAGAACTTCAGGGACCGGTTGAACTCAACATGGTAACTGACGATATTGCAGCTGCCGTGGAAGGCTGCCGTTATATCTGCCTTGTCTGCCCTGCCTTCGCCCATGCGGATTATGCAAAGCTTCTGAAGGGACATGTCCATGCAGATCAGATCATCGTGACATTCCCCGGCGCATTCTCGGCACTGGTCCTGAAGAATGTCCTGGGCGATGAGGACTGCCCCGTCTTCGCGGATGCGAATAACCTTCCCTATGATGCACGTCTGGTCGCGAAGGGTTCCGATACCGTCAATATTTTCGGACGCAATCCGATCAACATTGCGTTCCTGCCTGCAGAGAAAGGCCCGGAACTGATCGATGAGATGAGAGAGGATCTCTTCCCGTTCGAGAAGATCTATACAGACGTCCTGGAGTGCGGCCTTGCCATTGTTAACCCCGACTGGCATGCCGGCCCCGTACTGTTCAATATTTCCAATATTGAGACAGCGCATGTGAATTTCTATCTGTATGAAATGGGCTGGACGCCTTCCGCCTGCCGTCTGAATATCGCGCTTGACAAAGAGCGTAAGGCACTCGGCAACGTGCTCGGATACAACCTCCGCCCGATGGAAGATTTCGCGGGAAGACCGGAAGGCTATGAATGGACATGGGAAGATCTGTACAAGGAAGGCCATGGCTCCATCGGTCTTACCCCGATCTGCGGACCGAACAGCCTGCAGAGCCGTTATCTGACAGAGGATATTCCTTACGGCCTGGTACCGTGGTGCGCGATCGCGGAAGTCGTCGGCGTACCGATGCCGCTGACCAACGGATTTATCGACATCATCAATGTAGTCCATGAACGTGACTGGAGAAAAGACGGCTGCGGCCTTGATGAGCTGGGAATCGAAGGCCTCAGCAAAGATCAGCTCCTTGAATATGTGCGTACCGGCAAAAAGTAATTCGTGGAACGGATACGCCGGATCTGTAACCGTAAACCAAGAGAAAGAAACCAGAGTGAAGCAGTGTATTTAATTCTAAGGAGGAAAAAATTACATGAAGAAAATGAGAAAACTGCTGTGCCTTCTCCTTTCCCTGGCACTTTGCCTGACCCTGCTGTCCGCATGCGGCGGCGGATCATCGGCACCGGCTGAGACAGAGGCTGCAGAGACAGAGGCGGCTGCACCTGCAGAGACAGAAGCAGCGGCTGCAGAGACAGAAGCTGCTGAGACGGAAGCTGCAGCACCCGCAGCTGCAGACGGCGAAGTCTTCAATCTGCGTCTCGCGACCCACTACAACACAGAGCATCTGGGCTATGCAGCGCTGGAGCGTATCAAAGAGAAACTCGAAACAGAATCCGGCGGAAGACTGCAGATCACCCTGTATCCTTCCAGCCAGCTCGGTGACTACACCCTGACTTTCCAGGAACTGATGGAAGGCACCATCGACCTTGCCCTGATCCCCGTTCCTTCAGAGTATGACTCCAGACTGGAGATGAACTTCATCCCTT
>CAMOZZ010000030.1 GCA_946631165.1 uncultured Lachnospiraceae bacterium | reverse complement strand
CGCAATAAGATTAAGCCCGAAGCTTTTGAACACTTATTCTACCGTTTTACCGATGGCTGATCGGTACGTTCTACGCGGTCTCGGATGAGATCCACCAGCATTTTGTACCGGGACGGGCGTGCGAGCTGCGCGATATGGCGATCGATGCGTGCGGCGCAGCAGTTGGAGTATTGGCGGTCATGATGGCTGCGCAGGGGATACAACTCCGGCGGAAAGGGATGGATATCAGATGAGGCGGGACAGGGAGCCGTCCGCTGACCAAGGGAGCCGTCCGCTGTCCCAAGTGGACAGGAAACTGTCCCTCTGTCTCATTGAAAAATAATGAAAAATATGTTATTTTTTTAATCAATCAATTGACTGCAGATTCATTCAGAAGAGGAGAGTATGATCGCATGAAGACAGCAAGAAAAAAAGGAAAGATCCTTTCGGGCCTGCTCATTCTGGCGCTGCTTCTGTGTACCGGAGCAGCAACTGTGCACGCAGAGGATCCGTCCTCCGCAGGAGAACCGGCAGAAGTTCAGAATACCTACGAATTCGACGGAATCCGGTATGTAAATGTCGGAGATGAGAGTTTCAGCAGGAACCAGACGGCCTACTACAAGGCAATGCTCGGCAATGCACTGAACAGCAACGGCAATGCAGTGGAGAACTATGGCGGCCTCTCGGTCTCTGATCTCTGGATGAGACTGGGATATAACTCCTTATACTATAATAACCTTCCGGAAGCGGACCGGGTAACAACGTTTTTCGGCCTCTGGGGCAGCCTTCTTCTGGATAAATCGAAGAATCCGGAGGCTGCGGCTCTGTTCCTCGGCCATGACGAAGGCGAATGCGAGTACCGCGAGAAGATCAACGTAGACTTTAACAATCGCAACGGACTCAACAAGGAGATCTGCCTGTTTTACAGAGACGCGCTCCACTCGGCAAGCAGCAGCAGCGCCATGGCGGAAGAAGTGGGTAAAACAGCCGGCGAGATGTATCTGCTTTCCAGACAGGATGGCTACGCTCCTACGATAGAGTCGATCGATGTAAAGAAGGCCCCTGAGGAAAGCGGTCTTGTATTTTACCGGACGCTGGGGACTGCCTCCCCGGGGTATGAGAACTTCTTACATAAATCAGAATGCAATTTTCATGCAGCCGTTGTTGCTTTCAGCGACTTCTCTGTTACGCCAATCGTTCCGGCAGGCAACGATGCGTATCCCTATGTCTATGTGACTGCGACGAATGGCACAACGACTGTTTCGGACAGTAAGTCCGTGTCTGATATCAGCAATATGTCCGGTGAGAAAGCGACCGCATCCCAGTCGGTATCGGAGACCACCAGCACAAGCATCACCAGCAGCATCTCCGGAAGCAGCAGCTACAGTATCGGCTCTTCCATTAAAATCGGGCTGAAAGCCGGAACCAAGACGGAAATCGTGGGAAACGAGATCAGCGCGGAGATCAGCACGGATATCACATCCTCTGTTTCCAAAGCGGTATCAGAAGGCTGGTCGAAGGGAGAAAGCATCTCGACCACAAACAGCAAGTCCAGCAATGTTTCGGTCACCCTTCCCCCGTATACGACGATCCTTCTGAGTCAGAAGCGCGCGACAGAGGAGCTGAAGACCAGCTTCAACTGCCCCGTGGCGCTGAATTTCAAGGTGACGGTATACTATGTTTACGGGAAATCCTACGGAAGCCGGGTAGACGTCTATTTTCAGAAAATGACGGAATTCGGCGCCGGCAACAGCGCGCTGGAGGATCTGGCGGACAGATACGGCAGCTATACCGGCGCCGGCACCGTGGACAGAGACCGTCTGGACTGGAAGGAACTGAGTAAGGATACTGTCTGCGGCGGCGAGATCGACGTACTCTCCGCGACGGTGCCTTTCGATTCCACGGATGCGGTATTCACCGAGAAGGTCGATACGGTGAAGTCCCAGATCGACGATGTTCTTCCGATTTATCCGATTGACAGGATCCAGCCGGAGAATGTGAACAGCGTTATGACTTCCCAGAAATGGGACTACCAGATCGATATGCAGGAAGGAGACTATGATTATACCGGCCAGCTGGGTCTGAAGGCCCTCAATAAGATGGGCGCGGAGTTTGCCACCTTCTATGCGGGCAACGGACATTTCGTTATTACGGATGAGGAAGGAAATGAGGATACTTCGGGCAGTGTTGTCGGGCTTGTCACGGATAAGTCTTCCGGTCAGACCAAGTATGTCGCAAACGGCCCGGGTACGGCTTATCTTAAGTATATCATGGACGAGGATGTGTACCGGACGGCGGCGATGGCAGCGACCGCCCCGGATCAGTATATCAAAAATGATGACATCCGGACGGCAGTCATTCAGATCAATGTTGCCCACCGGCACGGGCTGAAAAAAGTCAGTGCGGCAGCAGCGACATGCACGGAACCGGGCAATACGGCATATTGGGTATGCTCCGATGGAGATCATGCATGCGGCTTATACTTCTCTGACAGAAATGGCGAGAATGAGATCGACCTGGCGGAAACTGTTGTGAAGGCTGCAGGGCACACATGGGGCGACTGGACGGTCACCAGAGCTGCAACGGAGACGGAAGAGGGGGAAGAGACCCGTACGTGTACAGCATGCGGCGAGACACAGACCAGATCCACAGAAAAGATCGGACATGTGCACAGGCTGGTCAAGACGGCTGCAGTGGCTGCTTCCTGCGAAGAGGACGGCAATATCCGTTACTGGACATGTGAAGGCTGCGGCCTGTACTTCGCGGACTCCAAGGGAACGGAAGAGATCGAACCTGAGGATGTGATCGTGAAGGCGACGGGCCATAATTACGGAGACTGGGAGGTCACCAGAGCTGCCACAGAGACGGAAGAGGGCGAAGAGACCCGCACTTGTACGGCATGCGGGAAGACACAGACCCGATCCACAGGCAAAAGCGGACATGTGCACAGGCTGGTCAAGACGGCTGCCGTGGCTGCTTCCTGCGAAGAGGACGGCAATATCCGTTACTGGACATGCGAAGGCTGCGGTCTGTACTTCGCGGATTCCAAAGGAACGGAAGAGATCGAGCCTGAGGATGTGATCGTGAAGGCGACGGGCCACAGCTATGGAGACTGGGAGCCGGCCGACGCGGATACACACCGGAAAATATGTCAGAATGACCCTGATCACGTAGTGACGGCTGCGCATAACTGGGACGGGGGGACGGTCACCAGGACTGCAACCACGACAAGAGAGGGACAGATCACCTATACCTGCACAGACTGCAAAATGACCAGAACGGAGACGGTCGAAAAGCTGAAAGCGGTCAACGTCTTTGCGAAGATGATCGCGAAGGGGAACAAGGCCGAAGTGATTTCATGGTACAAGGTCAAAGATGCGGACGGATATATGGTCTACTTTGCACCGTGCAATACTTATGAGTCCTACAATTCCTGCAGGCTCGTGAAGACGATCAGCGACAATAATACGTTCCGTTTCACAAAGAAGGGGTTAAAGAAAGGCACCGTATACAAGGCATATGTCGCTGCATTCAAAAATACAGGCGGCGAAAAGGTCGTGATCGGGAAGAGCCTGCTGCTTCATTCCATTGCGGGTGATGCATCTAAGAAGTATTCGAATCCGAAGCGCGTGAAGACGGGGAAGACGGCGATCACGCTGAATGCGGGCAAGACGAAGAAGATCACCGGGAAGAAGATCGTGCTGAAGAAGGCTTCTCTCAAACCTCTTCCGGCGAGTCACGCGAAGAAATACAGATACATCAGTTCCGATCCGGATGTTGCATCCGTTTCTGCGGGCGGAGTGATCAAAGGCGTTCAGAAAGGCAAATGCAATATCTATGTTATTGCCGTAAACGGGGTAATGAGAAAGATCAAAGTAAGCGTTCGTTAGAGCTGCTGAGCCGGGGGGACAGGCACCCTGTCCCCCCGCTTTCTCCGTATTTTGTTGACAATTAAGCGAAAGATGCTATAATTAATCGTAAAAAGACGCAAAATTGATGAACAAAACGAATGGAATTCACCAATTTGAACCGATGCGTCAAATTATTGTTTTTCGCGACAGATTCCGGCCCGTGTAATTTCATTATTTTATAACGAATTTCATTTTCAAATTTTGCCGGATTTGTAAAAAACAACTGCAGTCAGGAGTGTGATCTTTGTATGGGAACCGAAAAAAAGGAACCGCTGCTTCAGGTAAAGGATCTGAGCATTGACTTTCATACGGCGGAAGGTGTCGTGCACGCCGTGAACCATTTAAGCTTCGACCTCTACCCCGGAGAAACGCTCGGCATCGTCGGCGAGAGCGGAAGCGGCAAGAGCGTTTCCTCCCTGGCTGTCATGCGTCTGATCCCGGACCCACCCGGGAAGATCGTAAGCGGCGAGATCCTTTTCCACGGAAAAAATCTCCTCGATTACAGCGAAAAGGAAATGCTGAAGATCCGCGGGAACCTGATCTCCATGATCTTCCAGGAGCCGATGACATCTCTCAATCCCATTCTTACATGCGGCAGCCAGATCGCCGAATCTCTCATGCTCCATAAGGGAATGAAAAAGAAAGAGGCCATGAAAGCGGCAGAGCAGCTGATGCGCGATGTCGGTATTGCCAATGCCGAAAAACGTGTCAACGAGTATCCGCACCAGATGTCCGGCGGTATGAAGCAGCGTGTCATGATCGCCATGGCGCTGGCCTGCGAACCGGAGATCCTGTTCTGCGACGAGCCGACCACGGCCCTGGACGTGACGATCCAGGCACAGATCCTGGATCTCATCAAGAAGCTGAACAGGGAGCGCAATACCGCGATCGTCATGATCACACACGATTTCGGCGTGGTCAGCGAGATCTGCGAAAGAGTGCTTGTCATGTATACGGGACGCATTTTCGAGGAAGCGCCTTCCCAGAAGATCTTCAAGATGCCCAAACACCCCTATACCGAGGGCCTGATCGATTCGATTCCGCAGATCTCGGATGTCAGGGAAGCGCTTTCGACGATCGAAGGGACCGTTCCGAACCCTACGGAGAAGCTGGAGGGGTGCAGTTTCTGGCCCAGATGCAGCAGGGCAATGGACATCTGCAAAAGAGAAGATCCTTCGGTAAAGATCATAGAAGAAGGCAGAAGAGTCAGATGCTGGCTCTATGAAGGCAGCGCTGAAGATACAATAAACCCTGATGAGGAGAGCGTAGAATGATCAGAGAAGAAACAGCGAGACCTGATTTTCTGGAAGCGCCGGAACCGGAAAAGAATATCCTTTTAAAAGCGGATGATATCAGGGTGACGTTCAGAGGCAAGGACAGAAAGACCACGGTAAAAGCTGTGGACGGCGTAAGTCTCTCGATCCATAAAGGCGAGATCCTCGGTATCGTCGGGGAGAGCGGATGCGGAAAGAGTACGCTCGGCCGGGCGATCCTGAACCTCATCCCGCTGACAGGCGGGAAGGTCTATTTTGAAGGACAGGATCTTTCGACACTCAGCAAAAAAGAGATGAAGGATATGCGGAAGAAGATGCAGATCATCTTCCAGGATCCTTCGGCCAGCCTGAATCCGAGACGTACGGTGGAGCAGATCCTTTTCGAGCCGTATATCATTCACGGCTATAAAGATAAGAACTATATCAGAAAAGACATCCTGCGGCTGCTGGAACTGGTAGGCCTTGCGGAATATCATCTGAGCCGTTATTCCTACGAACTTTCCGGCGGACAGAAACAGCGTATCGGCATAGCCAGAGCGCTTGCGCTGAAACCGGAACTGATCATCTGTGATGAGGCAGTTTCCGCACTGGATGTTTCCGTTCAGGCGCAGGTCCTGAACCTGCTGATGGATCTGAAGAAGGAACTGGGGCTGACATACCTTTTCATCTCGCATAATCTGAATGTCATTTATCAGATCAGCGACAGAGTGGGCGTCATGTATCTGGGAAGGCTCGTGGAGCTCGGACCGTACAAGAGTCTGTATGAAGAGCCTGCGCATCCTTATACGGAAGCGCTGCTGTCCGCCATCCCGCAGATCCATGAAGAGAACAGGCGCGAGAGGATCCACCTGCAGGGCGAGGTGCCGAGCCCGATCAACCCGCCGTCCGGCTGCCACTTCCATACCAGATGCCCGCATACCTGTGAGGTCTGCAGTATGGATGTGCCGCCGTGGAGGAAGGTGGGAGACAGGCATTTTGCAGCCTGTTACTGGAATCCAAAGTCGAACGAGCACATCATCTGATCGTATCGGCCGGATGCGGATCCCTGCCGGAATGGCGGGATATGAATATGAATCACTGCGGCTGACGGGAGGAGGCCGCGGGAAATATATTTTTTCACAAGGAGGACACTATGAAAAAATTACTGGCATTGTTGATCGCAATGTGCATGGTCGCCAGCCTTGCTGCCTGCGGCGGTTCAGGCAGTTCGGGCGGAGACGCCACCGAGGCGGCTGCTGAGACGGAAGCAGCCGGCGGAGACGAAGCCGAAGCGCCCGCAGAGGGCGAAGAGGCGGAAGCGGAAGCACCGGCGGAAGGCGGAGACAACACGGTTGTTATCGCAGTCATTTCCGGTTTCTCGGCTATGGACCCGGCTTATGTTTATGAGACCACCCCTACGCTGATGGTAAACGCCTGCTATGAAACGCTTTACAAGTTCGATACCGGCGTTGACACCCCGCAGCCCTGCCTGGTCGATTCCTGCGAGTTCTCTGAGGACGGCAAGGATGTCACCATGAAGCTGAAACCCGAAGTCAAGTTCGCAAGCGGAAATGATATGACATCCGCTGACGTTGCGTTCTCCCTGATGCGTCTGAAGAACATCAAGGGCAACCCTTCCTTCCTGATGGACAACGTCGAGAGCGTTGAGGTCGTTGACGATGATACCTTCATCATTCATCAGACGACTGCAGACAGCTCCCTGCTTGCAAAACTTACCTATGGTTCCTGCTCCATCGTTGACTCAGCGATCGTAAAGGAGAACGGCGGAACGGATGCTGAAGATGCTTCCACAGCCGATACTGCAAGAGATTATCTGGATACCACAAGCGCAGGTTCCGGTATGTACATCATGACTTCCTATGTTCCGGACGAAGAGATGATCCTCGAAAAGAACTATAATTACTGGGGAGAGCAGACCAATGTTGACAAGTACATCATCCGTTTCGAAGGCGATGCCAATACGCAGATGATGGGACTGAAGGCCGGCGATGTCGATATCGCCCTGAACCTGAACGACGATACCATGGATGAACTCGAGGGTGCTGAGAACGTCACCACCGAGAACACCCCTACCAAGACCATCAGCTTCATCATGATGAACGAAGATCCCGAGATCGGCGGACCTGTTTCCAACAAGCTCGTGCAGCAGGCCATCAGACTGGCTGTCGACTATGAAGGAATGCAGAATGTCTGCGGCAGAGGCGCTATCACACCCAAGTCCATCTTCCAGGTAGGCTTCCTTGGAAGCGCCGGCGAACTGGATGTCGCAACAGCCCGTGATCTTGACAAAGCCAAAGCGCTTCTTGCAGAGGCCGGTTATCCCGATGGATTTGATATCGACCTGCCTGTCAGCGACCTTGACATGGAAGGTATCCCGATGCTCGACATAGCCCAGAAGGTCAAGGAAGACCTGTCTGAGATCGGCATCAATGTCAATATCGTACAGCAGAACTGGAGCGGCGGCTACGGCGATGCATACCGTGCCGGCGACCTTGGTTTCTCCGTCATGTACTGGGGCATCGACTATAACGATCCGAACGTGCAGCTTGCATTCCTGCCCGGTGAGAGCGTTGGCCTCCGCTGCAGATGGCAGGCCGAAGGGTATGAACCCGTGATCGAGAAGATGAACGAGATCATTCAGGAAACTGATGATACCGCAAGAGGCGAGAAGCTTCTTGAGATCCAGGATATGATCGCTGATGACTGCCCCTGGATCGTCGTCGCACAGGCTTCCAGCCATATCGGATACAGCAACAGACTGGAAGGCGTTGCCTTCACAGATGTATATCGTGTAGATATCCGTACCATCAATGTAAAATAATACCTGTTTAAGCCGGGGCGGGGCCTCCGCCCCGGCGCCATCAATACTCCAGAGGAAAGATCTTTATGGATCGGTTAAAATTCATCGTAAAAAGACTCGCGTTCATGGTCGTTATGCTGCTCGGCGTGGCAACGATCGTATTTTTCCTGACGAAGCTCGTCCCCGGAGACCCGGTCACGGCGAACCTCAGTCAGAGAGCGCTTAATGACCCTGAGATCGTGGAGGCCTACAAGATCAAATACGGACTGGACAAGCCCGTATTCATGCAGTACCTGCTTTATATCAGGAACCTGCTCCGGCTCGATCTGGGAACATCTATCCGTACGAACAAGACCATCATGTGGGAACTCGGGCGGTGCTTCCCCGCGACAGCCGAACTGGCTATTTTTTCGATCATTCTGGCGGCGGTATTCGGAATCTTCTTCGGAATCATTTCCGCCATGAAGAGAAACAGCATCATCGATCAGCTCGTCCGCGCGATCTCCGTGTGCGGCGTCAGCATTCCGGGCTTCTGGTTTGCGCTGCTTGTGCTGTTCTTCTTTTATTATAAACTGCAGATCATGCCGGGTCCCGGCCGTCTTTCGACGGCGTTTTCATCACCGGAGGCAGTGACGGGCTTCTTCACCATTGACGCCCTGATCGAAGGCGATATCCCGAAATTCCTGGATGCGCTCAAACATCTGATCCTGCCGGGCTTTGTGCTCGCGGCATTTACCATGGGCCTGATCACCAGAACAGCCCGTTCGAATCTGCTGGACGTCCTTTCCACCGACTATATCCGTACGGCGAAAGCAAAGGGTACCCCCGGCAGAAGGATGATCATGCATCACGCGCTGGGCAACGCGCTTATTCCTGTGCTTACCGTTATCGGTCTCGGCTTCGGAAACCTGCTCGGCGGCATGGTCCTTATAGAAACGATATTTAACTGGCCGGGCGTCGGACAGTTTGCATACAATTCAGTCAAGGCGCTTGATTATCCCGGTGTTATCGGGGTCTCGCTGCTGATTGCCCTCAACTATATGATCATTAACACCGTGGTCGATATCCTGTACGGGCTCATCGATCCGCGAGTGCGAACGAAGTAAGGGAGGGCGGATATGTTTTTAAAAGCGTTTTTAAGACTGATCAGAAAAAACTATCTGTTCACGGCCGGATGCCTGATCTGCCTCTTCTGGATCCTGGCAGCGATCCTTGCGCCTGTTATCGCGCCGTATGATCCGATCGCACAGGATCTGGCAGTCAAGCTGAATCCCCCTTCGGCGGCGCATTTCTTCGGAACAGATAATTTCGGAAGAGACATTTTCAGCCGTGTCATTTACGGCGGAAGATATTCCCTGCTGGCCGGTGTGGTGACGGTCGTCTGTGTTACGATCATCGGATCGATCTACGGAGCGATCGCCGGTTATGTGGGCGGCGTCGTGGATGATGTGATGATGAGACTTTCTGAAGTCATCCTTTCTTTCCCGCAGCTGATCCTGGCCATGTGTATCAATGCGGCGCTGGGTTCCAACCTGTTCAATACGATCATTGCGCTGATCGTGGTCGCCTGGCCCGGCTACGCCAGGCTGATGCGAAGCGTGGTCATCAGCGTGAAGGAGAACCAGTACATCGAAGCGGCGGAAGCGCTTGGCGCGTCCAAGTTCAGGATCATGTTCCGGGAGATCTTCCCGAACAGTATCAGTTCGGTGCTGATCATGGCAACGACTGATCTCGGAAACCAGATCCTGCTGTTCTCGACGCTGAGCTTCCTGGGACTGGGTTCCGCACCGCCTACGCCTGAGTGGGGCATGATGGTGTCGGACGGCGTCAGCTACTTCAACAAATTCTGGGTCGCGGGATTCCCCGGACTGGCTATCTTTACAATGGCGGTCGGCGCGAACTTCATCGGCGACGGACTGAGAGATATTCTGGATCCCAAGCTGCGGAAACAGGTGGGATAAGAGGAAAATATATGCGGCGGGAGATCCGCTATATGAAAAAAGAGAGCATCCTTCGGGATGCTCTTTTTGGGGGGAGACAGGGGATGGCCCTTAGTCTCCACGGAGGGGGTTCTGTTTCGTCGGACGGCCCTCAGTCTCTCCGGATAGTCTTCTGTTTCCTGAGGATGGGAGTGAAAAGGGAGACAGTCCCCTGCCTCCCGTTTGTGATCAGTCGTATCTCTCGTCGATGACACGTTTGGTCTTCTTTTCGCTCCTCGGGAGTACGCCGATCTCGACGACCTTGACAAGCGGTGTGAATCCGATCCGGCTCTTGACTTCCGTGGCGATCCGTTTTGCCAGATCCAGGAAATCCACCGTGCCGTTCGTCTCGACATAGATACGCATGGTATCCTTGCCTTCCAGGTGGGAGATGCGGATCTGATATTCGCTTGAAAGCTCCGGGAACAGCGCAAGGATTTCTTCGATCTGTTTCGGGAACACATTGACGCCTTTGATCTTGATCATGTCGTCGCTTCTTCCTGCGATCACGTCGATGCGGGGGAAGCGGGAGCCGCACGGGCATTCGCCCGGAATGATCCTGGAAAGATCGTGCGTGCGGTAGCGGATCAGCGGCGCACCTTCCTTGACAAGCGTTGTGAGGACGATCTCACCGAATTCGCCGTCCGGAACATTTTCCCCGGTCTCGGGATCGATGATCTCAAGATATACGTAATCATCCCAGATATGCATGCCGGTATCGTACTTGCAGTTGATGCCGATGCCCGGGCCGTAAATCTCAGTCAGGCCGTAGATATCATACAGCTCGATGCCGAGCTCCGTTGAGATTCTCTGGCGGATCTTCTCGCCCCAGCGCTCGGAGCCGATCACGCCCTTCTTCAGGCAGATCTGATCCTTAATCCCTCTTTTTTCAATCTCCTCAGCAAGCAGCAGGGCATAGCTGGAAGTCGCCGTAAGGACGGTCGTCTTCATATCGATCATGAACTGCAGCTGCTTGTTGGTGTTGCCGGGGCCCATGGGGACAGCCATGGCGCCAAGCTTTTCAGCGCCGAGCTGGAAGCCGATGCCGGCGGTCCACAGACCGTAACCGGGCGTGATATGGATCCTGTCCTTTTTCGTGATGCCGGCGAATTCATAGCAGCGGCGGAACATTTCCGCCCAGTCATCCACGTCCTTCTTTGTGTAGGGGATGATGACCGGTGTGCCGGTGGTGCCGGACGAGGAATGGATGCGGACGATCTCTTCCTCGGGAACCGCCATCAGTCCCAGCGGATAGGCTTCACGGAGGTCCTGTTTGTTGGAGAACGGGAGCTTTTTGAATTCCTCCGCGGAGGAGACACCGGTGACGCCGGCTTCCTTCAGTTTGCGTCCGTAGAAATTGTCGGATGCGATCAGGCGGTGGATCTGGTTGTTGACCTGTTCAAGCTGTACGCTGTTAATTTCCATGATATTTTATCCTTTCATCTTGTTCTGTTCGGATATTTAAGATGCTTGCTGTGGTTTGAAGAGACATGAGGTTCTGTTTTGTTCGGATCTCTGAAATGCCTGCAGCAGTCTGAAAAGACTCTCAACTCCGCTTTGTTCAGAAAACATGCTTTTTCAGTATTTATACACCCTGCTTTCACATCAAATTTTCTTCTTGGGCGGGATTTTGTTCATAATAGCGGCGATCAGCTCATTTTTACACCATTATTATATAGGCCAATCAATGAAAACAGACTGCAGCGGGATGTAAAAAATGGAAACATACCTGTATATGAACAAATTCAACGGAATAGTAATGCAGAAGAAAAATTTTGTTCAGCATACGGGGTGTCATTATTTGAATTCGTTGTGATATTTGCACATTTTGGAAAACGAGCACAAATCAATGACATTGAAGGAGCAGACCGCAGAGCATGTACTTCTTTCGGCGTGCTGGGCTTCTCCCGATACAGCCGAATGGATATTCTATGAAATATAATCCAATGCTCTGAGATTCATCTCATGCAGCTTCTCTGGCAGAGTTTCCTTCAGTGCGCAAATGACATCTTCCTTCTTCAGCGCCAGTTTTCCTGTCCTCAGTGCCGCACCGAGCAGGACCACATTCAGGCATTTTGAAGAGCCGAGATCTTCTGCGGCTTTTTTGCTGTCGACAAGCGTCAGCGCCGGGACATTTTCCTTCAGATAGGCAAGAATGTCTTCCAGCGGATAGGAAGAGGCACCGATCATGGCGCTTACGGGCATCAACGGGGCGGAAGAAGCAATCACTGCGCCGCCTTTTTTCAGATACGGGAGCATCCTGACCGTTTCCGCCGGTTCAAAACCAATGATCACGTCGGCCTGCCCGAGCCCGATGCGGGGAGAGCCGGCTCCCTCACCCAGGCGCAGATGGGAAAAAACGCTGCCGCCGCGCTGGGCCATGCCGATCGTCTCGGCGGACTTGACCGGGATACCGGCTTTCATAGCGGCGGAGGCAATCAGGCGGGAGGCAAGGATGGTTCCCTGGCCGCCGACGCCGCAGAGAACGATATTGATCGTGCCGGCGCCGGATTCCCCTGCCATGCAGGGATCTGCCGTACCGGCTGAGCTCGCGGCCTTGCAGCAATCTGCCATGCCGGCTTCTGCTGCAGCGGTTTCCTTCACGGTCATTTTGCATTCTTTCGTTTCGCTCATTTTCTTCCGCCTCCTTCCTGCAGGCTGATCGCGCCGAATGGACATACTTTTGCACAGAGCATGCAGCCGGTGCACTGGGAAGCGTCGATAAATGCCTTGCCGTCCTTCACGGTCAGTGCCGGGCAGCCAAGCTCGCGGATGCATTTCCGGCAGCCGGTGCAGTTCTCTGTGCTGACATTCGCTCTCGCAGAAGGTCTTGACAACGCAATACAGGGCGAACGGAAGATGATGGCTTTGACGCCGGGCTCGTCCGCTGTGCGTTTTACAGCCTCAACAGCAGTTTTCAGATCCAGCGGATCGACGGTTTCAACCGTTTTCAGGCCGATCGCCTTTAATACTTTTTCAATGCTGACTTTTTCAACGACCTGGCCCATGACGGTGCGTCCGGTGCCGGGATGCGGCTGATGGCCGGTCATGGCGGTGGTGGAATTATCGAGTATCACAAGCGTCATGTCCGCCTGATTGTAGAACGCATTCACGGTGCCGGTAATGCCGGAGGCGAAGAAGGTGGAATCACCAACGAAAGCGAAGCATTTTGTATCGGGCTCAATGTGTCCGATGCCCTGGGCTATGTTGATGCCGGCGCCCATGCACAGGCAGGTGTCGCACATATCAAGCGGCTGGGCGTTTCCAAGCGTATAACATCCGATGTCGCCGGCGTAGAGCGTTTTCTTTCCTTTCATCGCCTGCTTGACCGCATAGAAGGAAGCGCGGTGCGGACAGCCGGCGCAGAGAACGGGCGGACGGACCGGAAGCGCGGGAGCATCGGGAAGCGCCGGCGAAGCGGTGCGGATGCTTTCGTCTTCCAGAAAATCGGCCAGCGCCCCGCTGACAGAATCGATGGAATTTTCGCCGGAGGGTGCAATGTTTCCGGTCAGCTTCCCGAGAATCTTTGTTTTCAGGCCGTATTTTCCGCAGACATAGGTAAGCGCGCGTTCGATGACAGGATCGAGCTCTTCGATACAGAGCACTTCTTCCTTATCCTGCAGAAATTCGACCGCCAGTTTTTCCGGGAACGGGAATGGTGTGGCGATCCGGAGGACGGCGGGATGGGAATTCTTTTTCAGGACGTCCATTGTGTACATATAGTTCGCGCCGTGGGAAGCGACTGCTTTCTTTGAATCACAATACGCACCGCAGGCAGAATGGATGCGGTTGCGGGCATATTCTGAGAGCACATCTTTCATTGCTGCGTTCCGCTTTTCGATCAGTGCATGATTTTTCACGGAAAGCCTGGGGAAGATCACCCATTTGGAAGGATCTTTCACGAAGCCTTCGATATCGTGCGTATTGTATTCTTCGGGATCCAGAATGTCGATCGATTCGTAGCCATGATCGACTCTGGTCGTTGCCCGGAAGATTACGGGCGTATTGTATTTGTGGGAGAAAGCAAAGGCTTCCTGAATCATCTGGTAGGATTCAGCGACCGAAGAAGGATCGAATACGGGAATCTTGGAGAACATGGCGAAGGTGCGGGTGTCCTGCTCTGTCTGCGAGGAGATCGGTCCGGGATCGTCGGCGACCATGACCACCAGGGCGCCTTTCACGCCGATGTATTCCAGGCTCATCAGCGGATCGCAGGCGACATTCAGGCCGACCTGCTTCATCGTGACCATGGAGTAGGCGCCGGTGTACGCCGCACCGGCGGCAGTTTCCATGGCAGCCTTCTCGTTGACGGACCACTCTACGTATACATTGCCGGGATTCCGGCGTGCGGCAGTCTCCAGGACTTCCGTGGAGGGCGTGCCGGGATAGCCGGAGACCAGATCGACACCGGCGGCGAGGGCACCGAGCGCGATGGCCTCGTTGCCCATCAGGAATTCTTTATGCATTGAAAATTTCCTTCCTTATATTCGTGTAAAAAGCATAACGGTAATATAACACACTTCAGGAAAGGTTTTCAACTGCAGGTTCTGAGAAGCAAGGATAAGCAAAATACGGCTGCAAAAGTTAGAAGCAAAGCTTGCGGCCGTAAAAAGCAGGCAGAAGGAAGTGCGGAGCGAGGAAGAATACGGCTGCAAAAGCTAGAAGCAAGGCTTGCGGCCGTAAAAAGCAGAATCGAAGCGCGGGAGAGGAATCGGATTATGGGGGATACAGCGCGCCGGAAGGTTTAGCTTGCCAGATTCTGTGAAGTAAGCTATTATTTTACACAAATAAAACCATGAAAAGAGGGATGACCATGGCTAAAATGACAGAAATACGCTGGCACGGCCGCGGCGGCCAGGGCGCGAAGACAGCCGCGCTCCTGCTTGCCGACTCGGCCTTCAACACCGGCAAATACGTGCAGGGGTTCCCGGAATACGGCCCTGAGCGCATGGGCGCGCCGATCACCGCGTACAACCGGATCAGCGATGAACGCTGCACTGTCCATTCAAACATTTATTATCCGGATTATGTTGTTGTCGTTGACGTAACACTTCTCTCGGTAGTGGATGTTACAAAAGGTCTGAAACCCGAAGGCGCCATCATCATCAATTCCGGAAAAGATCCGGAAGAACTCCGCCCGCTGCTGAACGGTTACACAGGCAGGGTCTGCACCATTGATGCAGGAAAGATTTCCACCGAAGAGCTCGGCAGGAATTTCCCCAACACGCCCATGCTCGGTGCCGTGGTGAAGGTTAGCGGCCTGATCGATGAAGAGGAATTCATCGAGGACATGAAGGGTTCGTTCAAACACAAATTCTCGACCAAACCGCAGGTCATCGAGGGCAACATGAAAGCTCTCATCCGTTCGATGAAGGAGGTGAAGGGACTGTGAGAAAGTATGTTCCGGCTGCGGAAGTCAATGAAAACATCACCTGGCAGGATATCGCGCCCGGCGGAGAAGTCCCGGAGGGCGGCACGTCCGACCTGTTCAATACCGGTGACTGGCGGACAATGGTCCCCACCTTTATCGAAGAAAAATGCAAACAGTGCCTTCTGTGCTTCCCGGTATGTCCGGACAGCAGCATCCCCGTCGTAGACGGAAAGCGCCTGGATTTTGATTACAAGCACTGCAAGGGCTGCGGCGTATGTTATAAAGTATGTCCTTTCGGCGCCATCACATTCGGAAAGGAGGAGAAGTAAATGTCCATTCGTGAAAGACTTTCCGGAAATGAAGCGGTCGCATTCGCGTTCAAACAGATCAATCCCGACGTAATGGGCGCATTTCCGATCACTCCTTCCACAGAGATCCCGCAGTATTTTTCACAGTACGTGAACAACGGCGAGGTCGATACAGAGTTCGTCCCGGTCGAATCCGAGCACAGCGCAATGAGCTGCTGCATCGGCGCGGAAGCAGCCGGCGGCAGAGCAGTCACAGCGACTTCTTCAGCCGGACTGGCGCTGATGTATGAGGTGCTTTATGTCGCCGCATCCGCCCGTCTTCCGATCACGCTGGCCTGCGTGAACCGTGCGCTCACCGGTCCGATCAACATCAACAACGACCATTCCGATTCCATGGGCGCCCGTGATTCCGGCTGGCTGCAGCTCTATTCCGAGAACAACCAGGAAGCCTATGACAACATGCTGATGGCCATGCGCATCGCGGAGCATCCGGATGTGCGTCTGCCGATCATGATCTGCCAGGACGGCTTCATCACCTCCCACGCGATCGAGAACATCGAACTGGTCGAGGATGAGCTGGTAAAGAAATTTGTAGGAGAGTACGAACCGCAGGAGTACCTGCTGAAGAAGGAAAATCCGCTGTCGGTCGGCCCGTACGACATCTCCCCTTATTATATGGAACACAGAGTATCACAGGCACAGGCCATGAAGAATGCAAAGCAGGTGATCCTGGATGTTTCCGCGGAATTCGCGAAAATGACCGGACGCAGTTATGGCCTGTTCGAGGAATTCATGATGGAAGACGCAGAGCGCGCCATTGTCATCATCGGATCCTCCGCCGGTACCGCGAAGGAAGCTGTCAGGCAGCTGCGCGCAAAAGGCGAAAAAGTCGGCCTGATCAAGCTGCGCGCGTTCCGCCCGTTCCCGATGGAGGAACTGGGCAAAGCGCTGAACGGCGTAAAAGCAGTTGCTGTCATGGATAAATCCGAAGGCTTCTCTGCCTGCGGCGGCCCCGTTTTCGCCGAAACGAGAAGCGCCTGCTACGGACTGCCGGAGCAGCCCATGATGATCAATTATGTCTACGGCCTCGGCGGACGTGACGTGAGAGTCGAGAGCATTCAGTATGTATTTGAGAGACTGTCCGAGATCATCGAAAACGGTACGACAGGCGAGGTCTATCGTCATCTTGATGTGAGAGGAGGCGAATACAGTGGCTTATAATCTGAAAAAGGAAGCCTCCAAACCGGAACGGTTCGCGGGAGGCCATAAGAGCTGTGCGGGCTGCGGCCTGCCTGTCGGCGTCAGAGGCGTACTGCGCGCCATGGATCCCGAAGACAAGGCGGTCATCTGCTGCGCGACGGGATGTCTGGAAGTTTCCAGCTTCATGTATCCTTATACTGCCTGGAAAGACAGCTTCGTCCACAGCGCGTTTGAAAATGCCGGCGCAATGGCAGGCGGCGTGGAGACCGCGCTGAAGGTGCTTAAGAAAAAGGGAAAGATCGACGAAGATTTCAAGATCATTGCTTTCGGCGGCGACGGCGGCACATATGATATCGGATTCCAGTCGCTCTCCGGCGCCATGGAGCGCGGACATGATATGGTCTATGTATGCCTCGACAACGAAGCTTACATGAATACCGGTATTCAGCGTTCTTCCAGTACACCGAAATACGCGGACGCCACCACATCCCCGGCGGGGACTGTGATCCAGGGCAAGCAGCAGAACAAGAAGGAGCTGACGGAAGTCATCGCGGCGCATAATGTGCCTTACGTTGCGCAGACCACTTATATCGGCAATTTCAAGGATCTGCATGAGAAAGCCAGAAAAGCCATTTACACTGAAGGTCCCGCCTTCCTGAACATCATGTCTCCCTGCCCGAGAGGCTGGAGATATCCGACGGAAGAACTGATGACCATCTGCAAGATGGCTGTCGAGACCTGCGTATGGCCGCTGTACGAAGTGGTGAACGGCGAGTGGAAGGTCACCTATGAGCCGAAGAACAAGCTTCCGGTGGAAGAATATCTGAAACTGCAGGGCCGTTTCCGCCATATGTTCAAGCCCGGCAACGAGTGGATGATCGAAGACTGGCAGCAGTCTGTCGACGCCAGATGGGAGAAGCTGTTAAAGAAGAGCGTGTGATTCGGTTTATGAGCTGAACCATTGGCAAATCTGTGAGATATGCCTGTGCAGCTGTGAAACAGCAGGCTTTCAAAAAGAAGATACCCTGTTTCAGGAGGGTTTACGGAATACCGGACCCTGAAACGGGGTTTCTTTTTTGGGACGTCTGGATAGACGGGACTGTTTCCGGTCTGGACAACCAGGATTGTTTCCGGTCTGGATAAACAGTACTGTTTCCAGTCTGAATGAAAGGGCATGCTGAGAAGGAAATCATAAATTGAGATCGCAACAGAAGAATGGAAATGTCGCGGAAGAGGAATGAAAATGTCGTGACAGAAGGCT
>CAMOZZ010000029.1 GCA_946631165.1 uncultured Lachnospiraceae bacterium | reverse complement strand
ATCTCAGAGGTTCAAAGCAGCTGAAGCAGGTATTCCTTCTCATCGATATCCGGCACGAGCCCGGGAAGAACGATATCACGATGTATGACTGGATCGTGCATCAGGGCTACGAACCGGTGATCATTGCCACGAAAGCCGACAAGATCAAACCGAGGCAGATCCCGGTGCAGGTAAAGCTGATCCGGAATACACTTCGAATGAAGGCGGACGGCGTGATCATCCCGTTCTCGTCACTGACAAAGAGCGGGCGGGACGAGATCTATGCCGTCATGGAAAACTATATGCAAGCATAAGGAAATGCTGTCCCCAAAGCCTTCCCCTGCAGGGGAAGGCGTCACGTCAGTGACGGAAAAGGTGGGGAGGGTGGCGCGTTCAGCGCCGGGAGAGATTGCCTTCCCCTTTAGGGGAGGGTGGCGCGTTTAGCGCCGGGAGAGATTGCCTTCCCCTTTAGGGGAGGGTGGCGCGTTCAGCGCCGGGAGAGATTGCCTTCCCCTTTAGGGGAGGGTGGCGCGTTCAGCGCCGGGAGAGGTTAATATGGACACAGGCATCACATTACGAGAACTACATAAAAGCATCAATGACTACATCGATCAGGAAGTCACCGTCTGCGGCTGGATCCGGAACATCCGGGACTCCAAGACCTTCGGCTTCATCATGCTCAACGACGGCACGTTCTTCGAGCCGCTGCAGGTCGTCTATCATGATGATCTGGAGAATTTCGCGGAGATCTCCCACTGCAACGTAGGCGCCGCGCTGATCGCAAAGGGTACCATCGTTGCCACGCCGCAGGCAAAGCAGCCGTATGAGATGCAGGCTTCCTCCATTGCCATCGAGGGCGCCTCCACGCCGGATTATCCGCTGCAGCCGAAGCGCCACACGATGGAGTTCCTGCGCACGATTACGCATCTGCGTCCGAGAACAAATACGTTCCAGGCCGTTTTCCGCATCCGTTCCCTTGCGGCTTTTGCGATCCATCAGTTCTTCCGGGAGAGAGATTTTGTATATGTCCACACCCCGCTGATCACCGGAAGCGACTGCGAAGGCGCCGGCGAGATGTTCCAGGTCACCACGATGGATCTCGCGGATATCCCGAAGAACGAAGACGGTTCCGTTGATTTTACGCAGGATTTCTTCGGAAAACAGACGTCCCTCACTGTCAGCGGCCAGCTGAACGGCGAGACGTTTGCCCAGGCATTCCGGAATATCTATACTTTCGGACCGACCTTCCGCGCAGAGAATTCCAACACGACAAGACATGCCGCGGAATTCTGGATGATCGAGCCGGAGATGGCGTTCGCGGATCTCGAGGACAATATGGAGATCGCGGAAGCGATGCTCAAGTACATCATTTCCTATGTCATGGAGAATGCGCCGGAGGAAATGGCGTTCCTGAACAAATTTGTGGACAAGGGGCTCATCGACCGTCTGAACCACGTGCTTCATTCCGACTTCGGAAGAGTGACTTATACGGATGCTGTCGAGATCCTGAAGAAGCACAACGACAAATTTGAATACAAGGTGTTCTGGGGCTGCGATCTGCAGACCGAACATGAAAGATACCTGACGGAAGAGATCTTTAAGAGACCGGTATTCGTGACCGATTATCCGAAGGAGATCAAGGCTTTCTATATGAAGCTTAATCCGGACGGGAAGACCGTGGCGGCCATGGACTGCCTGGTGCCCGGCATCGGCGAGATCATCGGCGGCAGCCAGAGAGAGGATGATCTGGAGACCCTTACCGCCCGCATGGACGAGCTCGGCCTGAAGAAAGAGGATTACGGTTTCTATCTGGATCTCCGCAAATACGGCACGACAAGACATGCCGGATACGGTCTGGGCTTTGAACGCTGCGTCATGTATCTTACGGGAATCGGAAACATCAGAGACGTGCTTCCTTTCCCCAGAACGGTAAATAACTGCGAACTGTAATGAAATGACCGCGCCGGATCCGGGATACGCTTTCCGGAAGGCGCGGTTCTGACGTTTTACCGGCAGAGGAACTGATCCTGAAAGGAGGAAGGAACGATGCGTGACATTAAGGCTGTACTTGTCGTGATTGTGACAATCGGCGTTATCATTGCTGCAGCCGTTGCCGGGGTATCATTGCTTGGCGGCGGGAAGAAGGAAAAACCGGAACAGACCATATCGGGAAATCTGGAACAGACCGGAAAAGCAAATGCAAAGGCAGTCTCCGTGGATCCGTTTGACGGACTGGAAGTGACATTCAGCGGAACCTCTCCGAATGCGGTCATGGACAATATTGACAGGAAGACAAAGGAAGGCGCGTGGGTCAGCTATACGTGCGAACCTTCGGACGGCCTTGCCCTGGGACAGAAAGTGACTGTGAAAGCGTCTCTTCAGGATACGGAGAATTACAGGCTGAAAAATAAGGAACAGGTGTATACGGTAGAAGGTGTGGACGCCTATATCAACAGGATTTCCGATGTTACAGGAGATGTCATCAAGAGGATGCGTGAGAAGGCGGAAGCGGAATTCACGGTTAACACGACCGCAAAATGGCCGTCTGACGCAGCGCTGAACGGCCTGTCCTACTGCGGCATGTATTTTCTGACGCCGAAGGATCCGGCTTCCGTAAAGGATCAGAACAGAGCTACGCTTGTTTATAAAGTGGATCTGGAGAGAGACGGACGGAAGGCTGCCTATTATACCTACACCACGTTTTATAATCTGATCAAAAAAACGGATGGAAGCATTGCCCTTGATATCAACCGGTTTGAAATCCCGCAGGCCCGGAACGGCGGGGATGATCAGATCATGGCTGCCGGGATCACGACAGCAGGATATACGGATCCGGAAAGGCTGAAAAAGACATGTGTAACGGATCAGAGCGGATACTACCGCTGTGAATCAAGCGTGTCCAAACTCGATATCCTGACGGAAGCGGAGAACGCGTCGGAAACGGAGACAGCTGAGACAACGGCCTCGGAGACTACTGCGGAAACAACGACGGAAAAGGATACCGAAGAAACAGCAGTCGCTGATACAACGGAAGAGGACGCCGATGATGTCGTGGAAACGGATAAAGAAGAGTCTGCATCCACCACAAAGGCGTCGGAAACGACGACAAAAGCACCGGAAACTACCACAAAGGCGCCGGAAACGACGACAAAAGCACCAGAAACTACCACAAAGGAATTGGAAACGACGACAAAAGCACCAGAGACTACCACAAGGGAACCGGAAACGACGACAAAAGCACCGGAAACTACCACAAAGGCGCCGGAAACGACGACAAAAGCACCGGAAACTACCACAAAAGAACCAGAAACGACAGAAAATCCGCCTGAGTCCTCCACTGAAACGCCGGAAACGCCTGAAGTACCTGCTGTGACCGGGACAGAGGAGCCGGAAACGCCGGCAGCGCAGGAAAGCCCGGCCGAAACACCAAACGAGATGCCGGCAGCGCAGGAGGAGACGCCGGCAGCACAGAGCAGCCCGGCTGAACCGGCAGGCTATGAAAAAGTACTGGACGATTACCGGAAAGTGCTTGCCGGCGATGCGCAGGGATCTTTCCACGGACTCCCGATCCCGGAAACTGATCCGGCGGAAGCGGATCCTGCAGCCGGACCGGTGAAGGACAGCGCAGCGTATGCGTATGCATTCTATGATCTGAACGGAGACGGACAGGATGAGCTGATCATTACGAACAGGCTGCTGATCGAAGAACCGGATGCAGCGGCCGCTGAAGAGACCGATGTGGATGCTGTGGAAGAGGCAGTGCCGGATGACAGCAGCGAAAACCCTGCGGATGAAAATCCGGAAGGGGAAGAAGTGTTTATCCCGGAAGCGCCGGAAGATGATCCGGCACAGGAGCCGGCTGCAGAGGAGGAGGCAGAACCTGTTCCGGTCATGGTAAGACCGGATGAAATCCATATCCTTACGATGGAGATGCCGGATTCCGGTGAAGAGGAGGAATCGCTGTTTTCCCAGGCCAGAGAGCTGCTGTGTGATACGGAAAATGAACATTATACGATCCTTTCGGATCATACGATCAGGTGTTCACAGGCGGACCTTGATGCGGATCAGTATTATGTCATGGATGAATTCGGCGGACTGAATGAGGCGCTTCCTGATCCCGGGACATTGTCAGCGCTGACCGAACTGTATTTTGACAGTTCGATCTGGCAGCCGGTACTGCCGGCGGAGACGGATTAAAGCGCTGCGCAGAATACCGGATCCTGTCATCCTCCGGACGGCACCTGCAGGATGACAGCGGCTTCTGTTCACAATATTGTCACTATTCTTTTTAATATTTTTATTGATTTTCATGATATTCTTTCTTATACTTTAAAATATCCTTGATAACGGAGATTACATAAATGGAACCTAACAACAACCAGAACAGAAATAATAATCAGGGCAAGACGCCGAACTTTATGTCCATGGTGATGCTTGCCATGGTGACTTTGTTCATTATCTCCATGGTCAGCCGTTTCTACAACAACGGCACTTCCACTGAACTTACCTACAATGAGTTCATGGAAATGATCCGGACGCAGAATATTGAAAAGGTGGAGATCGATGAATCCTATCGTAAGATCACTGTGACGGTAAAGCCTTCGGATGCGAGCAGCATTACCGAAGAATATTACACGGCGATCGTCGGCAACCAGGTCGAGGAGGTAAAATCGATCCTGACAGCCCGCGGGATCAGTGTAAAGGGAACGGTCATCGAACGTACTTCGTGGCTTACCGAACTGCTGATCTATATGTTCCCGGTGCTGCTTGTCTGGGGCATCTTTATGTTCGCCATGCGCCGCGGCGGAGGCGCCGGCGGCATCATGGGCATCGGCAAGAGCAATGCCAAGATGTATATGCAGAAGGAGACCGGCGTCACCTTCGCCGATGTTGCCGGACAGGATGAAGCGGAAGAATCCCTTGTCGAGATCGTTGATTTCCTGCATAACCCGGCAAAGTATACCGAGATCGGCGCGAAGCTGCCGAAGGGCGCGCTGCTCGTAGGCCCTCCCGGAACCGGTAAGACGCTGCTGGCGAAGGCTGTTGCCGGAGAAGCGCATGTGCCTTTCTTCAGCCTGGCCGGATCGGATTTTGTCGAGATGTTCGTCGGTGTCGGCGCATCCCGTGTCCGTGACCTGTTCAAGCAGGCGCAGCAGAACGCGCCCTGCATCATCTTCATCGATGAGATCGACGCGATCGGAAAGAGCAGGGATACCAGGTTCGGCGGAAATGATGAGCGCGAGCAGACACTGAACCAGCTGCTGTCCGAGATGGACGGTTTCGATTCCGGAAAGGGCGTATTCATTCTGGCGGCGACCAACAGACCGGAAGTGCTGGATCCCGCGCTGCTGCGTCCCGGCCGTCTGGACAGACGCATCATTGTCGACAAGCCGGACCTTAAAGGCCGTATTGCCGTTCTGAAAGTGCATGCAAAGAATGTCCGCATGGATGATTCCGTCAATCTGGAGGAGATCGCGCTGGCAACAGCCGGTGCTGTCGGATCAGACCTGGCGAATATGATCAATGAAGCCGCGATCCTGGCAGTCAAGAACAGAAGAAAATATGTCAATCAGGCGGATCTTTTCGAGTCCGTGGAAGTCGTTATCGCCGGTAAGGAAAAGAAAGACCGTGTGATGAACGAGCAGGAACGCAAGATGGTATCCTACCATGAAGTCGGCCATGCCATGGCAGCCGCGCTCCAGAAGGGTACCGAACCGGTCCAGAAGATCACGATCGTGCCCAGAACAATGGGCTCCCTCGGCTATGTCATGCAGACGCCTGAGGAAGAGAAGTTCCTGATGACCAAGGCAGAGATGGAAGCCGAGCTGGTCACACTGCTTGCCGGCCGTGCCTCTGAAGAGATCTTCTTCGATTCCATTTCCACCGGTGCATCCAATGATATTGAGAAGGCGACGAAGATGGCCAGGGCCATGGTAACCCGTTACGGTATGAGCGAAGAATTCGGCCTGATGGGCCTGGAGACGGTCGAAGGACAGTATCTGGAAGGCCGTACCGTGATGAACTGCGGTGATGCGACTGCCGCCAGAATCGACGGTGTGGTCGAGGAAATGCTCAAGAAGGCCTATGATAAGGCGAAAGCCCTGCTGTCAGAGAACAAGGACGCCATGCACAGGATCGCTGATTTCCTGATCAAGAAGGAGACCATTACCGGCAAGGAGTTCATGGATATCCTCCACCAGGTGCAGGAAGAGCGGAAGCACTGGGAGCGCGTGGCGATGGAAGAGAAAGCGAAACGCGAAGCGGCGGAGCGTGTGATCGAGATCCCGCCCGCAAGCGAAGCGGATATCGCGGCGGCAGAGGATATCGCTCCGGCGGAGGCAGAGAACGCCCCGGCGGAAGCGGCAGCGGCGGAAGAAGCGCCTGCACCGGAGCCTGAGAATGCAGAGGAAACCGCTGATGTTCGGGAGAGCGAAGGCGGCGAGGGATCTGCGCTGTAACACAGGCGGTTTTACCAAAGCCGAAGTATGAACGCGGTGGATCCTTCGCAGACAAGTCTGTTCAGGATGACAGGCTGCCGGTTGTCGATGAAGGATGACAGGCTGCGGATTGTCATCCTGAGGGAAGAATGACCGAAGGATCCTCGCCGTACAGACCGCGGTTTTACTGAAACTGAGTTACCTTTATAAATAATAATACGGAAGAGGAACAGAACAATGAGCGATTACAGGATCAATACCAAATGTGTCCAGTCAGGTTACAGACCCGGCAACGGCGAACCCAGACAGGTGCCGATCATCCAGTCCACCACCTTCAAGTATGATACCGGTGAGGAGATGGGCAAGCTTTTCGATCTGGAAGCGCCGGGATATTTCTACACCAGACTGCAGAATCCCACGAATGACTATGTCGCCGCAAAGATCGCTGACATGGAAGGCGGTACGGCAGGCATGCTGACATCTTCCGGACAGGCTGCGAACTTCTTCGCGCTGTTCAATATCTGCGAAAGCGGCAGCCATATTGTCTCCAGTTCTGCCATCTACGGCGGAACATTCAATCTCATCTCCGTGACAATGGCAAAAATGGGAATCACAGTCACATTTGTATCTCCTGACTGTACCGAAGAAGAACTTGACGCGGCGTTCCGGGATAATACAAGAGCCGTTTTCGGCGAGACGATCGCCAATCCCGCGCTTACCGTGCTGGATATTGAGAAATTTGCCAATGCAGCGCATAAGCACGGCGTACCGCTTATTGTTGACAATACGTTCCCGACGCCGGTGCATTGCCGCCCGATCGAGTGGGGCGCCGACATCGTCACCCATTCCACCACAAAATATATGGACGGACACGGTGCTGCAGTCGGCGGTGCGATCGTGGATTCCGGAAAATTCGACTGGATGGCGCATGCGGACAAGTTCCCCGGCCTGACCACGCCTGATGAATCTTATCACGGAATCACCTATGCTGAGAAGTTCGGACTTGGTGGCGCATTCATCACAAAGTGCACTGCACAGCTGATGAGAGATTTCGGAAGCATCCAGTCTCCGCAGAATGCATTTTTGCTGAATATGGGTCTGGAATCCCTGCATGTAAGAATGCCCAGACACGTGGAAAACGCCCAGGCTGTCGCGGAGTACCTGCAGGCGCATCCGAAGGTTTCTTCCGTGACGTATTCCGGACTGCCCGGAGACAAGTACTATGAGATCGCACAGAAGTATATGCCCGACGGCGGCTGCGGCGTTGTCTGCTTCGAACTGAAGGGCGGACGGGAAGCCGCCGGAAAGTTCATGAACAGCCTTCGTCTTGCCGCGATTGAAACACACGTGGCGGATGCCCGTACATGCTGCCTGAATCCTGCGACCACCACGCACAGACAGCTGTCGGAAGAGCAGCTGGAGGCGGCAGGCGTACCGGCCGGCCTTGTGCGCATGTCCTGCGGCCTGGAGGATAAAGAAGATCTGATCGATGATATCAGACAGGCGCTGGAGCAGATCTGAATATGAAAAACCATGACCGCCGGTTCAGACCGGCGGTTTTTTGCTGCCTTCATGATGACTTTTCCGCAGATCAATGATAGAATAAATACATATTCAGCAAAACAGGAAGCGGAGGCTGCCAGATGATAGATAAAAAAGGATTCCTGCCGTTCGGGTTCTTAAAGGCGGGCGGTGTACAGTCCGGCGATCATAAGGGGATGCGCTACCGGATGATCCGGAAAAAAGGCGGGGAAGGGGAGGAGGATCAGCTTCTCGCCTGGGTCTGGTCGGAGCCTTTCGCATTTGATACTACCCCGGATGAGGAGAAGACCATGGCAGCGTTCCCCTTTACGGAAGAGGGAAGGCTCTCCGCAATCGAATGGATCCGGTCGCAGTATGAAACACGCCGGGAAAAATGGGACAGCGCGCCGTCGCTGCTTTCCGCTTTCAGGATGAAATAGAGATAACGGCGCATGGAGGACAGATCATGAAAAAACGTATAAGGTATGCAGCGGCCTTTCTGCTTGCCGTCATGCTGCTCAGCCCGGCGGTCACGGCACAGGCAAGGAACTATGCTTTGTCAAAATATAACGGCGGAAAACGCTGGCGGCTGATCGCGAAAGAAGAATTGAAAACGGACACCGACCGGCTGATCTATGTCCGCTATACCGGCGGGACAAAGGCAAAGATCCAGATGTATAAGAAGGTGGAAGCCGGAACGGAAACGCAGGAGGAGAGCACGGTAAAAACAGAGACGAAAGTTCCCGCAGAGGATAATACCGTCGTCGGCAGTGCCCGCGCAGCCGCAAGTACCGTTCAATATAAGTGGAAAAGGATCTATTCCGTGAACGGATATGTGGGCAGAAACGGCATCAACAAGGTGCGGCAGGGGGACGTGAAGACGCCGACCGGGACATTTGCCATCACCATGGCATTCGGACGGAAAAAATCGCCGGGAACCGCCGGCATGACCTACACAAAGCTGAACAAATATCATTACTGGTCTGGGGAAAAAGCCACCTACAACAGGTTCATTGATGTAAGGGAGATCGGCAGAAAATCGATCGCCGGAGAGCATCTGATCACTTATGTGCCGTTTTATAATTACGCGCTGGCAATGGATTATAATAAAGACTGTGTGTATCTTAAGGGATCAGCGATCTTCATGCACTGCGCGAAGCCCGGAAGACCTTACACCGGCGGCTGCGTGGCGGTATCGGAGAAGATCATGAAAAAGACTGTACAGAACACGACGATGCATACGAAAATATGCATTTATCCGCAGTAGACCCGGACTGTACAGGACGGGATGGCAGCTGTTCTGCCCGAAAGGGCTGCTCTACAGAAGGAGGAAGGACGATGAAGACATTCAGAAAACTGATGCTGGCGGCGGTTGTGATCGCAGCCGGGATGTTCCTGCAGGGGATCTCTGTTAAAGCTGAACCGCAAGCTTTTGACTATCTGGCTCCCGAGTCTGATACCAGGCTCTATACCGAGCAGGATATCGGTGCAATGGATCTTCAGGTGACCAACTATGCCAAAAATGAGATCTATGCAAAACACGGACGGAAATTCATTTCCCGGGAACTGACGGAATATTTCAACGCGCAGCCCTGGTACAACGGCACCATTGAACCCGCAGCCTTTCAGGAAAGCACGCTGAATGAGTTCGAACGGCAGAATGTTATGCTTCTTGCGGAACGGGAAGCCGCGCTTTCCTGGGACGGAAAGGGGTATGAACTGGATCAGACAGGTTATAATACCGATGCGATTACCGCTTATCTCAGTGATGATTACAATATCATGGCCGGCCTGGAGATATATGCCACGTCCGGCACCGCCGTGATGGATGCGGATAATTTCAGTCTGCTGCTTCCGACGGCACCGCAGTGGTCATACATCCAGCTAGACAGATACACCTTCGAGATCTATTATAAACCGGCCAGGGACGCCGGTTTCGGAGGACATATTGTTTCCGTTCGTGCGTTCGACCTGACCGATATGGAATATGAAGAATATCCTTCCTGGAAGTTCTGCGGACAGAACGCAAAGAAGAAGTTCATCGCGATCTATCCGACAGATGTGCAGTTCGACTGGAATGATACGGTGCAGGCGGAGGAGTACAAAAAACTGCTCGACTGGGCGGAGACGATGGATGAGAACAGCAACCCACAGGGCAATCCGTTTGACGCAAAGGATCCGGAGGTGCAGCAGGAGCCTGAAACGCTGCAGACGTATGCGGAATAATGATCGATCATGATCTGAATTATAAAGGGAGGAAAAGAAAAATGAAGAGATCGAAAATGATGCTGTTTGCACTGATCATGGGACTGACAGTCCTGTTTGCTGCGGTTCCTGCAAAGGCGGCAGTCGGGCGTGCGGTGGTACTCAGTGATACTGAGCTGACTATGTATATCGGACAGACGGAGACGCTCACCATGTATGTCGGAAACGGTGAGATGACACCGGATAAATGGGCTTCGACAAGAAAGAACGTTGCCACTGTCAGCAGCAAAGGCGTTGTAAAAGCAAGAAAAGCAGGAAAGACAACGATCCGCTGCACTACCGGCTTCGGTTATGACCTGGAGTGTACGGTGACAGTCAAAAAACGGCTGGAGGTATCCGGCTATCTGAACAAGAACTATCTGAAGCTTGCGAGGAAAGTCCCGGCAGCGGAAAAGAATACTTATAATGATCCGGCCGGAATCGGGAACCTGTATACCTTTTCCGACTACAGCGGGACGGCACCGTTCTTCCGGTATGATCTGAAGACGAATAAAATCAGTATGCTTCAGATCGCCGATGCAGTGAACAAACAGGAACAGGCCCGTCTCACACTGTACGGCGTTTCACTGGATATGACTGCCAGACAGGCAAAAAAAGCGATGAAGGCAAACAAGTGCAAATACCGGAAAATCAGTAAATATGCAACCGGCTATGATCTGATCTATAAGAGATCCGGACACCAGATCACGCTGAAATTCTCGGATGGAAAAGTCAGTGCGATACAGTGGAACAGGTGATGAAGGGATGACATTTGCGGGGGCGGTCACACGCTCCCGTTCTTATAAAGCAGGACAGACAAGGAGAAACCGATGGATAAAACGAGACTTGAAAAATATGCGCACCTTATTGCAGCGTGCGGCGTGAATGTGCAGGAAGGCCAGGAAGTTTTCATCGTCGCGGGGCTTGATCAGCCGGCCTTCGTCCAGATGGTAGTGGAAGAGTGCTATAAGCGCGGCGCCTCGCGCGTTGTAGTGGACTGGGATTACCAGCCGCTGGCAAAGCTGCATAACAAATACTGCACCGTGGAGACACTGGGGGAACTGACAGGCTATCAGAAAGCCAGGTGGGAACACTATGTGGAAAAGATTCCCTGCCGCATCTATATTGACTCCGATGACCCGGACGGCCTTGCCGGGATCGACCAGGACAAGATGCTGAAAGCCCAGCAGATGAGATATCCGCTGATCAAGGGGTACAGAGACCAGCTGGAGAATAAAGAGCAGTGGTGCATTGCGGGCGTCCCCGGCGCCGCGTGGGCAAAGAAGGTGTTCCCGGACGTGCCGGAAGACGAGGCAATGGAAAAGCTGTGGGAGGCCATTCTGCTGACAAGCCGGATCACGGACGATCCGGTCGCTGAATGGAAAGCGCATAACGACGATCTGAAGTCCCGCTGCGATTATCTGAACAGTCTCGGGATCGCGGAATTGCATTATACAGCATCAAACGGCACGGATCTTACGGTAGGCATGATTCCCGAGGGGATCTTCGGGGGCGGCGGCGATACCAGCCTGCAGGGCATTTTCTTTAATCCGAATATCCCTACAGAGGAGTGCTTTACAACGCCCATGCGCGGCAAGGCGGAGGGAATCGTTTATGCTTCCATGCCGCTTTCCCGCGAAGGACAGCTGATCGAGGATTTCTGGATCCGTTTCCATGAAGGAAAGGCCGTGGAGTGGCATGCCGGGAAGAACGAAAACCTGCTGACAAATATTATTACTGCGGATGAGGGCGCAGCGTATCTCGGAGAATGCGCGCTGATTCCTTACGAGTCTCCGATCCGCCGCAGCGGCATCATGTTCTACAACACACTTTATGACGAGAATGCATCCTGTCATCTGGCACTTGGTATGGGTTTTGCGGACTGCATCCGTGATTTTCAGAATAAGACACTGGAGGAATGCCGTGCGCTCGGCGTAAATGATTCCATGGTGCATGTGGATTTCATGATCGGTACTGCAGATCTGAATATCGATGCGATCACGCGGGACGGGAAGACGGTGCCGGTGTTCCGGAACGGAAACTGGGCTGAATAAGAACGGAAGGTCCGGACTTTCAGATCAGAAAGCCCGGATCCTTTTGCAGGAGGAAGACATGAGCAGAAAAGATATCCCTTCCATGGATGCCTGGCTGGCGGAAGCAAAGCAGGATGAAAGCGCGCCGAAGATCGGCATGTATCTGACCCACAACGGAATCGTAAGACAGAGCGCGAAGGCAGCTGTCCGGTACGGAGAGAAGGATACCGCGCCGGTCACAGGTATGTATTTTTCCTATGATGCGGCGAAGGTGGATGCCGCGATCGAAGAGACTTATAAGCTGGACGGCATTTATTATATCCGCGTATGGCTGAATGAAGGGCAGCTTACGGTCGGCGATTCCATCATGTATGTGCTGATCGGCGGCGATATCCGTCCGCATGTGATCGACGGACTGCAGTATCTGGTCGGCAGGATCAAGAATGAGTGTGTGGTCGAAAAAGAAGTTTACTGACAAGGTGATGCAGAATACACAGGCGGACGGCAGATCCGGCCGGAATTCGCCGCTGTGCATGAATCGAGACCATAAAAGAAATTCACAGGATGACATGTGCACAACAGGAATAAAAACGGAGGAACAGGTGATGGGTAAAGTGAGAGATCTCAGGAGCGCGCTGGAACGGTTGGCGGAAGTGCCGGGGCAGCTGATCGAAACAGATGTGGAAGTGGATCCCGCAGCGGAACTTTCCGGCGTTTACAGACATATTGGCGCAGGCGGCACATGCGAGCGTCCCACAAAGGAAGGTCCCGCGATGATCTTTAATAATGTGAAGGGACATCCCGGCGCAAGGGTCGCGATCGGCGTCCTGGCAAGCAGAAAGCGAGTCGGCATGCTGCTTGACTGCGATCCGAAGGAACTCGGGAAGAAGATGTGGGAGTCTGTGGACAATCCGATCCCGCCGGTGCTGACGGATGAGCCGGCACCGTGCCAGGAAGTCGTCTATCATGCTGACGAGCCGGAATTTGACCTGCACAAGCTTGTTCCCGCACCGACCAATACGCCGGATGACGCCGGTCCGTATATCACGCTCGGTATGGTCTACGCAACACATCCGGACACCGGCAGAAATGATATTACGATCCATCGTATGTGCATCCAGGGCAGGGATGAGCTCTCGATCTTCTTTACACCCGGCGCAAGGCATATCGGTGCGATGGCTGAAAGAGCGGAACAGCTTGGGCAGAAACTGCCTGTTTCGATTTCGATCGGTGTAGATCCGGCTATCGAGATCGGATCCTGCTTTGAGCCCCCGACGACACCGATGGGATATGATGAGCTTGCAGTAGCCGGCGCTCTTCGCGGCGAGCCTGTCAAACTTGTAAAATGCCTGACAGTCGATCAGAAGGCGATCGCCAATGCGGAATATGTCATCGAAGGGGAAGTGATCCCCGGCGTGCGCCTGCAGGAGGATCAGAACAGCCATACCGGATACGCAATGCCGGAGTTCCCGGGCTATACCGGCCCTGCAAGCAGCGAATGTTTTCAAATCAAGGTAAAAGCAGTCACCACCAGAAGAAATCCGATCATGCAGACCTGCATCGGCCCTTCCGAAGAGCATGTTTCCATGGCCGGTATCCCGACGGAAGCCAGTATTTACGGACTGATCGAAAAAGCCATGCCCGGAAGGCTTTTGAATGTATACTGCGCGTCCCCGGGCGGCGGCAAGTTCATGGCGGTCCTGCAGTTTAAAAAGGGTGTCGCAAGTGATGAGGGAAGACAGCGTCAGGCTGCGCTGCTCGCATTTGCATCCTTCAGTGAACTGAAAACCATTTTCCTGGTGGATGAGGATGTGGACTGCTTCGATATGAATGACGTGCTGTGGGCAATGAATACCAGATTCCAGGGCGACGTGGATATCATCACGATTCCCGGCGTGCGGACGCATCCGCTGGATCCATCGAACGATCCGGATTATTCGCCGAGCATCCGTGATCACGGCATTTCCTGCAAGACGATCTTCGACTGCACGGTCCCTTACGGACTGAAGGACAGGTTCCACAGGGCCAGATTCATGGATGTGGATCCGAAGCACTGGGTACCGGATTTTGAAGCGTGATATGAGTAAGAAACGAATCATCATCGGAGCTGCCGGCGCATCCGGCACTCCGCTTCTGATCGAAGTGTTAAAAACAATAAAGGAAGATCCGGCATGGGAGTCCACGCTCATCATGACGGACGGTGCGAAGCTCACGGCTTCTTATGAGACCACCCTTTCGCTGGAGGAGATCTATGCGCTCGCGGATCATACGGTGGAGCCGGATCAGATCGACGCCTGGCCTGCGAGCGGAACATACCGCACGGAAGGCATGCTTGTCGTCCCCTGCAGTATGAAGACTGCTGCAGGAATTCATTCCGGTTATGCGGACAACCTGCTGCTTCGTGCTGCGGACGTAACCCTGAAAGAGGGCAGGACGCTGGTGCTCTGTGCCCGGGAGACGCCGCTGTCAGCGATCCATCTCCGCAATCTTTACGAGCTGGCTATGGTCCCCGGCGTGCGCATCATTCCGCCCATGCTGACTTATTATCACGATCCCAAAAGCATTGCAGATATGACAGCACATACGGCGGCGAAATTGCTGGAGCCATTCGGGATTGAAAAACGCGGATACCGCAGATGGCAGGAGGCGCGTGATGACTGAGGCAATGATTTGTCCGGGCAGTGAAAAAACAGAAGTAATAATACTTACATTGTCTTTTGCAGAGGCTTCTCTCACGGTCACTCCGGTCGGGGAGGATATCCATATCCTCTTTTCCGGCGGAGACAGACCGCACATTGGCTGTACGGTGATGGCTGTGCCGCGGGGATCCCTGACGGGTGACGGAAGCATCAGCGTTACTTCTTCGGTCATGAATCTGACCGGGCATAAGGATGAAGCGGTCTGCCGGGAACTTGCGGAAGCATGGTGCCGGAAGACCGGCAGCGTGACGGTCTGTACCGGTGGTTTCCATGTCGATAACATCACTGCAGAGCAGATCGGGGAACTGATGGAGGCAATCGGACAGATCGTACACCGCTGATCTTCTTTTGCATAAAAAAGACTCCTTCCGGAAGCGTACAGGAATGATTTCTACCGCGTTTTGTGTGAGTTTCTGCAGATCAAACGGATCAATGATGACGATACCCCAAAGAGATCATTACAGCTGGAAAACTCAGCGAGAATTTGGTTTTGGAAGTCATGAATTATAAGACGATACCCTTTTGAAGAACAAGATAATGCCTGCGGCATTAGAAAAAGGGTATCGTCTGTTTTTTTATGCTACAGAAAACCAGAAAAAAAAGAAAGCAAGCTGTTTTGAAGAATAACCGGGGTATCGTCTGCTTTGAATCATGGCACTGCACCCATAAACTTTCTTTGGACACACAAGGGGGGATTTTGGGACCGGAATGCTGTATGATCCTTAACAGGAAGATACGGACCGTCAGCCGAATAGAATCATTGAATCGGTTTTTTTTCTATGCTATACTTCAAGATAAGATTTGAATGAAGAAAGGATCCCCATCATGATCACGGAACTTGGAATCGGAACAAGGACGCAGTCTGTAGAAATACCTGATCAGAACCTGCAGGAAATCCTTCTGCCCAATCAGGTGGAGATCGGCTTAAGAGGCGAGGCGGAAGTACGCCGGGCCCTGCAGGAGCCGATCGGTACCCCGCTGCTCCGCAATATGGCAAAACCCGGACAGAAGATCGTGATCATCACGAGCGATGTCACGCGCCCCTGCCCCAGTTATATTATTCTGCCGCCGCTTCTGGAGGAACTGGCGGCAGCCGGCGTAAAGGATGAAGACATTACTATCGTCATCGCCCTCGGAAGCCACAGAAAGCAGACGGAAGAAGAGAAGAAGAAACTGGTGGGCGAAGCGGTGTATGACAGGATCGCCGTTGTGGACAGCAATGCCGAAGGATATGTCCACATGGGAGAGACTGCGATCGGGACGCCGATCGATATATCCACACCCGTTGCCGAAGCGGATTTTAAGATCTGTCTTGGCAATATTGAATATCACTACTTCGCCGGCTATTCCGGCGGCGCGAAAGCGATCATGCCGGGTGTTTCCACGAGGGCGGCCATTCAGTCCAACCACTCCATGATGGTCAGGGACGAAGCATGCGCCGGAAAGATCGCCGGCAACCCGATCCGGGAGGATATCGAAGCCGCAGCGGCCATCGTCGGCGTGGATTTCATCCTGAATGTTGTGCTGGATGAGCACAAGAAAATCGTCAAAGCGGTCGCCGGAGATCTGACAAAAGCGCACAGAGAAGGCGTTAAGTTCCTGGACAGCCTGTATCAGAAAAAGATCGCGAAGGAAGCAGATATCGTGATCGCTTCCCAGGGCGGCGCACCGAAAGACCTGAATCTGTACCAGACGCAGAAAGCGCTCAACAATGCGAAAGCGGCAGTACGGCAGGGCGGTGTGATCATCCTGGTCGGTTCCTGCAAAGAAGGTCTCGGGGAAGGCTGCTTTGAGGAATGGATGCTGAAAGCGGAAGAACCGGAAGACCTGATCCGCTGGATCAGACAGGAGTTTAAACTCGGCGGACATAAAGCGGCTGCGATCGCGCTCACCATGCAGAAAGCAGATATTTATCTTGTAAGTGATATGGCGCCTGACTTTGTGCGGAGCATTTTCATGACGCCGTTCGCAACAGTGCAGGATGCTTTCGATGCCGCAATGAAAAAGATGGGCGAAAATGCATCGGTCATCGTGATGCCCTATGGCGGATCGACGCTGCCTGTCACAGACGCAGAGTAAAAGACGTTTCACTGACAGTACAGCTGTAAACTGGGAAGAAAAGATCCCTGACAGGATCAAAGAAGGGGAGGCATATCATGGGATTCACAGAACTGGATGTTGCATCATTTACGGAAGTGCTCGCATCCCCCGCACCGGTACCCGGAGGCGGCGGAGCCAGCGCGCTGATCGGCGCCCTTGGCATTGCCCTTGGCGATATGGTCGGCGAACTTACGACCGGCAAGAAGAAATATGCGGATGTAGAGGAAGATATACAGGCACTGATGGCGAAAGCGCAGCTGATCCGCAAGAGATTTCTGCTTCTGATCGACGGGGATGCGGAAGCTTTTGAACCGCTGGCAAAGGCATACGGTATTCCGAAGGATGATCCGGACAGAGCCAGGATCATGGAAGGAGCGCTGGATGTCGCCTGTTCAGTACCGATGGATATCATGCGGACATGCTGCCAGGCGCTGGACGTCGTGGAAGAGTTTGCCGCGAAGGGCTCGAAACTTGCGATCTCCGACGCCGGTTGCGGCGCTGTTTCACTGAAGGCGGCCCTGCAGGCAGCATCGCTCAACGTTTTTATCAATACAAAAGCAATGAAGAACCGCGAGAAAGCGGAGAAGCTTGAGAAAGAAGCAGAGGAGATGCTTTCTGTCTACACAAAGAAAGCAGACGAGATTTACGCAGTTGTGATAGAAAGGATAAAAGGATAATGGCCAGGATCCTTACGGGAAAAGAAGTTGCGGAAGCGCTGAATGCGAGGAAAGCAGCCGATGTGGAGAAGCTGAAGCTGCGGGGAATCATTCCGACGCTGTGCATTTTTCGCGTGGGGAGCAGAGCGGACGATATTTCCTACGAAAAAGGCGCGATGAAGCGCGCTGCCAAAATAGGCGTTGCGGTTAAGCAGATCATCCTGCCGGAGGATGTCAGGGAGGATGTGTTTGAAGCGGAACTGAAAAAAGCGAACGAGGATCCGCTCATTCACGGGATCCTGCTGTTCCGGCCGCTGCCGCCGCAGCTGGACGGAGAGAAGGCCAGACGGATGCTCAATCCCGCGAAAGATATTGACGGGAGCACGGACATTTCCCAGGCGGGTGTATTCACCGGATCACAGAGCGGATTTCCGCCGTGTACGGCTGAGGCAGTCATGGAAATGCTGCGTTTCTACGGCATCGATCCGGCGGGGAAGAGCGCTGTCGTGATCGGCCGCTCGCTTGTGATCGGCCGGCCTGTCGCGATGATGCTGATGCAGAAAAATGCGACCGTTACGATTTGTCATACGCGTACGCAGGATACGGCGGCGATCGCAAAAAAGGCGGATATTCTTGTCACGGCAACAGGAAAACTGCGGTCCGTTACGCCGGCATTTGCAGGACCGGAGCAGGTAATCATTGATGTCGGGATTGCGTGGGATGAGGAGAAAGGCCGGATCGCGGGCGACGTGGATTTTGATAAAGTCGAGCCGCTGGTCGGGGCGGTCTCGCCCGTGCCGGGAGGCGTCGGTGCCGTGACGACAAGCGTGCTGATCGGGCATGTGGTAGAGGCGGCGATGAAGATGTCGCGGTACCGTGCGGAGCAGTTCGCGGTATTTGATGAGGAATGAAAAGAACCGGGGTTGGTCCCGGTTCTTTTCATGCAAGGAAGTGCGAAGCCAGAGAGTCAGTCCTCCGGCTCTTTATTCCGCCTTCTCCGCCAGCGGCAGGCGGAATATGAATTCCGTCCCGACGCCTTCGGTGCTGATGACGTCTATATTTTCATTATGCGCAGTAATAATTTCCTTTACGATGGAGAGGCCCAGTCCGGTGCCTCTCTTATCTTTTCCTCTCG
>CAMOZZ010000028.1 GCA_946631165.1 uncultured Lachnospiraceae bacterium | reverse complement strand
TGTCCCCGAGGATCTCACGGATTTCCTTCATTTTTCCTTCGTTGGAGGTGGCAAAAATGATTCTGTATGACATATATAACCTCTTCCGGCGCTAAACGCGCCACCTTCCCCTAAAGGGGACGGCATTCTCTTCCGGCGCTGAACGCGCCACCTTCCCCTAAAGGGGACGGCATTCTCTTCCGGCGCTAAACGCGCCGCCTTCCCCTAAAGGGGACGGCATTCTCTTCCGGCGCTGAACGCGCCGCCTTCCCCCAAAGGGGACGGCATTCTCTTCCGTTATTTTCTTTTCGGCGGTTTCGGGCCCATGAACGAATAGAATCTCGTCTTCATCATGCCGTTGTAGATCTTCCGGTTCTTATCCGCTTTCCTTCCGAAATCCTTTTCTGCCTCTTCATAGGCGGTGATCATATAACATGACCAGGAATCCAGCTCCCTGAACCTTTCGCCAAACGTTCTGTAGATCTCCGGAAGCTCTTCTTTCTCAGCGATCCTCTCACCATATGGAGGATTGGTGATGATGAAGCCGTACTTTTTCGGATGCGAGAGTTCCGACACCGGCCTTCTCTGAAAATGGATCATCTCCTCCACGCCGGCAAGTCTGGCGTTTTCTCTGGCCGCTTTCAGCACCTCGCCGTCGATATCGTAACCCTGAATATCCGTTTCGATATCGTGCTTTTCCATTGCCATTGCTTCATCCGCCGCTTCATACCAGCATTTTTTCGGAAAAAGATGTGTCCATTTATCTGCCGTGAATTCACGGTTCACACCCGGCGCGATCCCGGCCGCGATCATCGCGGCTTCGATCGGAAACGTGCCGCTCCCGCAGAACGGATCCACCAGGATCCTGTCGCCTCTCCACGGCGTCAGCATGATCAGCGCTGCGGCCAGCGTTTCCGTGATCGGCGCTTTGGCCGTGAACTTCCTGTACCCTCTCTTATGCAGCGAGTCACCGGAAGTGTCGATCCCGACGGTAACCGTATCCTTGTTGATCGAGACTCTAACCGGATAGGGATCTCCCGTCTCGGGAAACCATGCAATCCCGTAAGCGGCCTTCATTCTCTCGACCATCGCTTTCTTCATGATCGACTGGATGTCCGACGGGCTGAAGAGCTTACTGTTGACCGAGGTCGCTTTTGTTACCCAGAATTTTCCGTCCTTCGGGATGTATTCCTCCCAGGGAAGCGCCTTCGTCTTTTCAAAGAGCTCATCAAAGGAATACGCCCTGAATTCTCCTGCAAGCAAGAGCACACGCTCGGCGGTTCGCAGGAATACATTTGCGCGTGCACACGAAAGGAGGGCATCTCCCGAAAAGAACACCCTCCCGTCTTCGACCCGGTCTATGGCAAGACCAAGATCGGTTATTTCTCTTTTCAATACGGCTTCCAGGCCAAAATGGCAGGGCGCCACATAATGAAATGTCATTTAAGATCTCCTAAAACCATCCGCTTCTCCCCGAAAGCGCTCTGTAAATGATATAGCCGGCAAGAACGATCCAGAACACAGGGGAAGAAAGGATCTTCAGCGTGACGGAAAACACAACGGAAAGCAGCGCCAGGACCACGACAATGACCGCCCCGATGATCAGGGATGCCTTCAGGCCGGACAGCGTGATCACTTTTCCTCTGATATCCTCATGCGGATAATGCTCATACTCCTGCTGTCTGTCATCATAAGCATAGGCCTGATAAGCAGAAGCGCTGTCATACTCAGGGGCTTCTTCCGCGGCTTCCCGGTACGCATATTCGGCATTATTGCTGTCCGAATAGGCATATCCACGTCTTTCCTCCCCTGCTACGGCAGCATCCACGATCGTTCTGGCGATCAGCCTGGGGTCGCCGAGTTCTGTCAGAACATCTTCCTCACTGCGCCCTTTAGAAACTTCTTCCGCTATATAATCTCTGTAATATCTGATATCGGACTGCCTTTTTTCTTCGCTCACTTCGCCCGCGAGCGCACGGGAGAGGCCGTCCAGGAATTCCTGTCTGTTCATAGCAAACCTTTTGTCAGGCAGTGCCTGCGATTATTCTTCTGAATGCTGCAGGCCTTCCCCTGAATCATCCGAGGGGGTTTTCCCTGCTGAATTTGTTTCATTCTCTGCTGCCGCTTCCTCCGCTTCCGTAGTCCTCCCGTCAAGCTGGAGCCTGATCACAGGACTGCCGACTACCGAGAAGCCTTCCGGCACAGTCACATTTACCGGGACGGCATGCGTTCCGACGCCCAGCCCGTCAAGATCGACTTCCCCGGTGATCGCGCTTACGTCCAGACCGTCAAGCTCTGAAGAAAGGCCCTCCACCGATACTGTAACGGTCGCATTCTCATTGACGACTCTCAGATCCTCGTTCAGATTTCTGACCGTGATCCTGGACAGATCAAGAGAAAGACTTTTCGTTCTCATTTTTTCGATCTGCATGGTCACCGTGATGACTTCTTCCGGCGAATCCACGAGCGAGACGCCTTCCGGCAGGATCAGATCACTGTACTGGAACTCTTTCACCACGGTCTCTGCTGCGCCTTCCACGCTCAGCTCGTCATCCGGAAGCTGGATCTGGCTCAGATCCGCGATCAGGCTGCGTCTTCCGGAGATCCTGACTGTCTGCGGTTCGATGGTCGTCCCGATATATCTGCTGCCTTTGGCAACGCTGTCCTGACCGGTCACATTTGCGACAATGCTTACATTTTTCACATTCAGTATCTCGACGGTTACGGTTATATCGCTGGAAGATACTTCCATTGTAGTCAGTCCGGAAATATCCAGCACGTTCCCGCCCGCATTAAAGAACTGCAGCGCTGCATGCTGTGTCGTTTCTTCCGACACGGATGAAACATCCACGGAGACGCCTGCACCGCCGATCTGATCCAGGACAGACTGCGGCGCTTTTACAATAACAACGGAAGGAGAAGCGACAACATTGCCCACCTGATATCCCTCGGCGGGTTCTCCCGTTACCTGTACGTTGACGTCGATCTGTCTGGTATTGATACTTTCTACCGATACTTCGATACTTCTCGTGATCAGCGTGATCTGTTCGTCCAGCACGCCTGCATAAGTGCAGGTCACGGTCACGGGCACCTGGTTCGTCGGCTCATACAGCTTTGTAATATCTGCCGTCGCTTTAAAATCGCTTGCTTTCAGCCGCTGTACGAGATTCCTCGGACATCTGACACGCACCGTCGCCTGCGGCGTACCTGCCGTCGAGTAGGTCATGTCTTTTTCGGCGAGCACTTCCGTACCGGTCAGCTCGATCGGAATGCCGGTAAAGGTACGGGTCATGTTGGGATTGTCCACATTGACGATGATCAGCCACACGATGATGGCTGCCAGCACCGAAAGGATTTTAAAGGAAAGATTATTCGTCAGTCGTTTTTTCATTCCTCTGCCATCCTTTCCAGAATCTGAAGGAAAGCGGTTTCTCGGGTGCAGGAACAAGATCGCTCAGACGGCTCCGGAGTTCATCTTCCGTCAGGCCGCCGCTGATCTCGCCTCCCTCTGCCAGCGATATTTTCCCTGTTTCCTCAGATACTACGATCGTCAGACTGTCTGTAACTTCACTCACACCGATTGCCGCGCGGTGTCTCGTACCGAGATGTTTCGGTATGCCCGGATTCTTTGAAAGCGGCAGGTAGCAGGTGGCTGCGATCAGCTTTGATCCCTGCATGATCACCGCGCCGTCATGCAGCGGCGTATTGTGTTCGAAAATATTGATCAGAAGCTGGGCCGAGGTCTTCGAGTCCAGCTCAATGCCGGTCTGTATATATTCGACAAGCGGCACTTCCCGCTCGATCACGATCAGTGCGCCGGTCCGTGCTTTTCCGAGCGCGATCGACGCTTTTACCAGCTCTTCCACCGTCTTCGGCGTCAGCTCATCATCCGTATGTACCTGTCCTCCCGTAAGCAGTCCGACAAGGACATTCCGCTGCCCGAGCTGTTCAAGCGCGCGCCGCAGTTCCGGCTGGAACACAACGATCAGCGCCATGACCAGGACACTTAACGCATTCCTGACAATGAACAGGATGGTATTCAGTTCCAAAACGACCGCGACACCGTAAAAAGCTGTAAGGAAAATAATGCCCCTGATCAGGAACCACGTTCTGGTATTCCTTACCCATACCAGGAAATAGTACAGAGCAACGGCAATGATGATGATCTGTACGATATCCGTGATACCGATCCGCGGCAGTTCTATTCCTCCCAGCAGTCCTAAAATGTTGGCAATCGTTTCCATTTAATAATATCTTTCCGAATAATAGTTCGTTATTCCGCCGGTCTCCCCGCGGGCTGCCTCTGTTCTTTGCCGCTGTCCCGGCCGCTTATGCGCATCAGTTCCTTTTCCGGCCTTTCCATCACGATCTTCGGGACCGCTTTTACATAATAAATATATTCATCATCTTCGAACTGAAGATATTCCGGTCTTGAATAATCCACCTGACCGCACCAGAATACGATCAGCACGGCGATCAGTGCGCTCAGGACACATCCGAACAGCACTGTCCCGTAGGAAAGGGTGATGTCCAGCAGCATGCTCCCGATGATATGGACCACAAGCATGAGGATCGCGCCGGCAGCCACTGCCATATATTTTACATAATCGATGGACAGTTTCCTGATGCCGAATACGGCAAGCGTAACCAGGCAGAATGCGGCGACTGCCACGATCATGGCGCGGCTGCTCCGCAGAATCCCTATGGCTGTCAGGAACTGCTCCTGGATGGACCGTGTCGGATCCAGGAAGATCTGCGCATTGCGCTCCAGCCCGTACATCATATAATACATCGCTACGCCGAGTCCCGTGGGGATAAACGCAAGCCCTCCGCCGAAGAGGCCGGCAAGCAGCGGCACCAGATACGGGATCCTGAGATAATAGGCCAGCGGCACGATCACGATCAGGAAACTCGCGCCCGGCAGGAAAAGATAATGCAGCAGCACAGCAATGAACATCAGCACGCCAAGCACCACAGCCGCTTCCCACGACAAAGCTGAAACATGTCCCAACAGATAGATCCCCGCCAGGGCTGTCATTCCGCTCCACGGCAGCAGCGCACACACAAGCGATACCAGGATCACAAGGACCCAGCGCATGAGCAGCAGTCTGTAGCCGAGATGCCAGTTCATAAGAAGCAGCACTGCAAGCATGACAAAAAACCGGATGACCGGCATAATGTAGACCTCATAATCTGCGAACCATGTTTTAATCCGCTGTTCCAGATCAATAAAAGTTTCCATATTCAATCTCCATGCTTTCTGTCTTCATTTTCATAAAACTTGTTCAGTCTGCGCAGATGATATTCTTCTTCCTTTATCATGGTCCTCGCCTGATAGTAACGGAGCGAATAGACAAGGATCAGGATGATGGCGGAAAGAACGGCGATCAGCACATACAGCAGGATGAGCCGCTGCGCCAGATTGATCAGCTGCGGGATCGTATAGGATACCATCCACGTATCAGCTGTATATAGACCCCAGCAGACGACAAAAAAAACATAAACCAAAGTAACGCCTATGACTCCCTTTACCACCTGAAAACCGACATAATCTTCAGGGAAAAAGTTCACCGCCGGGCGTTTATCTTTTCGGTCGCGCTCTTCCGCAAGAGCAGCCTGTGTCATGATTTGTATCTTTTCTTCGCTGATCATGTTCCTATCTTAACATTTTTAACCGGCATTGTAAACGAAATAGTCGCGAAAAGCGGAGTACGCCATAAAGACCTGTCCCCACATTCATGCGGGGCATGATGTGAGGACAGTCTTCTTTCCTGAATCGTCACATTTTCAGTTTGTCCAGATGCCAGATCTCATCAACATACTCCTGGATCGTTCTGTCAGACGAGAATTTTCCGGCTTTTGCGATATTGATGATCGAAGATCTCAGCCATCCATCCTGATCACGGTAAGCCTTCTCCACCATAATATGCGCATGATCATAGGCGCGGAAATCCTTCAGGATGAAATAGGGGTCCTTGCCGACAAGCGTATCATACAGCGGTCTGAACAGGTTCTCATCCCCGTTCGAATACATGCCGTTGATAAGCTCCATCAGGACTCTGCGGATATCGTTGTCGTTCCGGATGATCTCCTTCGGATCATAATCCCCGTTCTGCTCGTGCGCAATGACTTCCTCGGCGGACATGCCGAAGATAAAGGCGTTGTCATTGCCGACCTCTTCCACGATCTCGACATTGGCGCCGTCAAGCGTACCAAGCGTCAGCGCGCCGTTCAGCATGAATTTCATGTTTCCGGTTCCGGACGCTTCCTTGGAAGCCGTGGAAATCTGCTCGGACACATCGCTGGCCGGGAAGATGATCTCCGCATTGCTTACGCGGTAGTCTTCGATAAAGACAACTTTGATCCTGCCCCTGATCACCGGATCATTGTTTACGACATCGGCTACGGAATTGATAAGCTTGATCGTAAGCTTGGCGTTTACATAGCCGGCTGCCGCTTTCGCGCCGAAGATAAAGGTCCTCGGATAATATACCGCCTCCGGATGATCCTTCAGATAATTGTACAGGTGCATGATATGCAGGATGTTCAGCAGCTGGCGCTTATACTCGTGCAGTCTCTTTACCTGGACGTCAAAGATCGAATCGGGATCGACGTCGATGCCGTTATGTTCTTTAATATAGGCGGCAAGCCGCAGTTTATTCGCGCGCTTGATCTGCCTGTATTCTTCCCTTGCGGCAGGATCATCGGCGAGCGGAAGGAGCTTTTCGAGCTGCGGGAGATCGGTGATCCAGCCGTCTCCGATATGCTTTGTGATCCAGTCTGCCTGCAGCGGATTGCCGTGCAGCAGGAATCTCCTCTGGGTGATGCCGTTGGTCTTATTGTTGAACTTCTGCGGATACAGCTGATAGAAGTCCTTCAGCTGCTGGTTCTTAAGGATCTCCGTATGAAGCTTTGCAACGCCGTTTACCGAGAATCCGCCTACGATAGCAAGATTTGCCATGCGCACCTGCCCTTCATAAAGGATCGCCATGGCTTTTATCTTTTCAGGCTGGTTCGGATAATGCTCCCTGATATACAGGACAAAGCGTCTGTTGATCTCGTCGATGATCTGGTAGACCCTGGGCAGCAGCCGCTGGAACAGGTCGATCGGCCATTTCTCAAGCGCTTCCGCCATGATCGTATGGTTCGTATAAGCGCAGGTCTTCTTGGTGACCTCCCAGGCTTCGTCCCATTCAAGCTTTTCCTCGTCCAGAAGGATACGCATAAGCTCTGCTACGGCGATCGTGGGATGGGTATCGTTCATCTGGAAGCAGACTTTTTCATAGAGCTTTCTGACGTCGGGATGACTTTCCTTGTATCTTTCAACCGCTCTCTGCAGCGTCGCTGAAACAAAGAAATACTGCTGTTTCAGTCTGAGCTCCTTGCCGGCATAATGATGGTCTGCCGGATAGAGGACCTTGCACATGGTCTCAGCCAGATCCGAGTTCTTGCGGCTCCCTTCATAGTCTCCCATGTCGAAGCTTTCCAGGTCGAAATCATCCACCGGCTCTGCATCCCAGAGTCTCAGTGTATTGATAACGCCGTTCTTGTAGCCGATCACGGGCATGTCATAGGGAACAGCCAGGACAGACTGATACCCTTCCTGCACATAGCAGGGACGGCCGTTCTCATCGGTCTCATATCTTGTATAGCCGCCGAATTTGATTTCCTTCGTATGAGAACTTCTGCGGATCTCAAAAGGATTCTCGTTGCCGTACAGCCATCTGTCCGGCACTTCCTTCTGATAGCCGTCCTCGATCTTCTGACGGAACATGCCGTATTTATAGCGGATTCCGGCGCCGTATGCGTGATAGCCGAGCGTGGAAAGGGAATCCAGGAAGCAGGCTGCCAGACGGCCGAGACCGCCGTTTCCGAGCGCCCAGTCTCTCTCCTCGTCTTCGATGGCATTGTAATCAACGCCCATTTCCGCAAAGGCTTCCTTTACTTCCTCAAGCGCGCCGATATTGATCAGATCGTTTCCCATGGCGCGGCCCATCAGGAATTCCATGGACATATAATAGACCATTTTGACATCCTGTTCGCCGGCCTTTTTTCTGGTCTCGAGCCATGCGTCGATGATCTGTTCCTTCAGCGCGGATGCTGCCGCCCTGAAGATCTGCGCATTCGTTGCGTTTTCCAGCGTTCTCTTGGAGTTCATCTTCACGAACTCCTCGACCCTCTTCTTAAATATTTCCTTATTAAATTCGAAACTATTCAAATAATCATCCTCTTTTCTTTCACAGCTTTTTTACGCCCAGTGTTACAGGCTCGTCATTGATCTTCCATTCCTTTACATAGCCGTCGCTCTCACCGGTGAACAGTGCTTCGCCAAGAACATCATGCAGCAGTTCGGCTTCGTGTTTCTTCAGCGTATCGGTCGCCTGTGCAGAACCGGTGAAGTAGACATGGATATGGTCCATGACCTCAAAGCCCGCTTCCTTTCTCATGGTCTGGATCTTGCTGGTCAGTTCCCTGATATAGCCTTCTTCCTTCAGTTCTTCCGTAAGGTTGGTGTCGAGCACGACCGTCCAGTCGCCGGCGGTCTCTGTTACAAAGCCTTCCGTCTGGGCGGTATCGATCAGCAGATCCTCTTCCGCAAGGATGGCTCTGCTTCCGTCCGCAAAGGTAAGCGTCAGATTTCCTGTATCCTGCAGTTCCCGCATGGCTGCGCTGCCGTCGATATTCGCAAGCATGGTGCGGATCTCGTTCAGCTTCTTGCCGTACTTCGGTCCGAGCGTCCTCATCTGCGGTTTGAAAGAATAGGAAATGAATCCGTCCACCTCATCCGTAAAGGTGATCTTCTTGACATTCAGCTCATCCCTGATGATATCCCCGTAGAAATCAGAAAGCTCCACAGGGGATTTTACGAACATCTGGCTGATCGGCTGGCGGTTCTTGATGTTTACCGCGTTTCTGCAGGCGCGGCCCATCGCCACGATCCTGAGAACAGCATCCATATCTTTCTCAAGTTCCGCATCGATCATGCTCTCATCCGCTTCCGGATAGTCCGTCAGATGAATGCTCTCGGGCGCTGTCTGATCAAGACTTCTTACCAGATTCTGGTACATATCTTCCGTCATGAAAGGTGTAAGCGGAGCAGCAAGCTTGGCAACGGTCACCAGCGTGGTGTACAGGGTCATGTATGCATTGATCTTATCCTGCTCCATGCCGGAAGCCCAGAATCTCTCGCGGCTTCTGCGGACATACCAGTTGCTCATGTCATCCACGAAATTCTGCAGGAATCTGGCCGCTTCGGGGATCTGATAATTCGCAAGCGCATTGTCAACGTTCTTGATCAGTGTATTAAGCTTGCTGAGCATCCATTTATCCATGGCGGCAAGGGATGCTTTGTCAAGTTCATATTTTGTCGGATCAAAATTGTCAATGTTCGCATAAAGAACATAGAAAGCATACGTATTCCAGAGCGTTCCCATGAACTTCCGCTGGCCTTCCGTCACGGCTTTTCCGTGGAAACGGTTCGGCAGCCAGGGCGCGGAATTGATGTAGAAATACCAGCGGATGGCGTCCGCACCGTACTGGTTCAGCGCATCCATGGGATCCACAGCGTTGCCCTTCGACTTGCTCATCTTCTGGCCGTTCTCATCCTGGACATGGCCCAGCACAATAACATTCTTATAAGGCGCCTGGTTGAAGATCAGCGTGGAGATCGCGAGCAGCGAATAGAACCAGCCTCTGGTCTGGTCCACGGCTTCACTGATGAAGTCTGCCGGGAAGTTCTTCTTAAAGAGCTCCTCGTTCTCAAAAGGATAATGGTACTGCGCGAAAGGCATGGCGCCGGAATCGAACCAGCAGTCAATGACTTCGGGCACCCTGTGCATTTCCTTTCCGCAGTCCGGGCATTTGATCGTCACGCGATCCACGAAAGGTCTGTGCAGCTCCAGATCATCCGGGCAATTGTCGGACATGGCTTTGAGTTCAGCCCTGGAACCGATCGCGTGGCGCTTTCCGCATTCGCATTCCCAGACGTTAAGAGGCGTTCCCCAATAACGGTCTCTGGAGATGCCCCAGTCCTGGATATTCTCAAGCCAGTCTCCGAAACGGCCTTTGCCGATGCTCTCGGGGATCCAGTTGATGGTATTGTTGTTCCTGATCAGATCATCCTTGACTTCGGTCATCTTGATGAACCAGGATTCTCTTGCATAGTAAAGCAGGGGCGTGTCGCAGCGCCAGCAGTGCGGATAATCATGTTCGAATTTGGGTGCGGCAAACAGAAGCGCTCTCCTGTCCAGATCCTTCAGCACTTCGGGGTCTGCGGAGACTGCGCCCTCAGCGATCTCGGCCTGGGTGGGCTTGCAGCGCATGCCCGCAAAAGGTGTTCCCTCTACGAGACGGCCGGTGCTGTCGACAAGCTGCACGAACGGCGCGTCGTATTTTCTTCCGACTCTCGCGTCATCTTCACCGAATGCCGGCGCAATGTGAACGATACCGGTACCATCCGTCATGGTTACATAAGTATCGCAGTAGATAAAGAAGGCTTTTTTGTGCTGCTTTGCGGCAACATCCGCCGCAGCCTGATAAAGCGGTTCGTACTCCTTGTATTCCAGATCCGTTCCCTTCATGGTCTCCAGGATCTCGTAAGCGGGCTTTCCGTCTTTCGCGAGATCGCCGAGCACGGTATCCAGAAGCGCCTGAGCGAGATAATAGGTATATCCGTCGGCGGCTTTTACTTTCACATAAGTGTCATTCGGGTTTACGCAGAGCGCGATATTCGAAGGCAGCGTCCAGGGCGTGGTCGTCCATGCCAGGAAATAGGCATCCTCGTCTGCACATTTGAAACGCACTACTGCGGAACGCTCTTTTACGGTCTTGTAGCCCTGCGCGACCTCGTGGGATGACAGCGGGGTGCCGCAGCGGGGGCAGTAAGGAACGATCTTGAAGCCCTTGTAGAGCAAGCCTTTGTCCCAGATCTTCTTTAACGCCCACCATTCGGATTCGATGAAATCATCATGGTACGTTACATAGGGATCATCCATATCGGCCCAGAAGCCGACTTTTCCGGAGAACTCTTCCCACATGCCTTTATAACGCCAGACGCTCTCTTTGCATTTCTGGATGAAAGGCTCCAGACCGTACTGTTCGATCTGATCTTTTCCGTCCAGGCCGAGTTCTTTCTCGACTTCCAGTTCGACGGGGAGTCCATGCGTATCCCAGCCGGCCTTACGGGGAACATTGTATCCCTTCATGGTGCGGTAACGCGGGATCATGTCTTTGATTACGCGGGTCAGGACATGACCGATATGCGGCTTTCCGTTGGCCGTAGGCGGTCCGTCATAGAACATGTACTCCGGTCCGTCCTCACGGCTGGTCATGCTTTTCTTAAAGATGTCATTTTCTTTCCAGAAGTCCTCTACTGCTTTTTCTCTTTCGACAAAGTTCATGTCTGTGGGGACTTTTTTGTAAAGCATAGGCTTACCCTCCTGTTCACGGCACGATATTCTGTTCCGTGAATTTCTTTTGAAAACAATAAGCCCTCCGTCCAAACAAGGACGAAGGGCATTACCATCCGTAACCACCAAGTTTTCCTGTATACTGCCGCCGGCTGAAGCTGGCGAGCCTATATACGCCCCGGATAACGGCGGGTCCGTCTGAGCCTACATGATAAAACCCTTCGGTCAGAAACTCCGGAGTGATATTCCGCCATCCGCTGCTGCTGCCTGCCTCTCATCATCCGCAGACTCGCTGTAAGCTTTCCGGACGCGTACTGTCTCCATCACGGTCTTTGTTCCGCAACATTATAAGGGAAGATGTCCGCTCTGTCAAGTTTTTCGGTCTGCAGGGTGTTTTTTTGCGGATCAACGGCAGCTATACAGGGGATTTACGGATTGCACCCGGCCGGGGCTGTGGTATAATCTCCATGACAAGCGGTAAGCATCCGGGAAAGGCAGTGATATGGACATGGAATGGGAATTACTGAAGGAACTGACGCAGGCGTGGGGCGTATCCGGCCATGAAAAGAAAGTAAGAGAGATCATCCGGCGCGAGGTATCCGGCTATGCTGATGAGATCAGGACCGACGCGCTCGGGAACCTGCTCTGCTTAAAGCACGGACAGGATCATCCGGACAAAAAGAGGATCATGCTCTCCGCGCATATGGACGAGATCGGGTGCCAGGTCACGAAGATCGAACCGGACGGGCGGATCCGCCTGTGCCGTGTAGGCTGGGTTTGGACCGCTTCCATGTATAATGACAAGGTAATGTTCGCGAACGGTACCATCGGCGTGGTCAGCTGCGAAGGCGATATTGAGGAAGCCAAAAATGATGTGACAAAGCTGTACGTCGATATCGGCTGCACTTCGCGTGAAGATGCGGAAAAGTATGTTAAAATCGGGGATTACTGCGGATTCGTCGGACACTGGCACGAGATGGCGAACGGCCGGATCTGCGCAAAAACCTTTGATGACAGGGTCGGCTGTTTTATGCTGATCGAGGCATTGAAGGCAAACCGGGGAGATCTTCCGAACGATATATGGTATGTCTTCTCGGTACAGGAAGAAGTAGGCTGCCGCGGCGCTGCTGTTGCTGCTGAACGCATCCGTCCCGACATCGGCATCAGCGTGGACGTTTCCCCGGATCACTTCTATCCGTGCGATCTGAAGGGAAGCAACGCGGTAGGCGAAGGCGTCGGAATCACTTTCGGGAACCCATCCGCCATGGTGGATGAATACCTGCTGGAGGAAATGGTAAAGTGCGCGGAGGAAAACGGCATCCGGTATCAGCGGGATGTCATGGACCGCGGGGGCACTGATGCGTCTTCCATCAACCTCGCTTATTACGGTACCCGGGTGGCAGGCATTTCCATTATTGACCGGTTCGCCCATACACAGAGCTCGGTCATAGCAAAGGATGATGTGACCGAAGGGATCCGGCTGATCAATGCCTATCCCCGCCGGATTTTCCGGTTCGAAGAATAAAAGAACGCGCCCGGGAGACGGTTCTCTGTCTCCCGAAGTACAAAAAGGGGAGGAGCCGCGGCTCCTCCCTATCCTTTTACCGGTACGAACTTTGCCCGGTTCATCAGCGGGTGCTGCAGCCTGACCGCGCCGGGCCGCGGGCACTCCATGACGCACGAACCGCAGTACCAGCATTCCCCGGGATACAGCACCACCGGGTGCTTTCCGGGTTCCGGGTCCGGAATCATGATATCCACCTGGCAGACATTCATGCATCTGTTGCAGCCGATGCACAGTTCCTCATCAAAGATCAGCGGTTCCGCGCTGCATGGGACCGCTGCAGCTGTCCATTTTCCCATTACTTTCCGCCTCGCTTTATATAGTCCTGATTGCGCTTCTCATACTCTTCTTTCAGACCGCCCCAGTATTGAAAAGGAACATCGCCGCGGATCACCTTTCCGTCTTCCTGACGGATCGTAATGAAATGTGCATCCTCCGGCGGATCCGTTTCCGGATAGTCCGTCCTTTCAAAATACAGGGCTTTCGCGCCCGACTTCCGCATCCGGCAGGCTTCGATAATGATCCTGCTTACCGTAAGAATATCCAGCACCTCATGTGTCCGGACAAGATCATGCGGATTATCACAGGACAGTGCGGGAACGATCTCCTCTTTATAGCTGTCCAGGAGCGACAGCCCTTCCGTCAGGAGTTCTTCATTCTTTACCGCGCCGCAGTAATTGCGCATGGCTTTTGCAATAGCCATGTTGAGTTCCTTCCAGTGCACGCCGTGCTCTCTGCAAAGCGGGGCATAGATCCTCTTTTTCTCAGCATGGATCTGCCGCTCATCAGGCGGTGTCAGGCACACCTTTTCCGCTGCCGCCGCTGCTTTCCGGCCGGCGTAGTAACCTGTTGCCGCTGCAAATCCGGCGCAGTCCGAAGCAAAAAGCTGGTCGCCGGCGGCGTACAGCCCGTCAATATTCGTTTTCAGATCCCAGTCATGGAAAATACCGCCCGGCGCGCCGAAGAGCTGGCGTTCCTGCGCAAGGAAGGAAGCCGACTTCCATCCTGTACCGTAACTCTGCAGCATATGCTTCTCCGGATCAAAGCCTCTTTCCGTATAATTCTGCAGGACCGGTACGCGGGTCTTTCCTTCTTCCCCGACCATCATGCCCCAGATGACTTTTCGTTCCATCTCCGGCATGCGTGAGAGATCTGCATAAAACGGCGTTCTGTAACCGCGTTTTATCAGTTCGTCAAAAGGCATGGTCTCCGGCCCGCGGTATTCGTACTTCGCTTCATCGATCACGCCGCCTTTTAAGAAGAACTTCTGTCCGGGCGCCGGCAGATACCGTTCCCTGACGGACTGCAGAATCCGGCCGTCCCGGTCGACATACGGGATCTCGACGCCTCTCGCATCCACCATTGTCGCAGCGTACCAGGTATTGTGGTTGTTTCCGGCGCTGTACGGCGGATAGCTCCTTCCGGCCGCGGAAAACTCGCCCGGGACCGATTTTTCCATCATGGTAAAAGCTGCGCCGGCGCGCCATCCCATGGCATGTCCGCTGCCGATGCTCTGCGGCGGCCGGAATTCACAGAGTCCCGGAAGATCTGCATCAAAAAGCCAGATTCTGGCAGGCCTTGACATCGCCAGGACGGTTTCCTTCGCCGACACGATCAGCATCTTTCCGGTGCGCACGTTCATGCCCATCGCGCCGGTATTCGTTTTTCTGCCGTTTACAACAGATGTCAGAAGTCCCGTAGCTTCCGTATAGTCATACACTTTCACACCGAGCCGGGAGAGTTCTTTCCTGAGCGCAGGCTTGAAGGTCGTCCCCCAGACCCGCAGTGTATACCGGTTCCGGTAATCATAAGCATACATCAGCTTCGTTTCATCATCCCGGAAATCCGCACCGGCAAATTCATCTTCCGTATCACGGATCTTCCCGCCGAAGCTTTCCATATCAAGCAGGCGGTCCCAGCCTTCCCGGCAGCAGATGTACTGCGCGATCCCATTGCTGTAACCGCCCTGTTCATCAATGAAAGCTTCCGCGATCTCTTCGGGCGTAACGCGGGAACCCGGATTCGTGCAGGCGGTCTCCCAGTGATCAAAACCGCTTCCGGCAGAACCGCTGCGGACCGTCGCCCCTTTTTCCATCAGCACAACAGAGGCGCCCCGCCTGGCTGCGGCAATGGCAGCATAACATCCTGCCATGCCTCCGCCGAGCACGAGCACATCACAGGAGATCCGTTCTTCCTCTCCGGTTTCATTTTTATAAGGCCATCTGTATTCCATGTTCGTTTATTTCTCCGACAATTTCAGTGCAGATACAGTTTCGGATACACTTTCCGGTCCATTTTTATGAGCACCACAGCGGCGGCAAGCGACAGCCCGCCGATCACATAGACGCCCGTCCACGCGGCAGAAGAACCGCACCGTTCAAAAATCTGCCCGATCAAAAGCTGCGATACGCCGGCAAACACGGTCTGCACAACGGCATTGATCCCGTAGACCCTTCCCCTGTGGCCTGCCGGCACTCTTCTGGTCAGGAAAGGATTGTCGGCGAGCACCGAGAACACCTCTCCCAGTGTAAAGATCAGCATGGAAACGTAGTATGCCGGGATAATGCCCCTGCATCCCAGGAAGATCCCGAGCCCGGCCAGCATCAGCACGATGCCGGTGAACGTCTTGGCCGGTTCTTTCAGCCTCTTTGCCAGCCTTGTCACAAGCGGTGTGAAGAACACGACACCGATGCAGTTCATGCTGAACACCGATCCGTAGATGACCGATCCGTTCGCGCCGTGGATCTGCGACATCTCCAGCGGCATCAGATAATTCGTGTGGACATAGACGCCGAAATACAGCCCCATCGTCAGGATAAAGAGCATGACTGCGGGGTTTTCCTTCATGATGGTAAATATACTATCATTTCCGCGTTCGATCTGGTACGATGCTTCTTCGCTTTCTTCCCGGACAGGCACGATCTTTCCGATCAGGAAAAAGATCAGTGCGGTAGAACATCCGATGGAAATACCGCTGATCAGAAAGCAGAGCGGCAGGTGATTCTCCAACAGGATGCCTGCTATGGTCGGCGACAGCACAAACCCCAGATTTCCGCCCAGGTAGGACAGGGAATACGCCCGCTCCCGGTCCTTCGTTTCCGTCAGATCCGCGATCAGCGCGCTGTAGGAGGGCTGTTCCATCGTCTGGCAGAATGCCGCAAGGAACATCAGCACTACGGAGATCATCGTCAGCGGGATCAGCGCACAGATAATATAGGCTGTTACGGAGACCAGATCGCAGTATACGATATTCATTTTTTTCTCGTATTTATCCGCGATCTTCCCGCCAAGGATATTGGCCGGGAACATGCCCGCGGTCCCGAGCGCCATCAATATGCCGATCAGCCCCGCGCTCATCCCCATTTTCCGGCTCAATATCAAGGTAAGCATGGGCCAGATCATGGCGCCCATGCTTGTTACGATACGGCCGAAAAAGAGAACATAATTCTCTCTTCTTAAATTCCTGTACTGAGAGAAGATATTCATAGGACTGTCCTGTCGGTATCAGTTTGTCACCGGATACTCCTTTTCAAGCCGCCGCAGTTTCCGGTTCAGCGCGATCTGGAACGGCACCATCACCGCAAACGTCAGGATATCCGCCCCCGGCTGCAGAAGGATGACGCCCGTCAGGCCGAGGAGCCGCGGCAGGATCAGTACCAACGGGATAAAACAGATCCCCTGTCTGCAGCTTGCGAGAATGGTCGCCTGCAGACGCAGCCCGAGCCCCTGATAGATCTGGTTCACATACGTCGAAAATGCCATGAACGGCATGGCCATGCTCACAAAACGGATGGCGCGGATGCCTATGGCGATGACTTCCGGATCGTCGTTCCTGAACCAGGTGATAACCGCTTCCGCATAAAAGTACAGAAGCACTGCAGCGACAACATTGATCACGGTTCCGATAAACACGGAGAAGGAAAACGCCTCGCGGACTCTCCTGTATCTGCCGCCGCCGTAATTATAGCCAGCCACAGGCATGAATCCCTGGCCGATTCCGATGACGATGTTCCTGACCATCAGATAGATCTTGTTCGCGATGGTAACCGCGGCAACCGCGGCGTCGCCGTAAAATGCTGCCGATATTGCCATCAGGGCCGAAGCAAGGCTTGCGAGCCCCTGCCGGAAGAACGTCGGCGCGCCGGTCGTCACGATCAGCGTATAGTCTTCGACCTTTCTGCTGGCATACTTTAACGACAGTTTTACGATGCTCTTTCCTCTGAGATAGATCGACAGCAGGATCGAAAAACTGACGAACTGGCTGATCACGGTAGCAAGCGCCGCACCGGAAATGCCCATACCGAATTTGAAAATGAACAGCGGATCCAGCACCATGTTCAGGATCCCGCCCGTACAGAGCCCCCACATTGCATAGGAAGCCTCTCCTTCCGCACGCAGGATGCCGTTCATGGTAAAAGCCATGCACATGACCGGTGCTCCGACCAGAATATATCGGGCGTAAGCTGTTGCGTACGGCAGGATGGTCTGCGTGGAGCCGAGCCGCATCATCAGCGGTTTGGTAAAAAGAAGGCCAAGCAGCATGATTGCCAGACCGCCCAGGCACGATGCCGTAACAGCAGAACTGGCATACCGCGTCGCGTCTTCATTTCTCCCGGCTCCGAGACGTCTGCTGATCAGGCTGCCTGAGCCCATTCCCAGTCCGAATCCCAGCGCCTGGATGATCGACATGAGAGAAAATACCACACCGACCGCCGCAGCGGCACTGGTTCCGATCTGCGCCACAAAATAGGTATCTGCAGTATTGTATACAGTAGTGATCAGCTGGCTGATCGTCGTCGGAATCGCAAGGGAGACGACCAGCTTCGGAATAGGTTCATGCAGCATATGATCGCGCTGGCTTTCCGCATTCAGCTCCATACTGCATCACCTCTCTTTCTTCTTGTTGAAATACTTACCTGATGATAACAGAGACAGGCGATTATTTCAACCGCAGGCATCAACGAATTCTCAGCCAGCCATGCATACCGTTACCAGACAGACCGCGGATGCTCCTGCACACAGCAGCGCTTCACTGCAGGCGTCGGCCGTGCTGCCCGTTGTAAACACATCATCGACAAGAAGAATGCGGCTAATACCATCCGGAAGCGGCCCGCAGACGATCGAAGACGCCAGATTTCTCCGGCGGCCTTCCGGTCCCAGCTTTTTCTGCCTGCCGGTATCCTTCGTCCGCTGCAGGACATCCCGCACGGGAACAGCCAGCCTTTTCCCGAGTTCCTCCGCCAGTACAAGCGCCTGGTTATAGCCTCTTATTCTCAGCCTTTTCGGATGCAGCGGCACCGGGACGAGCAGATCCGCCCGGAGCGCCCGCAGTTCGTCTCCCCTGCGTTTTATCAGTTCTTCCGCATACCAGGCAGCATATTCCTGCCTGCCGTTTTCCTTGAAATTCCGGATGCTCTCCTGCCCGATCCCGTCATAGCGCATCAGCGAAAAGCCGCTTTCAAAAGACCGGTCATGCGCTTTGCAGTTCCCGCAGAGTTCCTCTCCTTCCCGGATCTGCCTGCCGCATTTCATGCAGACCGGGTCTTCTATGTACTTCGGCCTGTCCGCGCAGGACGGACAGATCAGCCTGCCTTTCGGGATAACAATATCCTGACATACCGGACATCTTACCGGATAAAAAAGCGGCAGGATCCCTTCTGCCGCAAGTCTTGTGTACTTCAATTTTCACTCCCTGAAAAAAACGTTCAGCTGTTCTTCCGGCTGACAGCCGGCCAGATCTCCAGGATCGCCTGATCCAGTCCCGAATACCGCTTCTGCTCCATGGTATTTTCCGCCATCGCCTGAAAACTTTCCGGCGGCCCGACGACGCAGACACAGGATTTTGCCCTTGTCACCGCTGTATAGATCAGGTTCCTGTTCATCAGAAGGGATGGTCCGGAGAGGATCGGGATGATCACGCCGTCATATTCGCTGCCCTGGGATTTATGCACAGTGACTGCATAAGCAAGTTCAAGCTCATCCGCCTGTGAGAACTTGTAGATCACTTCCCTGGCATCGTCAAAGGTGACATAGAATTCCTCCGTGAAGAGATTGATCCCGCTGATCACGCCCATATCCCCGTTGAACACTCCTGTTCCGGCGTCCCTTACGCCCCCGAAACGGTTCTTTATCTCCCATTCCAGCTGGTAATTGTTCCGGATCTGCATCACCTTGTCGCCTTCCCGGAAGACCGCGTGCGGGA
>CAMOZZ010000027.1 GCA_946631165.1 uncultured Lachnospiraceae bacterium | reverse complement strand
CCGATTCCCAGATCCAGCAGCTCAAGGACGGCAAGGAGAAGCTGATGAAGAGCGCGCAGGCGCTGTTCGCAAAGATGTACGAGAATGCACAGCAGGCGCAGGGCGGCCCGCAGGCCGGCCCCGGCCCTGACATGAACGCAGGGGCAGGAAACGGCAGCGCCGATGACGATGTCGTAGACGCTGACTTCAAGGAAGTATAAAGAAAAAATAAGAGATTCATCACGCTGTCATGCTGAGCGAACGAAGTGAGTCGAAGCACCCGCCGCATACAGACTTCGGTTTTGGTAAACCGCAGGTTCCGGGGCGAAGATCCCTCGGCAGGCGCGGGATGACAGGGGGTCGAAATCCGGCTCGGAGAATTGAAAATACGGCGGAAAGCCTGCGGTTTACGACCGTAGGCTTTCCGCGTGATATAAAGGGTTAAAACAATGGCAGATAAAAGAGATTATTACGAGGTCCTGGGCGTCGCGAAAGACGCGGATGATTCCACGCTGAAACATGCTTACAGACAGCTTGCGAAAAAATATCATCCGGATGCAAATCCCGGCGATGAAACGGCTGCGGAGAAGTTCAAGGAAGCATCCGAGGCATACGCGGTGCTTTCCGATCCGGAGAAGAGAAAACAGTATGACCAGTTCGGTCACGCAGCGTTTGAAAATGGCGGTCCCGGTGCGGGCGGCTTTGATTTCAATTCCGCTGATTTCTCTGATATTTTCGGCGGCTTCGGCGATATCTTCGGTGATCTGTTCGGCGGCGGTTTCGGCGGCAGAGGCAGTGCGAGAAGAGCGAATGCGCCGATGAAGGGCGCAAATCTGCGTACAGGCATCAGGATCTCGTTCAACGAGGCTGTCTTCGGATGCGAAAAAGAGATCGAAATGAACCTGAAGGACGAGTGTACGCATTGTCACGGAACAGGCGCGAAGGAAGGCACTTCGCCTGTCACCTGCTCCAAGTGCGGCGGTTCCGGCCAGGTTGTTTATACCCAGCAGTCCATGTTCGGCATGGTCAGAAATGTCCAGCCCTGCCCGGACTGCGGCGGCAAGGGTACGATCATCAAGGATAAATGCCCGCACTGCTACGGAACGGGATACACCCAGTCCAGAAAGAAGATCCAGGTGTCCGTGCCTGCCGGCATCGATCACGGCCAGAGCATCAGGATCAGGGGCAAGGGCGAACCCGGCGTGAACGGCGGCGAGCGCGGTGATCTGCTCGTGGAGATCGCTGTAAGCAATCATCCGACCTTCAAGCGCCAGGATACCAATATTTATTCTACCGTCCCGATCAGCTTTGCGCAGGCAGCGCTCGGCGGGACGATCCGGATCAACACCGTTGACGGCCAGGTGGAGTATGAAGTGAAACCCGGCACCCAGACGGATACGAGGGTGAGGCTCCGCGGGAAAGGCGTTCCTTATCTGAGGAACAGCAATCTCAGGGGAGATCATTATGTAACGCTGGTCGTGAACGTGCCCGAGAAGATGAACGAGGAGCAGAAAGCAGCGCTGCGCGCGTTTGACGAGCTGATGACCGGGAAGAAGCCGGACGGAGGCGGCAGCGGCAGCGGAAATACAGAGACGAAACATAAAAAGAAAAGATTTTTCAGCTGACGGAGAGGTCCCATGAAGTGGAAACAGATTAAAATACATACCACCACTCAGGCCGTCGACCTCATCTCTGATATGCTTGCAGGCCTTGGCGTCTGCGGCATCGAGATCGAGGACAATGTCCCCATTTCCGAGGAGGAAACCAAAGGAATGTTCATCGACATTCTTCCGGATCTCCCGCCGGACGACGGTACGGCAAAAGTCAGCTTCTATCTCTCAGCGGATGAGGAAACGAAGGAAGCCTCCTTCCAGAGCGGGGATACCGTAAGGAGCCAGGACGAGCCGGACATGCCGTTTGAGGAACTGATGGAAGCGGTAAAGAACGGTCTTGCGGACCTTTCGTCCTATATGGATATCGGCTCCGGCGAAATAGAGATTTCAGAGACGGCAGACGCGGACTGGATGAACGCTTACAAAGAATTCTTCAAACCATTTGTACTCGGAAATGTTCTGATCAAGCCGGTCTGGGAGGAAGATGTTCCGCATGATGGTCCGGTCGTGGTTCTCGATCCGGGCACGGCATTCGGGACCGGAACGCACGAAACAACGAGGCTGTGCCTGGCCGGCATGCAGAAATATATAGAACCCGGAATGACAGTATTTGACGCCGGCTGCGGAAGTGGTATACTTGCCATCGCGGCCGCTGTGCTTGGTGCTGAAAATGTCACAGCCTGTGACATTGATCCCGAAGCAGTCAGAGCGACAGAGGAAAATGCTGCGCTGAATGAGGCATGTGAGGGCAGGATCAGTGTTTTCGGCGGAAATATTCTGGAGGACGACACTTTGAGAAATCAGATCGGCTATGAAAAATACGATCTGGTCGTTTCCAATATCCTTGCGCCGGTGATCATTGCACTGGCCGGGATCATGTACAGGCATCTGAAGCCGGGCGCAGTATGGATCAGCTCGGGAATCGTTGCCGAAAAAGAAGCGGATGTGCTGGCAGCAATCAAGGCGCGGCCGGAATATGAAGTCCTGGGCGTGGAACACGATGGAGACTGGGTGAGCATTACGGCAAGGCGGGTGAAGTGAGATCCGCCTGCGGAACCATCTTACAGACAGAAGATTTGCGTTTTTAGATCTTTCTCTGAGCGGGAGGATAAAAATGAAGCGCACTTATAAACTGAAGCTGTATACGGGGAAGTTCCTTCTCAGGCTGATGATTTTCCTGGGATTTGTTGTACTGTATATTTTCCGCAGGGACTGGATCACGTCTGTGCTGCAGAATCCGTTCCGTGCGGGTCTTTCTCCGCTTCATATTCTCTGGGCGATCTTCATGGTGATCATGCTGTTTCATCTGATCCCCGGAGACGCCAAAAGCAGGACCATGGCATGGCTCAAGATGAAAGAGGAGAATTATGTGCCGGCAGAATCTTACGATGAGCTGTCGCTGCTGCGGTATGTGCAGGCGCAGAACCGCCGCGCCTGGCGGGTGCTGCTCGTGTGGCTGCTTTTCAATGCGGTCTTCGGGCTGCTTTATCTGGTCGGGATCATTCACGAAGCGGAGCTGCTTCTGCTGACAGCGTTTTATTTTCTGAGCGACTACATCTGCATTCTGTTCTTCTGTCCGTTCCAGACTTATATCATGAAGGGCAAATGCTGCGTGAACTGCCGCATTTACGACTGGGGGCATTTCATGATGTTCACGCCGATGCTGTTCATTAAGAATTTCTTCAGCTGGAGCCTGTTCTTCATGTCGCTGATCGTTCTCATTCACTGGGAGATCATTTACAGCGCGCATCCGGAGCGTTTCTGGGAGGGGTCGAACCGGGTCCTGAAGTGCGAGAACTGCAGGGACGTGACATGTGCTTATAAAAAGAGACTGAAGGGGGAGCCGGTCAGGGGAGGCGCAAAAGCCTGATCCCGGGACAGGCGGAGAAAGCAGTACCGGAACAAGCGGTGACTGCCGGTGACAAGAAATGACCGCACGAAACGCGGCAGATGTGATAATATAAGATCGAATCAAAAGCGGACAGGATTGTCCGTTTTTTTATCTTTAAAGGAGAGAAAAGAAAATGAATCTGCGGCCGCCGAAGGAAGAACTGATATTATATGCTGCGCAGGCAGTCCTGCTTCTGCTGATCACCGTATCAGCAGGGGCATTTTTTATGGGCGGAGATAAGGAAGAGACAGCCGCGGCGGAGACCGGCGCCGGCGCATTTCCGGTGACGGAGGTATATGAAACGGAATTTTTTACGGAAGAGGAAACGGAAGAATATACAGCGGAGACGCTGCCGCCGGAGACGGAAACCTCCGCCGAGACCGTTCCGGAGACTACTTATGAAAACAGGCTTTCGGAATTGATGGCGGAAACATCTGCCGCAAAACAGGAGGAGACCGCCGGGACCGCACTGCCGGAAACATCCGCGGAAGCATCAGCGGAAGCGCTGACGGAGGCATCGGCTGAAAACCAGGCAGAAGCAGAGACGGTATCTGAGAACCATGCAGGAACTGCAGCCGGAAAAAAATCTTCCGGCACGAAATCTGCGAAGAAATCCACCTCCGCCGCAAAGAAGAAACAAAGCAATGATAAAAAGAAGCGCATCGCGAAGAAGAAAGAAACCCAGAAGGAGGGAAAGCTGAAAGATGATTAAGAAACTGCCGTTTGCATTCATACTCATTGCTGTCCTCCTACCCTGCCGCGTCAGTGCTGCTGCGATCACGAAACAGACCTATGCAGACTGCGGCAGGGTGAGGATAGAGGTATCAGGCTCCCTGTCCGATGCGGAGATCAGCATCAGCACCTCTCCGTACGGGATCTATGCGGACTGGACCCGGAAGGCGAGAAAACGCACCGCTTCGGAATACGAGCTCACCGGTCTCTATGAAGGGAGCAGATACTATATCAGACTCGGACACGGCAGTCCGCATCTGATCGTTACCGCTCCGAAAGGCCGTGCCGGCGCTGTCGTGCAGACCGGCGCAGGCAGGAATTATATCACCCTGTCATGGGCAGCAGTGCCTCACGCCGATGCCTACAGGATCAGCGGCGCCGACGCGGCAGGACACATTTTCGATGAGCATATCGTCGGCTCTGCATACGGAAGGATCCGGTTCCCGCGGCAGGATGAACGATACCGCGTCCGGATAATCCCTCTGAAAAAAGGTGCAGGATTCTATGCTGAAGGCAGCCGGTACGAAAGCGGCCTGACTTTCCGGACACTGCCGGCGAAGCCGGATGCGCCGGTGTATAAAAAGAACCGTTTGAGCAGCGGCGGCGCGTATTTTTCATGGAACATGAGTCCGGCGGCAACAGGCTATGAATATGAGATCTCCGACAGCAGCGGGAAAAATATATTTATTGGCGCCTGTATGAAGAATGCAGCGTGGATCAGGGACAGCCGTCTTAAGGACGGTGCTTTTTACAGGATCCGCGTGAGAGGAATTGCTGCGCTTGCAGAGGGAAGGGCAGCCGGCAGATGGTCTGCCGGGACGTTTTTCTGCGGAGATGTCATGAATGTGAAACTGGAAAAAACGGACGGCGGTATCAGGATATCCTGGAAGCGTGTGACAGGGGCCGGTTCCTACCGGATCTATGTTTCGGACAGAATGCCGGAGAGACTGTCCGGGATGAAATGTGTAAAGACAATAAAAAAGACACATTTTACACTGAAAAAATTCAACGGGAAGGCGTTGAACAGCAGCAGGAAATACTATATTTCCATTGCTGCCGTAAAAAGAGCCGGTGGAAAAATATTCCTTTCCAGACCATCGCGGTACTGTTATCTCGGGTAAAAAATACTGTTAGACCATGGTCTGATATACATTTCAGATATCTTGACACGAACAGTAAAAACGATTAATATAAAATAGTTGTATTGATTTCAACACGGTAAGGCGCGTCAAACTGACGTCCTGCCGGGCAGATATTTTCATAATTTGCATGATTTTGTACAATGAAAACTAAATAAGGAGGTGCTCCTGTGACTAGTCAAACTATAGTCGCATGTGTCGTGGCGATACTGATCACCGCCGTCGTGACATGGCTCCTCTCTTCTTTTTACAGGAAACAGGTCTACGAAAAAAAGATCGGATCCGCGGAGGAAAGAGCCAGAGAGATCATAGACGAAGCCGAGAAGACCGCTGAGACCAAAAAACGGGAAGCACTGCTCGAAGCCAAGGAAGAAAATTTGAAGGCAAAGAACGAACTGGAAAAAGAGACCAGGGAGAGGCGGGCAGAGCTTCAGCGTTCTGAAAGACGTCTGGTGAACAAGGAAGAAAGCCTTGATAAAAAGCTGGACGCGATGGAAAGACGAGAGAACAGTTTTGCAGCAAAAGAGGAGAAACTGAAGGCAAAAACGCAGGAGGTGGAGGCACTGATCGAAAAACAGCAGGCGGAGCTTGAACGCGTATCCGGACTGACTGCCGATCAGGCGAAGGAATACCTGCTGCGCAGCGTGGAAGAAGACGTAAAGCATGACACTGCGAAGATGATCCGCGAAATGGAGACGCGGGCAAAGGAGGAAGCATCGAAGAAGGCCAGAGAATGCATCGTGACCGCGATTCAGAAATGCGCGGCCGATCATGTTGCCGAATCCACGATTTCCGTGGTGCAGCTGCCCAATGATGAAATGAAGGGCCGCATCATCGGACGGGAAGGAAGGAACATCCGGACTCTGGAGACGCTTACGGGCATTGATCTGATCATTGACGATACCCCTGAAGCAGTCATTCTTTCGGGCTTTGATCCGATGCGCAGAGAGATCGCAAAGATCGCTCTGGAGAAGCTCATTACGGACGGACGTATCCATCCGGCGCGGATCGAAGAGAGTGTGGAAAAGGCACAAAGGGAAGTGGAAGCCATGATCCGCGAAGAGGGAGAGAATGCGCTCCTCGAGGTCGGTGTGCATGGCATTCATCCGGAACTCGTGCGTCTTCTCGGAAAGATGCGTTTCCGTACCAGTTATGGTCAGAACGCACTGAAGCATTCCATAGAGGTCGCTCACCTGTCAGGCCTTCTGGCAGGAGAAATGGGACTGGATGTCCGCATCGCAAAGCGTGCCGGACTTCTGCATGACATAGGAAAGAGCCTGGATCATGATATGGAAGGATCCCATGTACAGATCGGTGCGGATCTGTGCCGCAAGTACAAGGAATCCGCTACCGTTATCAATGCGGTGGAATCCCATCACGGAGACGTGGAACCGACGAGCCTGATCTCTTGCATCGTTCAGGCGGCGGATACCATATCGGCAGCCAGACCCGGAGCCAGAAGAGAGACGCTGGAGACGTACGCGAACAGGCTGAAGCAGCTTGAGGAGATCACAAATTCCTACAAGGGAGTCGAGAAATCCTTTGCCGTACAGGCCGGACGCGAAGTGCGTATCATGGTAGTACCGGAACAGGTCAGTGACGACGATATGGTTTTGATGGCTCGCGACATTTCAAAACAGATCGAAGCGGAGCTGGAATATCCGGGACAGATAAAGGTCAGCGTTATTCGCGAATCCCGTGCGGTGGATTACGCGAAGTAGGAGACGGAAAATCAGCCGGAGAGAATAGTCTCTCCGGCTGGTTCTGCTTTTCAGGCAGAGCGTGAACAGCACTTCCTTATGACACAAAGGGAGAAGAAAAATGGAACCTGTGGAAAGAGTGAAAAGAACACTTGCCTATAAAGGCAGGATCATTGAAGTATATAAAGATAATGTAAGATTTTCGGATGGGCGGGAATCCGTCTGGGATTATATAGATCATGTCGGCGCGGCTGCCGTTGTACCGGTGACGGAAGAAGGAAAGATCCTTCTGGTAAAACAGTACCGCAACGCGCTGGACCGTTTTACTTATGAACTGCCTGCCGGAAAACGCGATGCTGCGGACGAACCGATGGAAGTATGCGCCGCGAGAGAGCTGGAGGAAGAGACCGGATATATTGCCGGGAGACTTCTTCCGCTGATCACGGTGAATACAACAGTCGCATTCTGCAACGAAAAGATCGGGATCTTTGCCGCGCTGGATCTGAAGAAGACCGCGCAGCATCTGGATGTCGATGAAGAGATCGAACTGTATGAATTTACGCCGGAAGAACTGCTGACCATGATCAGGGAGCAGAAAATGACAGATTCCAAGACTGTCGCCGGCATACTGGCGTATCTGACATTTATGAAGTAGGCATTGACAGGGCAGGATGGAGAGATAAATCTTGACACTCAGACTAAACAGACTCATTGCGTCCGAATACAGTATCGCTTCGGCGAAGATCGGCAAGGCATTTGACGGATTCACATTTGCCTATCTGGCTGACCTTCATGATGTTTGTGTAGGCGAAAACAACAGCCTTGTGATCGAAAACATCAGAAGGCGCCGCCCGGACGCCATTCTCCTCGGCGGAGACATGATCACCGAACGAAAGCACGGCGTCCATATGACCGAATGCCGGCATGCCATGGATCTGGTGATCTCGCTTGCGGAACTGGCGCCGGTCTATTACAGTATCGGCAACCATGAAGTCAGATGGATGGACTCGGAAAGAACGCATACCGAATCCTTCGCGGATTATAAAAAAGCGCTGGAATCAGCCGGCGTCCGGTTCCTGGACAACCGTTCAGCAAAGCTGCACCGGGGAAATGATGTTGTCCGGATCACCGGCCTTTCGCTTCCGCTGCGGTATTTCGGCGTGCGGCATGAAACGCTGGATCCTTCCGTGATCAATCTGCTCGCCGGGGAACCGGCGGAGGAGTATTTTCAGATCCTGCTCGGGCATTCCCCGACCCATCACAAAGCGTATGATGCGTGGGGGGCGGATCTTTCGCTTTCCGGACATTATCACGGCGGCCAGGTGAGGCTTCCTTTTCTCGGCGGCGTGATCAGCACGGGCTGGACATTGTTCCCGAAATATGATATGGGAATGTATGACCTGCCGCACGGGAAGCTGATCGTGAGCGCCGGGCTGGGCACGCATACGATCCCGCTGCGCATCAATAATCCGCCCGAGGCAGTCTATATCACGTTGACAGGGAAAGCATGAGATGGAAACGCTTGCATTTAAGCTTGAGGTGTTCGAAGGTCCGCTGGATCTTCTGCTGCACCTGATAGAGAAGAATAAAGTCAGCATATACGATATTCCGATCGTGCAGATCACGGATCAGTATATCGAATATGTGTCCGCCATGCCGCAGGAAGACCTGGATCTGGTCAGTGATTTCCTGGTCATGGCAGCTACGCTGCTGGATATCAAGGCAAGGATGCTCCTTCCCGAAGAAGAGAAGGAAGAGGAGGAATGCGATCCCCGGGCAGAGCTGGTCGAGCGGCTGATCGAGTACAAAAAATACAGGCATCTGGGCGAGGAGCTGGCTGATTACGAGATCGACGGAATCAGGGTGATGGTCCATGCGGAGGATCTTCCGGCGGAGGTAAAGGCCTACAGGCCGCCGGTGGATATTGAAGAGCTTCTCGGCGATGTATCGCTTGCGCGGCTGAAGGCGATCTTTGATGACGTCATGAAAAGACGGGAAGACAAGATCGATCACGAAAAGAGCCGCTTCGGGAGGATCCGGAGACAGACGGTCAATATCGGAGACCGGATAAAGCATGTAAGAGGAAAGCTGCGGGGCGGAAAGAAACAGTCTTTCAGGGAGCTGCTGGGAACAGGCGTGACAAAACTGGAAGTCGTGGTCACCTTCCTTGCGGTGCTGGAACTGATCAGGACCGGTGATCTGAAACTGACAGAGGATTCGACCAGAGATGATTTTATCCTGATGGAAGGGGAGCATCACTCGGAGGAGATCGTATCGGAGTTTGCAGAGGATATATAATGAAGCTTGACGGAATGATAGAAGGCATCCTGTTCGCGATGGGCAGTTCGGTCTCGAAAAAAGAACTTGCCGAAGCGCTGGATGCGGAAGAGAAGGAAATAGAGGAAGCGGCGGATGCGCTGGAAGCGCGGCTGGCCGAACAGGAGAGCGGGATCACCCTGCTCCGCCTGGATGACAGACTGCAGCTGGGAAGCAGGAAGGAATGCTATGATGCGCTGATCAGGCTTGCATCCCATGCAAAAAAACCGGTGCTGACGAACGCGGTCCGTGAAACACTGGCCATCATTGCCTATAAACAGCCGGTCACAAAAGCCGAGATCGCAAAGATCAGGGGGGTCAGTTCCGACCATGCGGTCAACCGGCTCGTGGAATACGGACTGGTGACGGAAGCCGGAAGACTGGAGGCGCCGGGCAGGCCGATCCTGTTCGGAACAACGGAAGAGTTTCTGCGGCACTTCGCGCTGTCCTCGACGGACGAGCTGCCGGATATCTCCGCAGAGAAACTCGCGGAGTTTACGGAAGAAGCAGAGCAGGAAAGCACGGAAGTGGAAGTATAGAAAGAAGCGGTGGTGAAACGGAGATCTGTCCCCGGTTCGCCACCGCTTTTTTTAGATTTACTTTGCCCGTATGCCGGCCAGCAGGATCGGGATCATCTTGCAGGTATATTCCCCGAGATCGAACGACCCGTCGCTGATACAGTAGTCGTAGATAATGGCTCTTTCGCACATCGTATAGATCGCCGTGACATCGGTGACCGTCAGCGCAGCATCGATCTCTCCGCGTCTGATCCCCTCTTCGGCGATCGTCTGGATCATCCTGTAGTAATAACGGTTCCGGTCGAGCAGATGCTTGTCGCCTTTTGTCACCACCTGTGAGGAATACAGATGGGAGAGCACATTGAGCTGAATGTCTTCCCCGATCATCTTATGCACATTTTTGCAGAGGGTGATGAGCATGTCCACCCGGTTCATCTCCGGATCCAGCGTCGGATAATAATCCTCATAATAGGAATCGAAGATGGTGGATAAGGAACTGAGGAGCGCATCCTTGCCCACAAAATAATGATAGAATGTACCTTTGCTGGTGCCGGATTTTTCGATGATATCCTCGATCGTGGTTTCGTTGTATCCTTTTTCACGGAACAGCTGCCAGGCAGCTGTGATTATTTTGTCTTTCGTAGAGGGTTTCTTTGCCATAATGCCACCTTTCATTGCGGTGTTCAATTATATAATATAGCACGGAATTATGATTCGGTAAAGTAAAAAGGGGATTAGTGTTGACATACTTTTTTTATATAGGGTATATTACTTTATAAGCCGGCAGGGACGCCTGCAAAGAAGCCGGGCCGGGCATATACAGGAACTGAGGAGGCATCACGTTATGGATCAGAACGCGACGATGGGCATGCGCATAAAGATGCTCAGAAAAGAGAAAAAGTATACTCTGAAGCAGCTTGCGGAAGAGTCCGGCCTGTCGATCGGATTCCTTTCCCAGCTGGAACGCGGCATGTCATCCATTGCCGTGGATTCCCTGGCCCGCATCGCTTCCATACTCGGCGTGAGCCTGTCCACCTTCTTTGCGGATTCCCAGGTCACCTCCCAGGATCCGGTTTCCCACTCGAGTGAGCTGCACTGGAATCCTGACGGCCCGGAGATCGTGCAGGCGATGCTCAGCAAGAATCTGTACGGATTTGATATCCTGCCCAGGATCTTCCATCTTATGCCGTCAGCCGGACAGCAGGAGACAGAAAGCGTTATCCACAGACATACCGGCGAAGAATTCATCTATGTGCTGGAAGGCGTTGTGACCGTCTATCATAATGAAAGAGAGTACACGCTTTATCCGGGCGACAGCATCCAGATCCATTCGGATATCCCGCACAACTGGTTCAACCGCACGAACAAGATGGCGGCGCTGCTCTCCGTAAGCTATCCGAATCCGTTCAAGGAAGAGAAAAAATCGGCGGAAGAGCAGAACGAAGAAAACTGAACAGATGACCGGAAGGCGCTGCATCAGGATGCGGTGCCTTTTTTTGCCCGTTTACGGTGATGTGCCTGCCGGAAAACGGAAATGCGTCTGTTCCGGCGGTTTCGGACGAATGGAGGCGGCAGGGAATGATTTAAATAAGAAAATGATGGCATCAATCAAAAAAATAGAAATAAAAACATCGTTTAAAAATTCATATTAATCTTGCTAAAATATGGTTTATGCATTAAGATATACAAGGACAAAATTCACTGTTTTTGTGAAAAATAAAACAGAAATTTTTAAGCCATCACTAAAAAGAAAGAGGTGAACCTAAGATGACACTCTTAGCAGCAGAAACCAATCTGGCGGAGGCGTTCCAAAATACCATCGTCGGACTGGGCACCGTGTTTCTGGTTCTGGCTTTCCTGATCCTGGTCATATCATCATTCAAGTTGGTGAACCAGTGGGATGCAAACCGTCAGGCGAAGAATGCGAAAGAAACCAAAGCTGCAGCGCCCGCACCTGCGGCAGCGCCGGCAGCAGCACCCGCACCTGTTGTTCCGGCCGGACCCGGAAGGATGAGCAACGGATCAGTGAACTTTGCGGATGAGGTGGAAGGCCCTGTAGCGGCCGCGATACTGGCAGCCGTAGCAGAGGAACTTGGCGGAACTTTCCGCGTGACATCTATCAAGAAAGCTTAATAAACGGAGGAGAAAATAATGAGCACATACAAGATCACCGTAAATGGTGTTGCCTATGACGTAACTGTAGAGAATACCGGAGCACCGGCAGCAGCTCCCGCAGCAGCACCGGCAGCAGCACCGGCAGCAGCCCCCGCAGCAGGCGGCGCAGGCGGCGTACGTGTAGAAGCGCAGGTCGCCGGCAAGATCTGGAAGATCGTTGCATCCAAGGGTCAGCAGGTCAATTCCGGAGATTCCATCGTTATCCTTGAATCCATGAAGATGGAGATCCCTGTTGTAGCTCCTCAGGCCGGAACGATCGCATCTATCGATGTCAAAGAGGGTGATCCCGTCGAGGTCGGTTATCTGATCGCTACCATGAATTAAGAATCCGCATATTAAGGAGGACGAATCATGGAACATATTATTCAAACATTTATAAATCTTGCGGAACAGACCGCGTTCGCAAATCTGAGTTGGGGAAACTATGTCATGATCGTTGTGGCATGTATTTTCCTGTATCTCGCCATTGCGAAGGGTTTTGAGCCGCTGCTTCTCGTGCCGATTGCATTCGGTATGCTTCTTGTTAATATTTATCCGCCTATCATGTACGGTCCGGCTGCTGACGGCTCCGGTGAAGGTCTCCTTCACTTCTTCTACAGACTGGACGAATGGGCGATCCTGCCGTCCCTGATCTTCATGGGCGTCGGCGCACTTACCGACTTCGGTCCGCTGATCGCGAACCCCGTCAGTTTCCTGCTCGGCGCTGCCGCACAGCTCGGTATCTATGTTGCATACTTCCTGGCTATGGCCCTCGGCTTCAACGGAGAGGCTGCTGCAGCGATCTCCATTATCGGCGGTGCTGACGGCCCTACTTCCATCTTCCTTGCTTCCAAACTCGGTCAGTTCGAGCTGATGGGACCGATCGCGGTCGCGGCATATTCCTATATGTCCCTGGTTCCGCTGATCCAGCCCCCGATCATGAAGCTCTTCACGACCAAGGAAGAAAAACTCGTCAGAATGCCTCAGCTTCGTCCTGTATCCAAGCTTGAGAGAATTCTGTTCCCGATCGTTATCACGATCGTTGTCTGCGCGATCCTGCCTTCCACCGCTCCCCTGGTCGGAATGCTGATGCTCGGAAACCTGTTCCGTGAGTGCGGCGTTACCCGTCAGCTGCAGGAGACTGCTTCCAACGCGCTTATGTACATCGTTGTTATCTTCCTCGGCACTTCCGTCGGCGCTACAACATCTGCTGAAGCTTTCCTGAAGGCTTCCACCCTGAAGATCGTTGTCTGCGGACTGATCGCATTTGCATTCGGTACATTCGGCGGCGTTATGCTCGGTAAAGTCATGTGCAAGATCACCGGAGGAAAGATCAATCCGCTGATCGGTTCCGCTGGTGTTTCCGCTGTTCCCATGGCTGCGCGTGTTTCCCAGAAGGTCGGAGCAGAGTTCGATCCTACGAACTTCCTGCTCATGAACGCGATGGGTCCTAACGTGGCCGGCGTTATCGGTACTGCCGTTGCTGCAGGTACATTCATGGCTATATTCGGCGTACACTAAGGAGGCAGATGATGGCAGAGAAAAAACCCGTAAAAATTATGGAAACTGTGCTGCGTGACGGACATCAGTCCCTGATCGCAACACGTATGACCACAGACCAGATGGTCCCGATCGTGGAAAAGATGGACAAGATCGGTTATCATGCCGTGGAAGTCTGGGGCGGAGCCACCTTCGACGCTGCACTGCGTTTTATCAAAGAAGATCCCTGGGAGAGACTCAGAAAATTCCGTGATGGCTTTAAGAATACAAAACTGCAGATGCTCTTCCGCGGACAGAATATCCTCGGATACCGCCATTATGCCGATGATGTCGTAGAGTATTTCGTACAGAAATCCCTGGCGAACGGCATTGATATCATTCGTATCTTCGATGCCCTGAACGATGTAAGGAATCTTCAGACAGCTGTGAACGCTACGAAGAAGGAAGGCGGACATGTACAGACCGCTATGTCCTATACGCTCGGAGAGCCTTATACCACAGAGTATTATGTAAAGCTTGCGAAGACAATGGAAGACATGGGCGCTGACTCAATCTGCATCAAGGATATGGCAGGTCTGCTTGTTCCTTATTATGCAGAGGAACTCGTAAGTGCGCTGAAGGAAAACATCCATGTTCCGCTGGAGCTGCATACACACTGCACATCAGGCTGTGCGCACATGACGCTGATGCGTGCCGTAGAAGCGGGCTGCGATATCATCGATACCGCCATCTCCCCGTTCGGCGAGGGCACCAGCCAGCCGTCCACAGAAGTCCAGGTGGAGACCTACAAGGGAACGCCTTATGACACCGGTCTGGATCTGAACCAGCTGAATGAGATCACGGAATACTTCCGTCCGATCCGTGAGCAGAGCCTGGAGAGCGGCCTGCTGAGCCCGAAGGTCCTAGGTGTGGATATCAACACCCTGCGCTATCAGGTACCCGGCGGCATGCTGTCCAACCTGGTCAGCCAGCTGAAGGATCAGCATGCAGAAGATAAGTTCTACGATGTGCTGGCGGAGATCCCGCGTGTCCGTGAGGACATGGGTATGCCTCCGCTCGTAACACCTTCCAGCCAGATCGTCGGAACCCAGGCTGTATTCAACATCCTGTTCGGCGAGCGCTACAAGGTTGCTACGAAGGAGACCAAGTCCATTCTGGCCGGCGAATACGGACAGACTGTACGTCCTTTCAATCCCGAAGTACAGAAGAAGGTTATCGGAGACCGTGAGCCGATCACCTGCCGCCCGGCAGACCTGATCCCTCCGGAACTCGACAAGCTGGAAGCTGAACTCGGCGAGTGGAAAGAGCAGGATGAAGATGTCCTCTCCTATGCACTGTTCCCGACGGTAGCGATGGATTTCTTCAAGCACCGCAAGGCTTTAAGAGAAGGAAACGCACCGGTAAGCGGCGCGGTGGAATGCTCGGTAGAGCCTGTATAAATATGATATAAGATGAGAGAGCCGCATCCGGAAGGATGCGGTTTTTTGATAAAAAATGCTGGAGGAGGCTGTTATTGCGATTACTTTCTGTGGAAAAATGTGTTGGCAGAGTACGCCTGTCAGTGCTTCCTTTTGCTTGACGTAGAGTGCAGTCATGCTATAATGATGAAGGAAATGACAAGCGTGACAGGAAATAGCAGCTTGGCTTTGAAAGAAAACAGGGGGGATTTATGGGCAGGAAAGTAAGGTTATGGATGCTGTTGGCAGCAACTTTTTTATTTATGGTGTTAATACCACAGCGGGTGCAGGCGGAGACGGATCCGGTGGAGGTCACGGTTAAGCTGGATGCTTGTAAGGGACATGAAGCGATCGCGAAGGCAATCGCGGGACAAGAATATGAGCAGACCGGGACGGTGGTAACGATCCCGTTGCGGCACAGTGAACTGTATCCGGATGACGGATATTCGACAAACGGATCGATGCAATTGGCTGCAATGGTACTGAGTAATAAGGTTAGGAGCGCTTTCGAGGATCCTGACACCGGATTTGAGGATGTTATCGATAATGGTGAACACCTTGTTTACCTTGGTTACAATTACATTGTCGGACTGCGGGAAATGCAGAGGTATTCCGCCTGGGATGAAATAAACAGTGATTTCAGCAATGATCCGGTGAGTGAAGGGCAGATGTTTTACCTGCTCTGGGAAAAACCTGCCAAATCGGTAACTGTTACTGTAAAACCGCAGGATTGCGGAACGAAAATAGAATTAGTTAAACAGGATGAACATTGCATCTACTCCGGTTATGTACCGCATACACATCCCTGGCCGGAAATCACAATCAGTGGCAACGCAAAGAGAAGTACCGGAACGTTCATGACGCTGGATGGGTTATATACAAACAATACAGAAGGCAATAATACATATGGTCTTGATTACGAAGGTGTCTTTAATGACTATATGTATGCTGAAAAAGAAGATTATTTCGTATTGTTTTATCTGGAAGCTGATTTTGGTTATTATCTTGGAACAACAAAAAATAATAACATTAAGGTAAATGGTAAAGCACCCGTTTATGTAAGAGGTGACAAGGTCGTAGCGTATGTCCCTGCAGAACATGTCCCGGGAAATGGAATAATCACTGAAGCATTCTGTGAGGTAAAAGGGAAAAAGGTTTATACATGCTCAGGCTGTGGAAAAGAGATAACGGAAGAGATCCCCGCTATTGGCCATGCCTGGAAATTCAACAGCTTCACCTGGACCGGCAATGAGAAAGACGGTTATACAAAGGCAGCTGCGGAATATGTTTGTGAACACGATCAGACGCACAAGACAACAGTTGACGCTGAATTAAAGGAAACGGTAACGGCGCCCGGCTGTTTAACAAAAGGAAAATCCACGTTTACAGTCTCTGTATCTGCCCAAAAGAGCCCGGACGGGAAAGCGCATTCTGAAAGCAAAGAGGGGAGGCCGACGGAAGCCGCGGGACACACCTGGAAAGCGCCGATCTTCACCTGGACCACAGACGGCCAGGGCGGCTATTCCGGTGTGGAAGCCACCTTTGTCTGCAAAAAGGACAGTACGCATAAGGTTTCTGTGAAAGCAGAGGTCACCAGCCGGAAAGTAAATTCCGAATGTGAAGCGGCAGGAATGACATTGTATACAGCCACTGTCCCCGCAAAAGCCAGCCCGGATGGAAAAGAATACACCGATCAGACAGGTGCAGAGATCACTGATCCGACGGGACACACCTGGAAGTTTGCAGGCTTTACGTGGACCGGCAATCAAGCGAAAGGATATACAAAAGCAACTGCAAATTACGTCTGCAGAAGAGATCCGCTGCATAAGTATTCCGTAAAAGCGGTGATCACAAAAAAAGTAACAGCGCCGACGAAGGAAAAAGATGGCAGGACGGTATACACGGCAAAGGTATCCGAAACGAAGAGCCCGGATGGAAAAAAACACAGCGAAACGAAAAATGGGCTGACTACGGTATGGAAGGCTTCCGGACTCCTGTTTGCGGAGATGACAGCGCAGGGAGATACTTCGCTTAAGTTAACCTGGAATAAAATAAAAGGTGCAGGGGGTTATGACATCTTCCTTGGCCGATGCAATTTCAATGACAATAAGGTGGCTGTCACCAGGATTGGAACGATCAAAGGGAACAAGACCTTCCAGTATACAACGAAGAATCTGAAAAAAGCGACACCCTATAAAGCCTGTGTAAAAGCATGGATCAAAAAGAATGGTAAAATACAATATGTAAAGACCAGTCCCGCCGTTCATGCGTATACAGCAGAGGGAAATGCAAATTATACCAATACCAGGGGCGTGAAACTGAAAAAAACAAAGGTCACGCTGAAGACAGGGGAGAAATATACGATCGAGGCAACGCCAGTCAGGCTTGACAGCAAGAGGGAGCTTTCAAGGCATATGACCAGCATAAGGTATGTAAGCTCCAACAGTAAGATAGCCGCTGTCAGCAAAGAAGGCGAGATCACGGCAAAGAAGGCCGGCAGCTGCAAGATCTATGTGATCGCTGCAAACGGTGCTAAAAAGGCAATGACGGTTAAAGTGAAATAAGAAATTCATATGGTTTGAAGGGAAAGGGGCAGCGCGCTCCTTTCTCTTTTTTCGCACAAAGGAAAAGGCGCCCCGCCGGGCGCCTTAAGAAAAAGGAGAAAAATGTATGAAAACTACAAATAGTAGAAAGTTGGCCGACGGCCTTTCGGCCGCCATAGTAAAACGAAAGAGGAGAAAAATGTATCAAATATGAGAACATCTTCAGGTTTCCCTTCGGATGGATCTTTGCTTTGTTTTCCTTTGATGGTTATATCATACACGGACTTTGTGAATGTCCTGTGTCTTAGTGATAATGAATTTATAAAATCGAAGCCGAATTATTTAAAAACTATAAACGTAAAGAAAGAAAAGATGAATAAAAACGGGGGAAAAGCTTAATGCTGCAGCGGCATGCCGGGTGCGGCAAAAGGAAGCTTCTTCGCAGTTCTGCTTGCTTTTTAGAGGAAAAAGTGCTAGTCTTTACCAGAATAAAGTATTGGAGCAGTACCCATGAGATCTTATCTTGAAATGACCAAAGAAGAGCTGCAGGCTCTTCACGATGAACTGAGTGTTAAATATGAAGAGGAAAAGGCAAAGGGATATGATCTGGATATGTCCAGAGGAAAGCCTTCGCCGAACCAGCTGACACTGTCGATGGAAATGTACCGGAACAACGATACTGAGCACTGGAGATCGGAAGACGGTACAGACTGCAGAAACTACGGTGCGTTTGACGGGGTGATCGAAGGAAAGCGCCTGATGTCCTGGATCATGGACTGCCGTGAAGATCAGGTGATCATGGGCGGGAATTCCAGCCTGAGCATGATGTATGACTGTGTTGTCAGGGCTATGATGTTCGGCGTTCTCGGAAGCAAGCCCTGGAAAGACTACGCAAAGATCTCTTTCCTGTGTCCTGTACCCGGATATGACAGACATTTCAAGATCTGCGAGCAGATGGGGATCAACATGATCAATGTCCCGATGACGTCTGCCGGTCCGGATATGGATATCGTAGAGAAGCTGGTCGCTTCCGACGAGACGATCAAAGGCATCTGGTGTGTGCCGAAATTCAGCAATCCGGATGGAACCGTCTATTCCGCAGAGACGGTAAAACGGATGGCAGCGCTGAAACCGGCGGCAAAGGATTTCAGGGTGTTCTGGGACAATGCTTATGCCATCCATTATCTGTATAAAGATAACCAGCCGAAGATCCCGAATATTCTCGAAGAATGTGAAAAGGCGGGAAATCCTGATCTGGTCTACGAATTCTCGTCGACTTCGAAGGTGACATTCTCCGGTTCCGGTCTGGCTGCCTTTGCTGCTTCAGACAGGAATCTGAAGGAATACAGGAAGGGTATGTCCGTAAGGACCATCGGATATGACAAGATGAACATGCTGAGACATGCGGATTTCCTGAATTCTCCCCGCAGGCTGATGGACCACATGATGGAAGAAGCGGAATTCATCCGTCCGAAGTTCAGACTGGTCGAGCAGATCCTGGAGACGGAGCTGGCCGGCACAGGAGCCGGAAGATGGAGCCGTCCGCTTGGCGGATACTTTGTATCGTTTGACGCCTATACCGGCTGCGCAGCAAAGATCGTTGAGAAGTGCAAAGCTTGCGGTGTGACACTGACGCCCGCCGGCGCATCGTTCCCGTATGGGAAAGATCCCAGAGATTCCAATATCCGTCTGGCGCCGACGTTCCCGTCAATCTATGAGCTTACGGATGCTATGAAGCTCTTTGTCCTGTGCGTAAAGCTCGTGGTGATCGAGAAGATCATGCAGGAGAAGGATACCGATCCGATGATCTATAAAGTGTTCACCGAGAAGGACTACGAGAAGATGCTCTCGATCGAAGACAGCAGGGAGAAGGTGACCTATTACACCGAGCCTTATGAAGACTGGGTCGTAAAGATCACGCACAAGCCTCAGCGATTCAAGAGGGAGAGGATGCTGTATATCGTGCAGCTCAATCACTATCTTGGAGATAATCTGGCGAATGACGATCTGTACTGGAGAGCGGAACCGAAGAAGTTCTTTAACGGGACGCCGAGCCTGCGTCAGATCTGGGATGCGCTGCAGGGAAATCTGGATTACTTCAATGATAAGGAAGAGTTCCATATGGCGAAACTGAACCTGCGGTTCGATAAGATTGAGTTTGATTCATAATGGGTTGAAATGAAGGAAAAGCCATGCTCGCATGCGCTTTTTCCTTTATTTACAACCCTAACCTTCATGAGCATGAAGCGGCTGAAGGCCGTGGGAATGCGAATGAAGGGACGGACTGAGAGAGCTTCGAAGAAGCGGAGCAGTCCGGATTATGAATCAAACGGGAGATATGAAGAGTAATCGCGTATGGATCTCGGTTTTAGTAAACCCGCCTGATGCAGGGCGAAGATCCTTCGGCAGGCTTAGGATGACAAGTGATGAAACCCTGCAGTGGAATTCACTTTGTGTGCGAACTGAAT
>CAMOZZ010000026.1 GCA_946631165.1 uncultured Lachnospiraceae bacterium | reverse complement strand
GCTTCCGCGCCACCTTCCCCTAAAGGGGAAGGCATCTCTTCCGGCGCTTCCGCGCCACCTTCCCCTAAAGGGGAAGGCATCTCTTCCGGCGCTTCCGCGCTCTCAGAAGCCCTCTCCTTTAGGAGAGGGTGCCCCGTCAGGGGCGGGAGAGGTCATTCCTGTTCCGCCAGAACATGCCTGTTCTTCACCATATAATCAGCCAGCGACCACAGCGTCATAATGGTCGCTGCCCAGATCAGGATCGTCTCCAATATATGCCATGCAGGCCTGTCCAGATGGATCAGCAGGGCAACAGTCATGACCATCTGCAGAACAGTCTTGATCTTGCCAAGCCAGCCGGCGGCGATCACAAGGCCGCGCTCTGCGGCAATGAGCCGGAACCCGCTGATCACGAATTCTCTCCCGATCAGTATTACGACAGCCCACGCAGGGATCCTGCCGATCGCCGTAAGACAGATCGCCGCGGATCCGACCAGCAGCTTGTCAGCCAGCGGATCCATAAATTTCCCGAAATTTGTCACAAGATGGTATTTTCTTGCGATATAACCGTCCAGAAAATCAGTAAAACTGGCGGCCAGGAAAAGCACCAGCGCGATGATATCACCTGTCACGCCGAAGTCACCGAGCAGGAAAAGAACGAACGGAGGGACCATTATCACCCGCATTAAAGTAAGCTTGTTCGGCAGATTCATGTAAACGCCTCCTGACAGCATGTGTCTTCGCCGACCAGATCATACTCTCTGGCGCCGGTCACACGCGCTCTTGTAAAATCTCCGCTCATATAGGAGGAAATATCCGATTTCATGAAAAGATATCCGTCCACGTCCGGTGCATCCATGTATGTCCTGCATACATAAACACCTTCCTCCGGAAGACGCCCCTCCACGATCACATCATATTCTTTTCCGATCCTCGCTTCCGCGCGTTCAAAGGCGATCTCCTGCTGCAGCGCCATGACCTCGCCCCGTCTTGTCTCTTTGACGTCTTCCGGGATCTGGCCTTCCATCTCCGCCGCAGGTGTATCTTCCTCTCTGGAATAGGCAAACACGCCAAGTCTGTCAAATTCCGTTTCATTCACGAAATCCATCAGGATCTCATGATCCTCTTCCGTTTCCGTCGGAAAGCCGGAAATAAACGTCGTTCTCAGCGCAATATCCGGAACCGCCTCCCGAAGTCTGGCGATCATATCCTTTATATCCGCAAGTGTTGTCCTGCGGCCCATTTTCTTCAGGATACGGTCGGATGCATGCTGGATCGGGATATCCAGATAATGGCAGACCTTCGGATTCGTCCTGATCTCTTCGATCAGTTCATCCGTGATCTCTTCCGGATAACAGTACTGCAGTCTGATCCAGCGTATTCCGGAGATCCGGGAAAGTCTGCGCAGCAGCTCCGGCAGCATCTTTTTCCCATACAGGTCCGTGCCGTACAGTGTCGTTTCCTGAGCGATCAGGATCAGTTCCGTCACGCCGCGCACCGCCATGCCCGCCGCTTCCGCCGTGAGCGTTTCCATCGGCACACTTCTGTAGGAACCCCTGACTTTGGGAATAATGCAATACGTGCAGTGTTTATCGCAGCCTTCGGCGATCTTCAGATAAGCATAATGACCGCCTGTGGTCAGAATGCGTCCGGAGATTTCCGGCACAGAATCCTGCGGATCGGCAACAATACTTCCCTTATTTCCCTTTTCAAGCTCTTCTATCACGGAAATGATCTTCGGATAGGACGCGGTGCCGATGACTGCGTCGACCTCCGGCATTTCCTTTAAGATCTCATCCTTATATCTCTCGGCAAGACATCCGGCGGCAATAAGGCCTTTCAGCTTCCCGGATTCCCTGTACTGCGCCATCTCCAGCAGTGTGTTGATGCTTTCTTCCTTCGCATCCCCGATGAAACAGCAGGTATTTACGATGATATAATCCGCTTCCGTTTCATCCTGCGTCAGCGTATAGCCTGCCCCGGCAGCAAGGCCGAGCATGACTTCCGAATCGACACGGTTCTTGTCGCAGCCGAGTGAGACAAAGAACAGCTTCTCACTCATCTGCTTCGCCGCCCTCTGCGGGCGCATCCTCCGCTTCAGGCGCCTCTTCGTCTTCCGCGATGAACTCCTCTTCGGTGAATTCCTCTTCCTCCTGCAGGTCTTCTCCCTGCTTGATGATATGGATCTCACCGTTCTTCAGCTCATCCACAGCGATTGACAGCGGTTTTTCGACCTGGCCGTTGTACTCCGTTTTATCAGCGGCCACCAGCTGCCTGGCTCGTTTGGCGGTGCCGAGCACGATCGAATATCTGCTCGTGACGACCTTTTCCTCGCCGGGCTTTACATCTTTATTTACAATATCCATAAGTTCAAAATAAGACGGATGTATCATGTTTTCCTCCTGAAAATATCTCTAAAAAATAGCTTTGCATAAATCGATCATGACAGAATACTGTCATCATATGACGCGGACCGATGAATGTCTTTCTCCCCGATCCACGCGGTTTACGGCACAGCAGATTGTTATTCAAGTTCGCCTTCCTGCGGTCCCCGCAGGTCTTCCAGAATCTGTTTCAGTCCGGACTTGATCGGCGGGATCAGCTGCAGGTTCTTCTCATAGAATTTCCTGTCAAGCGACGGATCATCCACGATCGCCAGGAACTCATCCACTGCCAGATCGAGATCATCATTGACAAGAATACAGTTATATTTGTCAGCCTGATCTGCCTCTGTGATCGCCTGGTTGATCCGCTTTATGATGCTCTCTTCTGTCTCTGTTCCTCTGCCGGTAAGACGTGCATAAAGTGCCTCCGCACTGGGCGGAATAATGAAGATCAGCCTGGCGCGTTCATCATTGGCATCGATCGCAAAAGCGCCTCTGTAGTCGACATCCAGCACCACATTTTTCCCTGTACGGATGAGTTCGTCCACATAGTCTCTGAGGGTGCCGTAATAATTGCCCGAATACTCCGCGTATTCCAGGAATTTTCCTTCGGCGATCCGCTGTTCAAAGTCCTCCCTGGTGAGGAAGAAATACTGCACGCCGTGTTCTTCGCCTTCTCTGGGCGCGCGGGTAGTCGCTGAAACAGAAAATGCAAAATCATCCCTGGCCTGCATGGCCCTGCCGATAATGGTTCCCTTGCCGACGCCCGAGAACCCGGATACCACAATAAGTTCGCCTGTTTTTTCTGCTTTCTTACTCAATGTTCTGCACCTGCTCCCTGATCTTCTCTATCTCACCCTTTAAGTGGATAGCGGTGGCGGAGATGTCCATGTTATTGCATTTTGAAAGGATCGTATTGGCTTCGCGGTTCATTTCCTGGGCGATGAAATCGAGTTTTCTGCCGATCCCCTGCGGATCTCCTGTCTCCAGCGTGTTTCTCATGCTCTTGATGTGCGAAGACAGGCGCACGGTCTCTTCATCCACACAGGTCTTATCCGCAAATACAGCCGCTTCCGTAAGAAGCCTTGCCTCATCGACCGGTGTCCCGTCCAGGACTTCCCGCATCCTCTCGGTAAGTTTGTTCCTGTATTCCTTCACGATCTCGGGCGAGCGCTCCTCGATCGCGGCAACTTCTTTCTCCATTCCCGCAAGCTTTGACAGGATGTCCTTCTTCAGCCGTTCACCCTCGCTCTCACGCTGGGCGACAAACTGCGCGCCGGCTTCATCAAGCGTCTTCCTGATGAGCGGCCAGAGTTCATCCATGTCTTCATCCTTTTTTTCAATCGTAAAAATATCGGGAAAGGAAGCAAGCTTTGACACTGTGATATCATTTTCTATGCCGAGTTTTTCGCTCATCTCCTGCATGAAGCCGTAGTAACCCTCTGCAAGGGATGCATTGTATCTGACTTCCTCGGAATCATTTTCAAAAGAATCACAGGTTATGAAAAGATCCACCTTGCCTCTGGCTGCGACCGTCTTGACCCAGCTTCTGATATCTGCTTCAAAGGAATTGAGGCGCCTGGGCATCCTGATGCCCGGTTCCAGATACCGGTGGTTTACGGATTTGATCTCTGCTGAAATTCTGACGTTTTCGTCCAGGTATTCACTCCTGCCGAAACCGGTCATGCTCTTTACCATAAGAATATTCTCCCGTGCCAGCAACATTTTCGTCTGTTGACTGGACATAGCAATTTAATTATAATTCATTTGATATTCTGATGCAAGCAATAAAACTACGCATTCAAGACTTGTCCGCCTGTCCCGGCACAGCCTCCGGGACAGCTTACGGCCAGTACGAAAAGAGGAAACAGGAATGGCTTTAGACGGAATAACAGTCGCGTGTCTCACGCATGACATAAACACAAAGCTCTCCGGCGGGCGGATCAGCAGGATCGCGCAGACCGAAAGCGATGAACTGCTCCTGACAGTGAAGGGGAAGGACGGCCAGTACCGTCTGCTGATGTCGGCAAACGCTTCCCTTCCGCTGCTTTATTTTACGGAAAAGAACAAACAGTCCCCTGCGCAGGCTCCGGGCTTCTGTATGCTGCTCCGGAAACACATCGGAAACGGCAGGATCAGCGAAGTGACCCAGCCCGGGCTGGAACGCGTGGTGCGGATCAAGGTCGAGCATCTGAACGAGATGGGCGATCCGGCAGTAAAATATCTGATCATCGAACTGATGGGGAAATACTCCAATATTATTTTCACAGATGAAAATGACATGATCCTGGACTCGATCAAGCATATTTCCGGGAACATCAGCTCTGTCAGGGAGGTGCTTCCCGGGCGGACTTATTTTATCCCGGACACGCAGCACAAGCTCGATCCGCTCTGCATTTCCGAACCTGATTTTTTCAATATCGTAGAAACAAAACCGCTGCCCGCCGCGAAAGCGCTGACGTCCTCTCTCACCGGCATCAGTCCGCTGATGGGCCAGGAACTATCCGAACGTGCCGGGATAGACGGCGACCGGCCGATCAATACACTGTCTGTCGATCACAAGCGGCGGCTGTATGACGCTTTCGCAGCCTGCATGACCGATATAAAGGAACACCGCTTTGCTCCCTGCATCATCTGCCGGAAAGGCGAGCCTGTCGAATACGCAGCCTTCCCGCTGGCCGTATTCGCCGATTGTGAGATCAGGGACGTGCCCTCTGTCAGCGCTGCAATGGAATCGTTCTATGCGGAGAAGAATGTGATCACCCGCGTACGCCAGAAATCCCAGGATCTGCGGAAGATCCTGACGACCGTGCTGGAACGGGATATCAAAAAATACGAGCTGCAGAAAAAGCAGCTGGCCGATACGGAAAAACGGGACAAATACCGCGTGCGCGGCGAACTGATCCAGGCTTTCGGCTGGCAGGCCGAGCCCGGCGCTTCCCGGATGATCGCACAGAACTATTACGATAATGACAAAGAGACCGTGATCCCGCTCGATCCCGCGCTGACTGTCAGCGAGAATGCCGCGAAATGCTTTGAAAAATACAACAAGCTCAAGCGGACGAATGAAGCGCTGTCCCAGCTCGTAAAAGAGACTGCCGATGAGATCGAACATCTCCGGTCGCTGCAGGTCGCGCTCGACATAGCCCAGGATGAAGGCGACCTGGCGCAGATCAAATCCGAGATGCAGCTTGCTGGCTATGTGAGAAAGCGCGGACCGCAGGGGAAAAGCGGCAAGCAGAAAAAAGAACCGAAGAGCCGGCCGCTGCATTTTCTGTCTTCCGACGGATTCCATATGTATGTCGGAAAGAATAATATCCAGAATGAAGAACTTACCTTCTCGCTGGCAAACGGCGGGGACTGGTGGTTCCACGCGAAAGGGATCCCGGGATCCCATGTGATCGTCAAAACGGAAGGAAAAGAGCTGCCTGACAGGGTATTTGAGGAAGCCGGCGCACTGGCGGCAGCGTATTCTTCCGAGCGGAATGCGGATAAAGTTGAGATCGATTATATCGAACGGAAGCACGTAAAGAAAACGCCCGGCGGCAAACCGGGATTCGTGATCTACCATACGAATTATTCCCTGATGGCTGAGCCCGCGCGGGCAAAGACGCTGCAGCAGCTGGATTGAGCGTGTTTCTGTCCCATACACAAAAAAGTCATCCCGAAGGATGGCTTTTTTCTGCCGGGACGTTCCACTTACGGCAGACGAGTTTTTCTCTGTCTGACGGAAAGCAAACTTCTAAAGGACGATTTCTTTTTTGTCATGCTGAGCAAACGAAGTGCGTCGAAGCATCTACCGCTTCCAGGCTTCGGTTTCAGTAAAACCGCAGACAGCAGAGCGTGGATCCTTCGGGGCTTACGCCCCTCTGGATGACATTACTATTCCCGGCTTTTCTCTACGGAAATGACGTACAGCTCCTTCCCGTCCACGCGGAATTTCACCTCAAAATCCAGGAAGCTCATCCCGTAGACCCGTTCCGGATCTCTCTGATACGGCGGCCTGGGATCTTCCGCAAGCGCACCGAGCAGCGTCTCCCGCTTCTCTTCCGGAATCTTCTTCAGCAGTTCCTCCGGCACATTTACATGCACACGGTAATCAATATTTTCACTGGTGAATCCTGCGTCTGCCTCCGGATGCGAGTCAGCCCCCGGATGATAAGGCTTGATATCAATGATCGGTGTGCCGTTCATCATATCGGCGCCTTCCACAAAAAGCACCGGTCCGAGCGCCGGATCCATTTCAACGGAAAGCAGCTTTACGCACGACATCCCGATGCTGTTCGGACGGAACGGCGATCTTGTCGCAAAAACGCCCTTGCGGACATTTCCGCCAAGTCTAGGTGGGCGTACTGTCGGCGACCAGCCATCCCTCGTGTTTTCGGAGAACTGCCACAGCAGCCAGATGTGCGAATAACCATCAAGGCCCCTGAAAGCTTCAGGGACCCTGTATTCTTCTTCCATGACGATCCTGGAGACCGACGGGATCAGACCGCTTTGTCTGGGCACGCCGAATTTCTCGGGAAAGTCCGTTTCTATGTACGCGATCGGATGGATCACGATATCATTATTTTTCATTCTTCTTGGCAATCGTTCTGCGATGGCTCAGCTCCTTGGGTGTAAGCAGATGGCGCGGGATACCGTCGACCATGATCGGGGATACATCGCCCTGGATCAGCGGACGCACATAGTCCACGAAATCATCTGTTACATAATCGCCGTCCTTGTTGATCCATTTTCTGGGAACAAGTTTCTCGCCGTTTGCGATTTTGTGAACATCCTTGACTTCCGTTCCGCACTGATAAGGATCATCAGAGAGTCTCTTGAGAACGACCATCTTTCCGGAATCGCCTTCGTCAGCTGCCATGACAGCAGCACCGCCGACCTGTGTGGCTTCCAGAATGTCAACACGGGAGGCCAGATGGGAAGCGGATCTCTGCAGTGTGGAGAACTCGATGGCTCTGGTCTTGCAGCCAAGTTCGTTCGCGACCTGCTTCGCCAGGAAGGAGGCTGTTCCGGTCAGCTGCTTGTGGCCGAATCCATCCACGAAATCGATCGGGGTTCCGAGCTCGCATACATAAGTCCCGTCTTCGGTCTTGATGCCTTCGGAAACAACGACGACAACAGAAGTCTTGATCTCAAGCAGGTTCTTCACCTTCTCTGAGAACTTGTGCATATCGAACGGGATCTCAGGGAGATAGATCAGGTCCGGTCCGGCACAGTCTTCACCCTTCGAAAGAGCGGTAGCGCCGGTAAGCCAGCCTGCGTTTCTTCCCATGACTTCAACGATCGTCACGATGCCTCTGGAATACTCCAGGCAGAAACCGTCACGGATGATCTCCTTCATGGCTGTTCCGATGAACTTCGCAGCGCTTCCGAAGCCGGGCGTATGGTCTGTCAGCGCCAGGTCGTTGTCGATGGTCTTCGGACATCCGATGAATTTGCAGGGATGGCCGGTGATGATCGCATAATCGGAAAGCTTCTTGATGGTGTCCATGGAATCGTTGCCGCCGATGTAAATGAAAGCTTCGATCTCAAGCTTGTCAAGGATGGAAAAGATCTTCTTGTAGGTCTCCATATCTTCATGGATCTCCGGCAGCTTGTATCTGCAGGATCCCAGGAATGCGGCGGGCGTTCTCTTCAGAAGCTCGGCATCCAGCTTTGTGTGGATATGATCGGAAAGATCGATATAATTCTCGTTCATCAGGCCCTGGATGCCGTGAAGCATGCCGTATACTTTTTTGGCGCCGCGGTCAAGCGCGGTACGGTATACGCCTGCGAGACTGGAGTTGATAGCTGCGGTAGGTCCGCCGGACTGTCCGACAATAACATTACCCTTCATATATTTATTCTCCTGTGTGATTTATTTTCCAATGTATTTTAAATCTGTTCCTTAATTATTTCAAGTTTAGCTATTTTACAGAAAGAGGGTATTTGTGACAGATTTATCGAATCAGCCCCTTTATACTCTGTTTCCTCCGATAAATACCTCCCTGCTTTTCCATTTCCTGTCACAGATCACCAGGTCCGCCCGCTTCCCCGGCTCCAGACTGCCGGTCTCCGCGTCGATCCCGGCTTCCCGCGCCGGTATCAGCGTGGCTGCCATTATGGCTTCCTTTGCCGGTATCCCGAATTTTATGGCGTTTACCATATCCGTGAACAGATCGCTTCCGGCGCCGGCAATGGTCCCGTCCGCAAGTCTGACTGAACCATTCTTAAGTTTTACCTGCTGCCCGCCCAGTTCATACCATCCGTCCGGCATGCCGCAGCACCTGGCGGCGTCCGATACCAGACAGATCCTTCCCGGAAAGAGACGGAACGCCATCCGGACCACTGCCGGATGAATATGCACGCCGTCACAAACAAGCTCTGCACAGACATTTCTGGCATCAAATGCTGCACCGATCACGCCCGGCACGCGGTGATGCAGCGGCGGCATGGCGTTGAACAAATGTGTCACATGGGATGCGCCGGCCCGGAACGCCCGCATTGCCTGATCATAATCCGCTTCCGTATGCGCCAGGGAAACGAGGCAGCGCTTAGATACTTCTTCAATAAACGTTTCCGCACCGGCCAGTTCCGGCGCAACATCCACGATCTTTATCAGCCCTCTGCTTTCTTCCTGCAGTTTCAGGAACATTTCCGGATCAGGGCTTTTTAAATATTCTCCGTTCTGTGCCCCCTTTTTCCTCTCTGACAGATATGGTCCTTCCATATGGATCCCGGCAAGGTGTGCCTGTGTACTGCTGCGTTCCTCAGTATATTCCGCGGCTGATCGGAATGCCTTCCGCAGATCATCGTACGGCAGCGTCATCGATGCAGGCACAAAAGAAGTGATTCCGCGTTTTGCGAGATAACTTCCCATCCGCAGAAGTCCTTCCGTGCTGCCGTCGGAAAAATCCGCCCCGGCGCATCCGTGAATATGGATGTCCACCAGTCCGGGAATGATATATGCACCGGCCAGATCTTCCCCGTCCTCACGGGCTTCACCGGCCTCGATCTCTGTGATTATGCCATTTTCAAATCGTAAGCTTCCACGCACGAATCCCTTCTGTCCCTGAAATATAAGCGCATTTGTAAAAAGCATCTTCTCTCCCCGCCGTACTCTGCGGCTGTATTCTTTCTTTCCTCTCCTTTATATAGTCTTCCGTTTCTTTCGTCAACCGGCGCCGGGAGGAAACCGGATTTCCCTGTCCCGGCAGCCCGGTTCTGTTTGCATTTGCTGCTGAAATAGATTATCATTAGCTGGATCATTTTCATTCCGCAATGATAATTTTGCCGGATTCTGCACCATGTGAGGTCTGCCATGAACAGAAAACCTTTGTTCCTTGTTCTGATCGCCGCCATCTTCTGGGGCCTGTATCCTTCGTTCGTCACATATCTCTCCCGAGAGGGCATCACGGACGGCCTGCTGATCTTCACCAGGCTGCTGGTAGTCGTGCTTTCCATGATCGTGATCATCGCTGTCAAAGACCGTTCCATGTTCCGGATCCGTCTCCGGGATCTTCCGCTGTTTCTTGCGAACGGATTTATCAGCATCGTCTTCTTCTTTTCATGCTATTCCGCGGCGATCCGCGTAACAAAAATAGCCGTGGCAGCGTCCCTTCTCTACACCGCGCCGGCTATCGTCCTGATCATTTCCGCTTTTGTTTTTAAAGAACATGTCACCGCAAAAAAAGTATTCTGCATTGCCCTTTCGATCGCCGGATGTGCGCTCGTATCCGGCATGGCTTCCGGCGGACTGTCCATCTCCGTTACCGGGCTGCTCCTTGGACTCGGTGCAGGCCTTGGTTACGGTCTGTACAGCATTTTCTCCACACTGATCCTGAACCGCGGCTATTCCTCCTATACCAATATTTTCTATTCCTTCCTGATCGCTTTTATTTTCTACAGCATACAGATCATTGTTTCCGGAGAATTCTCTCTGCTCGCTGCCCGTCCTGCCGCTGCAGCAGTCTGCCTTTTAAACGGCTTTATAACCGGTACCTGCTCTTATACCTTTTATACAAACGGCCTTCGGCAGATGGAGCCGTCCCGTGCTGCGCAGATCGCCACGGTCGAACCGGCGGCAGCGGCTTTATTCGGCGTTCTGCTGTTTCATCAGATGCTGTCTGGTATGGAGATCCTGGGCGTCGCGCTCGTTGTTTTTTCAGTCATTATGATGAATTCATCCGGCAGGAAGCCTGCCTGAAACAGCCTTACCGCTTCGTCAGATCCTGCGCCCAGATCCCGCTCTTCATCAGAAAATAGCCGATCACGCATTTAATAAGATCCATCATCTGTACCAGAAAAAACATCTTCAGCAGCGATAATCCGGTAAAATGCGCCAGCACGAACGCGGCCGGCACCGACACTGCCCACATAAAGCATGAATCAAACAGAAATGTGATCCCTGTCTTTCCGCCTGAACGCAGTGTAAAATACGATGCGTTCACATATGCATGGAGCGGCATGCAAACAGCGCTTATACGGATCAGCCCGGACGCAATCCTGCGGATCTCATCGCTTGTATTATAGACCAGCGGGAAGAAACCGCCGGCTGTGAACAGGCAGGCGCCCACGCCCATGCAGATCAGCACGGAAAACACTGCCAGCTTCACGGACTCTTCTTTCGCACGCTTAATGTCACCCGATCCCAGGATCTGCCCCAGAATAATGGCTATGGCATGTCCCATGGCGATAAAGGCAACATTGAAAACATTGCTGAATGTCTGGGAGATGTTATGGGCAGCTACGGCAGACAGCCCCCGGACGGAATAGCATTGCGTGAGCATAGCCATGCCGCCTGACCAAAGCGTCTCATTGACGAGCAGCGGAAGCGCTTTGATGCTGATCCTGCCGGCCAGGGCAGCCGGTACATCGAATACGCTTTTCCATGCACCCGTTATGAACATATTTCTTCCGGCATTCTTATGCGTCCATCCCGCAACGTAGATCAGCTCCACAAAGCGCGACAGCACTGTTGCTGCCGCGGCTCCTGCAACGCCAAGCGCCGGCGCACCGAATTTCCCATAAATCAGGATATAATTTCCGATGAGGTTCACGGCGACCGCGATCAGTCCCGCTTTCATCGGTACAACGGTTTCGCCGGTGTTCCTTAAGGTGGAGGAATACGTCTGCGACAGCGCGAACGGGAGCATCCCGATATACATCACCGCAAGGTATTCCTTCGCATAAGAGAAGGTCGCCTGAACATTTCCTCCCCCGCTGTCTTCTGTAAGATACAGGGAAATCAGGCTGTCGCCGGCCAGCAGGAACACAGCTGTTCCGAGCGCAGCCAGCAGAAATGACAGGATCACCTGCATCCGGAAAGTATAACGCACGCCTTCCGTATCCTGTTTCCCGTAAAACTGCGCAGTAAAAATACCGATGCCGGAGAGACCTCCGAAAACGCACAGGTTGAAAATGAACATCAGCTGATTCAGGATCGCGACGCCGGACATCGGATCCGTGCCAAGCCGTCCGACCATGATATTGTCCAGCATATTTACGAAATTCGTGATGCCCTGCTGGATCATAATGGGAACGGCGACCGTCAGGACTTTCCTGTAAAAATGCCGGTCGCCGAAATATCTGCTGCTCATAAATGAATAATCCTGTTCTTCACGCAAAACGTCCGTTACAGCGGACTGCCGCAGTATTCACAGCATCCGTTCACATCCGGGAACGTCACCGCGCCGCAGCAGGGGCAGACCTTCTTCACGGGCGCCTCAGCCGCTGCAGCAGCTCCTGCTGTTCTCGTTCCTGCCTGTCTCTGACCGAAACGGGCGTTCTCCAGATAATTCCTGATCTCTTCCGTCATCTTCTCATACTTCTCGAATTCCCGCATGGAAAGATCTCTGGTCGTAAAGCCGGCACGTGCCCGCTTGTTTCCGGTGCTGACGGAGCCGGTATTCACCCGGAATTTCATTTCATCAAAGTACGGATGATTGACATCCAGCGTGATAAAGAAATTGTAGGAATATTTGAAGCGTCTGGGCATGTAACTGACCATCTTTCCGTCTTTGTCCTTCGTCTTCTCTTCCGTCTCGGATTCGTCAATATCCGATCTTACGGCAGTGATCTGGGAAAGATCCAGCACATCGGGGTTTGCTTCCAGCAGATTGGAAGCGGAAGTGATCATAAATTTCCCCTGGTCTTCATCAACCAGCACCTTGGTATACGCACCGAGAGATTTTGTGGTATTGAACACATTCACTGCCTCCCGGTTCTCTTCCCTGTAGGCGAGCTGTTCCTTTATTTCCTCCACCGTGCTGTTCCTTCTCTCGGAAAACCAGGGCGACAGTTTTGCCGCACACTTCTTGCAGAGATTTCCGTCTTCCAGTTTGCGGTTCCCCAGAAGGCCGATCTTGTCTCCGCAGATATCACAGAATTTCTTGTCAAAAAGTCCCATATCTTCCTCCTTTTCTGCAGCTGCCTATCTCCAGGAATAGCAGCATATTTTCCTGGTTTGAAACATTATTCGCAGATTCTGCCGGACTGGCTCCTGCTGTTTTTTATTTCGTTTCCACCTTTACGGGCTTTGTATACTTGCCGTAATATTTCTTCTTTCCCACCGTCTTGTACGGCCGGACTTTGACATAATACGTCTTTTTGCTTTTCAGCTTCTTTATCACAGCGCTGGTCTTCTTTCCGGCAATCGGTTTCTTTGCATAACCGGCTTTCTGCCGCAGCGACCATGTAATCTCATAACCGGATGCTCCGGCCGCTTTCTTATACGTTACCCTGATCTGCTTCTTTCCGCCGGCGAGTTTCAGCCCTCTGACCGCTTTCGGAACAATGACGAAAGACTTTTCTGTGCTGTCTCTGTAGATCCCCTTTCCTGCGATCACGATACTCGCCCTTCCGGTCTGCTTATTCTTCCCGTAGGAAACCGTATAATCCACTTTGTTCACCAGCTTTTTGCTTCCGTTATAGACGGAAACAGCCGGTCTGATCCTTTTTCCTGTATATTCGGCAGTCTTCGGGATCCCTTTCACCTTTAAGGCGGAAACCGGTTTCATCGGAGCTGCATTGCAGGTGAGCGTCAGCCCCTTCACTGCAGCAGAGACACCTGCCCAATCCGTACTGCTCCCTTCATAATAGATCTCAGCGAGCTTCGGGCAGTTCGGAATGGAATACTCATTCGTCTGTTCCATATCCTTTTTGAAATGGCCCAGGATGGTTTTGACGCTCTTCGGAACATAGATCGCCGTCAGATTCGGACAGGATGTAAATCCGCACCACACGTCCTTCACGCCGTCCGGCACATTGTAGAAGGTATCCTTCCGCCCGCCGGGATAGGTAAGCAGTTTTTCACCGTCTTTACTGAACAGCACGCCGTCAACATCCTTGTAGCCTGCATTGCCGGCGGCGACTTTTACAGCAGTAAGGTTCGGCATATCGATAAAGGCAAAATAACCGGAGGAACCATAGTACGGGCAGTCGAACCCTGCCGGAAGTTCCAGTTCCTCTATGGCTGTATTGATAAATGCTGCGCCGCCGATCGTAACAGTCTCCGGGAATCTGATCTCCCTCAGTCCCGTACAGTTGTCAAACGCGCCGCCGTTGATCATGATACTGCTTCCGGCAAAGGATACTTCTTCCAGATAAGGGTTTTCACTCATATAGTAAATATAATCCACGTCTGCCGGAACGGTAAACTGCCTGTCGGTCTTTCCTGTCGGATAGGCAAGAAGGTCCTTCTTCCCGTCTCTCATTCTGTAGAGTACATTATCCTTCACAGAATAAATGCTGTTTCCGGCTGCCGTCACCTTTTTAAAATTCTTCCCGTTTATATCTCCGATGGATCCGGTAAAAGATTTCGGAAGATGCAGGGAGACAAGCCTGTCATTATTTTCCAGAATCATGTAGTTCCGGAACCCCGTCACGCCTTCGGGAATCACCAGTTCCCCTTTTGTAAAATCCATCAGCACACTTCCGAATATGACCGGATCATGCGTCTTTTTATAATTGTTGTACCATGGCGTACCTTCAAACGGGAGCTTCTCCGTCACAGTTCCCGGCTGCAGGTTCTTAAAGCTCGCCTTTACATTGGTAAGCTTCGGGCAGCCCGTAAAGGATCCTGACACTTCTCCCGCAGTAAAGGAAGAGACATTTCCGAACTTTTCCAGACTGTCCGGAAGCTCGACGGTTTCCAGATTCTGGCATCCCGTGAACCCCGTAACTGTTTTTACGCCTTCCGGTATGACCACTTTCTTCAGGGAGGGGATGTTGTTAAATCCCGACACCATGGTGATCGGAATGCCTTCATATTCAGAGGGAACAGTCAGTTCGCTGCCTGTGCCTCTGTAGTCATTGCACTGCAGCACATACCACTCTTCTGTGATCTTTCCTGAGGAATCCCTGCGGGATCCCGGAGAAAGTTTAAAACCCTCCGCTGTTGTAATCGTTGCCGCGGAAATATTCCCGGGAATGAGCAGTAAAACAGCAAGCAGAAGCAGGAACGCTGCTGTGGAGTACCATTCTCTGAGACTGCCTCTTGCGCTGCCATGTCTGTGGATCATTTTTATTCCTCCCGCTTTTTCCATGCCGGACAGATCCCTCATGCAATCTCTCCGGACCAGCCGGTTTCATTTCGCTGCAATCATTATTTTATAATTATTTTCATGATCTGTCTATAAAAACAGACAGGAAGTCTTTTTCTCGTCTTCCCGTTCGCTGCCACAGAAGAAATCGGCTGCCTCTTTTTCCTGCTCTTGTGAAAAGCCGCCATCATAAGATATAATAACCTTACATACGATATTCATCAGATCAGGTGCGGAGGTATACCATGGCGAAAGAGATCACACCCGAACAGATAACCATGCTTGATGAAATGATAGAACGCGCCCGCGCTGCGCAGGCGGTCATTGCGGAATATGATCAGGAACGTGTCGACAGGCTCTGCCAGGCCGTCGCTGCAGCCGTCTATCCGCTGAAAGTCTGGGGTCCGCTCTGTGACTCTGCAGTAGAGGAATCACGGCTCGGCGACAAAATTACCAAAAGGAACAAGCGGAATAAAATCAAACTGATCCTGCGCGACTGTCTCCGGCAGAAAAGCGTAGGAATTATTGAAGAGCTTCCGGAAAAAGGGATCGTCAAATACGCCAAGCCCGCCGGCATTATCTGCTCTCTCGTTCCTACCACGAATCCCTGCATCACACCGACAGGCCAGGCGATCTACTCGATCAAAGCCAGGGATGTCATCATCTGTTCCCCGCATCCGCGTGCGAAGAACACGACCAATAAATGCATGGAAATCATCCGGCAGACGCTTGTCCGTGAAGGGGCTCCGGCTGATATCGTGCAGTGCATCAAAGAACCGTCGATCGCGCTGACGCAGGAACTGATGAAGCGATGCGATCTGGTAATCGCCACCGGCGGAAGGCCGATGGTAAAAGCGGCCTATTCCTCCGGCACACCTGCGTACGGTTCCGGCGCCGGCAATGCTACCGTGATCATAGACGACACCGCTGACACACCCGAGCGTCTGGCAGAAGCCGCCCGCAATACCCGCATGTCAAAATGCGCCGATTTCGGATCCGGCTGTTCCTGCGACGGAAACCTGCTGATCCATGAATCTGTTTATGACGGTCTGGTGCAGGCACTTGTCGCTGAAGGGGCTTATCTGGCTGATGCCGGAGAAGCGGAAAAGCTGAAGAATGTCCTTTGGGATGCGGAAGGACACCGGCTTCCGGATACCGTTGCCGTACCGCCCCAGAAACTGGCGGAGCTGGCCGGATTTGAGATCCCTGACGACCGAAAATTCATCGCGGTCACCGGCGGGGGAATCGAAGGAATCGGGAAGGATCATTATTTCAGCAGCGAGAAGCTCACCACGCTTCTCACCCTGTTCAAATATAAGGGAGAATTTGAGAACGCACTGGACATGATGCGGGCCGTATTCGAAGTAGGCGGAAAAGGCCATTCCTGCGGTATCTATTCCTGGAACGACGATCATATACACCGTCTGGCCATGGCGGCGCCCGTATCCCGCATCATGGTGCGCCAGCCCGGCAACCTGTCCAATTCCGGCTCTGTCACGAACGGCATGCCGCCGACCAATTCCATGGGATGCGGCACCTGGAGCGGGAACATTGTTTCCGAGAATACGACACTGAAACACTACATGAATACGACATGGGTAGCCAGAAAAATTCCGGCGGATATGCCCGACGAGAAAGAGCTGTTCGGCGAATTCTTTACCGAAGGCATGAATGAAGAATAACGATAAAAACTCCTGCGCCGCAGTCCTTCCAAGGGACCCGGCGCAGGAGTTTCTCATTATCCGCTGCATCAGATCATTTCAGCGCCGGATCTTCAGGCTCTTCAGGTATTCCTTCCGTTCCGGAGAGATCCGATAGCTCTCAACCGATTTCTGTATCGTCTTGTTATGCACCCATACATCCAGCCTGCGCTGTTCGATATACGGAATAACCGTTTCATACTGTTTTGCCAGCGCTGTAGCAAAATACCAGGCAATCATCATGTTGATGTAGTATTCTTCCGAACGGATCCCGGCAGCCAGTTCCGGATAAGCCGGGTCAAACTCTTCATCCAGATAATGCTGCATCAGCATGCCAAGCCCGAAACGCACGGTATAAGTGTGTTCCGACCGGATCCATTTTCTGATCTCAGCAAGCAGTTCTTCTTTATGCTTCCGGAACACTTTCGGGGACATCTGGTCACAGGTCGCCCAGTTGTCTGCATACGGCAGGAAACGGTTCACTTCCTCCAGGCATTTCTCATAATCCTTTATCTCCGAAACGGCAAATGCATGGAGCTGATTCTCATCAAAATACTGATGCGGAAGATCCTGCAGAAATTCCCCGAAATCTTCCCTCCTGATCACCTTTTTAGCCAGCGTTCTCAGTGCCGGCGTCCGGACGCCGATGGCTGTGCCCGGGTCGACGGTCGGGATCAGTTTCACCTGGAAATCCCGGTATTTTTCGTCCTGCAGACGAAACAATTCTTCTCTGATCTCCTCAATGATCATGTTTTCCGCCCTTCTCTGCTCACTGCGTTACAGTTACCCTGATCTTCTTAAACAGACCGTTCTGCGCATAGGCGTAAACATAACAGGCACCTTTCTTTCTCCCTTTGATCACGCCCCTGGCGGTAACCGTCGCGACTTTTGTATTCGAAGATTCAAAGCACGGTTTACGGTGTGTTCTGATCTTCTGTTTCTTGGATGCAGCGGCGGTCACTGCTTTCAGTTTGAAGGTCTTTCCTGTCTTCAGCGTTACTCTGTTCTTCTTTGCAGCAGTGGTCAGTTTTACGGGATTGGCAGCTTTCCCGCCTGCCGTGGCAGCATGCACGATTTTCGAAGCGGTGAGCACCTTATCATTCCTGTCACAGGCAACAAGCAGGAACTTATAATACTTTCCCGGTTTCAATGCCTTTCCGCCGGCCTTCTTCACAGTCACAGTCTTTTTGGTACGGCTGATGTCTGCGACTTTTTTCAGACTGCTGTTTTTCCCGCAAAGGTTTCCGTAAAGTACATACTTTTTGGCATTCTTTACTTTTACCCACTTGAAGACGATCTGCTTCTCTGCAGTCTTCAAAGCCCTGAACTGAAGTTTTTCAAACACTGTACCGGCAAGATCTGCCTCCGTTTTATGGGCGGCGAGAATCTTCACAGCGTCTGCGAAGGAAGTCCCTGTTCCAAGATCCGTCGCTGCAGCCGCAGACGTATCCTCTGTGGTGTCCTCCACCGTTTCCTCCGTACTGTTTTTCATGATCGTATATTTCAGTTCTATCGTTCCTGCATATTCGCCTTTTCCAGTAAGCTTCAGGACAGCAGTTCCCGGGCCGGTATTATCCGAATAGGAAACGGAATAATCCTTTCCTTCCACAAGAAGCGTTCCATAGATCGTTTTTACTTTGAGCGTAAATGTCACCGCATTCCCGGTATAAGACACCTGCTCATGATATCCCTCCGGAACAATGTACGACAGGGAGAATGCCTTTTTAATCGTGTACGCATAGCTCCCTTTCCAGGTCTGGAGCGGGCCTTTGGATGTATCTTCCGCGTATGCACTGAGCTCGATCTCCAGGGTTCCGGTATTTTTTACATCGTGATTGTTCTCATTTGTATAGATCTCTTCGGCCAGTTTCTTCAGAGCAGCGGAGTTGGTTCCCTTATCAAAATAAGAATAGAATCCGTTGATCCCCACCCCGTATCTTACAGCGCCGGGATAATCTTTCCATGTCAGGATTCCTTCAGCGGATATCGAAGCGGTAATCGGATCCGGTTCGACATAATTGTACTTGACGGTAAGCTTTTGGGATACAGCACCTCCGGATTCTTCCAGATATACTGTAAACTTGGACGGGAACCTTCCGGCATCCGGCCGTGCTTCCTCCTGCTGTCTGATGAACTCATACAGATCGATCTTGTTGATCTTATGGCCGGGGGTATCTTCTTCCATATACCATTCTGCCAGCACAGAGCCGTCAAATTTTCCCGTCCCCTCTGTTGTCAACCACAGAGATTCTGTCCCGGAATATGTCCATGTCAGGACATGGCCATCCGTCATCGTCGCATTGATCGTCGCCGCATATACCTTTCCCTGCGGCAGCATCAGCAGCCCTGCGGCTATAAGCAGCACAAACAACCATTTTCTTCCCATCCTTCCTGCATTCCTCAACATACAATCCTCCCCTTTTTAAAATAATCTGACAGGCTGTCCGTCTCCACTCCTGCCTTCAATCGGGTTCTCCCGCAAGGAATTCCTTTACCACACTCACGCAGTCTCCGACAATGCCATAGTCAGCCACTCCGAAGATCGGTGCTTTTTCATCTGTGTTTATTGCAATGATCTTCTCCGCGCCGGCTATGCCGGCGAGATGCTGGATCGCCCCGGAAACGCCGACGCTGATCAGAAGTTTCGGCGCCACGGAGTGACCTGTCTGACCGACCTGATGGGGATATTCACACCAGCCGGCTTCGACCAGCGGCCTGGAACAGCCGAATCCCGCACCGATCCTGTCTGCGAATTCACGCATAAGCGGAATATTTTTTTTGGATCCTATCCCGCGGCCGACAACGACAAGCTTCTCCGCTTTCGTTACATCATAGGTACCGCCGGCTGTCTGCAGAACTTTTTTCATACTCCTGCGCGGCTTAAAAGCATCCGGGAATACAGTCTCTTCCATCCGGGAACCGTCCCTCTGCTCCCCGTTCTCTTTTCTGTTTACCTGGAAAACGCCTTCTCTCACGGTCGCCATCTGCGGACGGGTACCGGGACAGATAATCGTTGCCATGAGATTTCCGCCGAATGCAGGCCGGGTCTGATGAAGCAGTCCGCTTTCCGGATCGATCTTCAGCGCCGTGCAGTCCGCCGTAAGCCCTGTGCCAAGCGTTGCTGCACAGGCCGGTGCGATCTCCCGGCCGGCCGCAGTCGCCGGGAACAGCAGGACGGCCGGCTGCCTCTCTTTTATCAGGGAAACAATCCATACCGCCGCCGCATCCGGATCACCGTTCTTCAGATCTTCCTTTTCACAGAAAAGCACCCTGTCCGCACCGCAGGAAACAAGCTGTACCGCCATTTCCCTGTCATTGCACGGCAGCAGCGCAGTCACTTCACATGTCTCCCCTGATACGGCTTCCGCTTCCTCAGCCAGTTCCGCCGCTTTGGAAGCAAGCTCGCAGCTCACTTTACAAAGTCCGTTCTCATCAACCTGTGCATAGATCCAGATACCGCTGCTGTCGGAAGCAGCCGCTTCCGCCGCTTCCACGGCGATAGCTCCTTTGGGACAGGAATCCACACACATCGTACAGAGATTGCATAGATCCGTCACCTTAATCCTTCCATCACCAAATTCCAATGCGGACACCGGACATGAACGCAGGCACTTCCTGCAGAGGATGCATTTTTCATGATCAATGATGATTCCGCTCATGACAGCTTCTCCATAATACGTTTCAATTCTCCGGCTGTTTCGCGGGCATTGCCGTAAAGGAAAACACATTCTTTTTTTCTCTCCGGCGAGAATGTCCTGACCACCTGTGTGGCCGATCCGGCAAGGCCGGTCTTCTCTTTCTCTGCACCGATCTCCGCAGCTGTCCATACCGGGATGGCGGTTCCTTCCGCAGCTCTGATTCCCGCGATCGACGGCATCCGCGGATCCGCGATATTCTTT
>CAMOZZ010000025.1 GCA_946631165.1 uncultured Lachnospiraceae bacterium | reverse complement strand
ACTTCTTCCTTTGCCCGGCCGCCGCTGCCGCCTCTGACAGCATGGATGACCAGTGAAATAACAAGAAACAGGACAAGCAGAACGGCAAGGAAAGAAAGCAGCGTCCAGCGCCGGATCAGCCGCCTTCTGTATCTCTTCTGCAGTTCCGCGGCACGCCGGAGCGCAGGATCGTTCGTTTCTGCCGCCCGTTTTTTAAGAATCCGTTCGGCATCCAGGAGATCCTGTTCTCCGGTGAAGAATTTTCTGATGTTTATGATCAGCTCTCTCATGATAAAGACCCGCTAAAGATGAAATTTCGCTGTACGCGTACGTTTATTTGATCTGTTCAGCAAGTACTTCTTCGGCTGCTTTCAGTGCAGCGGCGATCCCGGCCGGATTCTTTCCGCCGGCCTGGGCCATGTTCGGTCTTCCGCCGCCGCCTCCGCCGACTTCCTTTGCGATCGCCTTGATCATGTTGCCTGCATGAGCGCCGGCTTTCATAGCTGTATCCGTTGCCATAACAATCAGATTCACCTTGCCGTCCAGTGCAGAAGCGGCCACAATAACGCCGTCTCCGAGTTTTTCTTTCCACTGGTCTCCGAGATTTCTGAGACCGTTCATATCAACGCCGTCAACAGACATGGCAAGAAGCTTTACGCCCCTGATCTCTCTGATATTATCTTCGATATTACCGGCTGATGCGTTGGCGATCTTATTCTTGAGGCTTTCGTTCTCGGATCTGAGCGCCTTTACATCGCCCTCCAGCTGTTCGATCCTTCTGATCAGCTGATCCGGTGTCGTCTTTGCAGCTGCAGCTGCATCGTGCAGTGCTTTTTCAACGCCTGCATAATATTTCAGCACATTAGCGGAAGTCAGCGCTTCGATTCGTCTCACACCGGCAGAGATACCGTTCTCGGACAGGATCTTGAAGCACTGGATCTCGGCGGTATTCTTTACATGGGTGCCGCCGCAGAGTTCTGTCGAGAAATCTCCCATGGAAACAACACGGACTTCATCACCGTATTTTTCTCCGAACAGCGCCATAGCTCCTGAAGATCTGGCTTCTTCCAGGGATTCGATCTGTGTGCAGACCGTAAGGCCTTCCATGATCTTTCTGTTAACGATATCCTCGACCTTCTGAATCTCTTCGGGTGTCATTGCAGCAAAATGAGAGAAATCGAAACGCAGTCTTTCTTCATCATTATCCGAACCGGACTGATTGACATGGGTGCCGAGTACTTCCCGAAGCGCCGCCTGCAGCAGATGCGTCGCGGAATGGTTCTTCCTGATCGCGGCTCTTCGGTCAGCATCTACAGACAGTGTGACTTCTTCTCCCATACGGAATACGCCGGATACAACATGGCCGACATGACCGACTTTATCACCCTTCAGGGCAATAACATCTTCCACGGCAAATGCGGATCCGTCCGCAAGCGTGATCACGCCGGTATCATGCTGCTGTCCGCCCTTTGTAGCATAGAAAGGCGTCGCCGCTGTAATGATCGTTCCCTTATCGCCCTCCGAGAGAGCCTCTGTGATCTCTTCTTCGGTCGTCAGGCCGGTGATCACCGAGGTATCCGTTTCCTTTTCATAACCGGTGAACGCGGTCGTAAGTTCAGCAGGCAGAAGAGAATACACATTGTCATCCTCGCCCATATAGTTCGTGGTCTTTCTGGCTTTTCTCGCACGTTCTTTCTGATCCTTCATGGCAGCGTCAAAACCATCATCATCCACTTCCATATCATCTTCACCCAGGATCTCCTTCGTCAGATCGAGCGGGAATCCGTAGGTATCATAAAGCTTGAAGGCATCATCACCGGAAAGGACACGGCCGTTGTTCGCTTTTACTCTCTCCTTGAACTCGGCAAGCAGGGCGAGTCCGGTATCGATCGTACGGGTGAATTTCTCCTCTTCCTGGGAAATGACTTTCTGGATGAAATCCCTTCTCTCCTCCAGTTCCGGATATCCGTCTTTAGAGAGTTCGATCACGGTCTCACAGAGTTTCGTAAGGAATCCGTCTTCGATCCCCAGCATCCTTCCGTGTCTTGCAGCGCGGCGCAGGAGCCTTCTGAGCACATATCCTCTTCCTTCATTGGAAGGCATGATGCCGTCGGAGACCATGAATGTCACGGAACGGATATGGTCTACGATAACACGCACGGAAACATCCTTTCTCGGATCGGATTCATACGCATAATCATTCGCCATATGGCAGACTTCGTCAAGAAGCGCCTTAAAGGTATCGATGGAGAATACGGTATCGACATCCTGTACAACTACAGCAAGACGCTCAAGGCCCATGCCGGTATCGATATTCTTGTTATCCAGCTCTACATAATTCCCTTTGCCGTCGCCGTCAAACTGGGTAAATACGTTGTTCCAGATCTCCATGTATCTGTCGCAGTCGCAGCCTACAGTACAGGTGGGTTTTCCGCAGCCGTACTTCTCGCCGCGGTCATAGTAGATCTCAGAACAGGGACCGCAGGGACCCGCGCCGTGCTCCCAGAAGTTGTCTTCCTTGCCGAAACGGAAAATGCGCTCGGCAGGGATGCCCATTTTCTTGTTCCAGATATCAAATGCTTCATCGTCATCCTGATAAATGGAAGGATAAAGCCTGTTGGGATCAAGCCCGACGACTTCCGTCAGGAATTCCCAGGACCATTCGATGGCTTCTTCCTTGAAATAATCGCCGAAAGAGAAATTTCCGAGCATCTCAAAGAACGTAAGATGTCTTGCGGTAATGCCGACATTGTCGATATCGCCGGTACGGATACATTTCTGGCAGGTCGCCATTCTTGTCCTCGGGGGCACTTCCTGGCCGGTAAAATACGGCTTTAAGGGCGCCATGCCGGCGGGGATCAGCAGAACGCTGTTGTCGTTATGCGGAATCAGCGAATAACTGTTCTTGCAGAGATGTCCCTTTGATTCAAAGAAATCCAGGAACATCTTTCTGAGTTCATTTACACCATATGCTTTCATCATATTCCTCCTGTAACGAAACCCGGCCGGTCAGGCTGAAGGCTTCGGTATGCACATTATTTACTTTACGCCGGGGTCTGTCATGAGATCTGTCCCGTCTGCAGCGGACGTGGCCAGCTGATCCGCTCTTTCGTTTCCGGGATGGCCGGCATGCCCTTTGACCCAGATATAATCTACTTCATGCGGGCTCATGGCTGCCAGAAGCCGCTCCCACAGATCGATATTCTTGACTTCTTTTTCGGTTCCTCTCCGGTAATTCTTTTTCTTCCAGCTGTCGATCCAGTGTTGGTTGAAAGCATTTACCAGATAAGATGAATCAGAATAGATCTTTACGCGGCAGGGCTTCGTCAGTGCCTCCAGTGCGGAGATCGCCGCCAGAAGTTCCATGCGGTTATTGGTCGTACGCTTAAAGCCGCCGGAGATCTCCTTTTCGTGCAGGATCCCTTTTCTGTCGGTAAACTGAATGACAGCGCCGTAGCCGCCGGGACCGTCAGGGTTCCCCCTGGCTGATCCGTCAGAATAAACGGTCACTTCAGGAAGTTTGGCACTCATTCGTTCTTACCGTATTCATAAGCAGTCTCCAGTGCGATCTTCATCATTTCATCGAAGGACGTCTGTCTTTCCTCAGCGCTCAGCGCTTCCGCCCTGTAAAGATGATCCGAGATCGTAAAGATCCCGAGCGCCTGCTTATGAAGGCGGGCAGCGATCATATAGAGCGCGGCACTTTCCATTTCAACACAGAGAACGCCCATCTTTTTCCAGCCGTCATTAAAAGCCGGATCATCATGATAAAAGACATCGGATGACAGAACATTTCCGACATGCGGGCTGACGCCCAGTTTTTCGGCGGCTTCCACGGCAGTCCGCAGCATACCGAAATCCGCGACCGGCGCAAATGTGCCGCCAAGACGGTACTGCGCCGCAAAATTCGAATTCGTACACGCGCCCTGCGCCATCACGATATCCATCAGCCTGATATCATCGGAGAAGGCGCCTGCAGAGCCGATGCGCATGATCCTGTCGACATCATACTGTTCATAGAGCTCCTGGGCATAGATCCCGATGGAAGGCATGCCCATACCGCTTCCCATCACGGAAACCCTTACGCCTTTATAAGTGCCGGTATAGCCAAGCATATTTCTGACGGTATTGAAGCAGACCGGATCCTCGAGATATGTCTCCGCAATATATTTTGCTCTTAATGGATCGCCCGGCATAAGAACGGTCTTTGCGATGTCGCCTTTTTCCGCTTTGTTATGAGGTGTTCCCATGGTCTCCTCCCTTACTTCCAATCCACTCTGGGATTTTCCGGCTTGGTCTCTCTCAGCATCAGGCCGTCAACAGACGCGGCTGGAGAGGCGCCCTCGAACAGCACCTTGTTCATCTGTTCCACGATAGGCATATCGACATTATATTTTCTGGAAAGCGCCAGCGCGGCTTTGGCGGAATAAACGCCTTCCACCACCTGGTTGACTTCTTTCATGGCCTCTTCCATGCTCTTTCCCTGACCCATCAGGATCCCTGCGCGTCTGTTCCTGGAATGCATGCTGGCACAGGTAACGATCAGATCTCCAATACCGGAAAGACCGTAGAGGGTTTCCTCCCTGGCACCCATGGCAAGGCCGAGTCTTGCGATCTCCGCCATGCCGCGCGTGATCAGTGCAGCTTTTGTATTATCACCGTAGCCGAGCCCGTCCGCCATGCCTGCGGCAAGAGCGATCACGTTTTTCAGGGCGCCGCCGAGTTCAATGCCCAGCACGTCGCTGCTGATATACGGCCTGAACACCCTGCTGCAGAAGACTTTCTGAAGATATTCGGCTGTCTCTCTGTCATCCGCGCCGATCGTCACGGATGTCGGGATGCCTCTGCTGACTTCTTCAGCATGACTCGGACCGGAAAGGACCGCCACCTTTGCCTGCGGGATCTCTTCGCTGATCTGCTCTGTGAGAACAGCAAGCGTGTTTTCCTCAATGCCTTTTGCCACATTGACAATGATCTGTCCGTCTTTAACAAACGGTTTCATCCTGCGTGCCGTTGCTCTGGTATAGACAGATGCAACGCCCATTACAACGATGTCAGGATCCGCCAGGGCTGTTTCAATATCTTCCGTAAACTGCATGGAATCCGGGATCCTGGCTTCCGGCAGATTGACATGCTTATGCGTTTCCTTAAGCATTTTGATCTCCGCGGGGACCGCTGACCATACAGTCACATTATTTCCGTTATTGGCAAGAAGGATTGCAAGCGCCATGCCCCATGTGCCTGCGCCCATTACTGTAATATTGCTCATGATTTCTTTCTCAGCTCCTTTTTTTATGCAGGGAAATCCTGTTCTCCGTGCCGGCAGCAAGTCTCCTGATATTTGTCCTGTGTCTCCAGAAAGCGAGTGCTGCCCAGAAAAGGATGATGACCATACTTTCGGCGAAATACGGCGTTCCGGAGAGCGGCAGATTTCCTGTCAGTCCGAGCGCCGCCCACAGAATCACGAACAGGGTGACGACCAGCAGCGACCCGAGCGAAACAAAACCCGTTATAAGGACTGCTCCAACGAAGGCGGCAAGGCAGGGAAGGATGATCCGGAGATCGCCGAACAGAAGCACCAGCGCGGCAGTCACGGCAATTCCCTTGCCGCCCTTAAACGACAGATAAAACGGATAATTATGTCCCAGCACGGTTCCGATCGCCGTATAGAGGATCAGGATCATGCTGTAAGGCTCATGCCAGCGGCCCGGCGAAAAGATCAGATGCGTCAGCAGGGCAGCGGCAAACAGCTTGATCACATCCCCCGCGAATACAGTCAGGCCTGCTTTTACGCCCATCACGCGAAGCGCATTGGTCGTTCCGGAATTGCCGCTTCCTTCCTGTCTCAGATCGTGCCCGTGAAGCTTTCCGAAAATATATCCTGTCTGAAACAGACCGAAAACATACCCGATGAGAATGCATACGATACGTTCCATGTCAGTCTTTTTCCTTCCGTTCACGGATAATGAACCTGATGGATGTTCCGGAAAATCCGAAGGTATCTCTTATCCTGTTCTCAATGTAGCGCTGATACGAAAAATGCATCAGTTTTTTATCATTTACAAAGATCACGAACGTCGGCGGTTTTACGGACACCTGCGTCATATAGAAGAGCTTCAGCCTCTTTCCCTTGTCCGTCGGAGGCTGCTGAAGCGCTACTGCTTCTGTCATGATCTCGTTCAGGACACCCGTTGCGACCCTGAGATTCTGGTTCTCAAGGATCACGTCGATATATTCAAAGATCTTCGAAAGTCTCTGGCCGGAGAGCGCTGATACATACAGGATCTCCGCATAACTCATGAAGGACAGTGTCTGCCGGATCTTCTCCGTGAACTTTTTCATGGTATGGGTATCTTTTTCCACCAGATCCCATTTATTGACAATGATCAGCAGTCCCTTCCCGCGATCATGCGCGATCCCGGCGATCTTCGCGTCCTGCTCCGTGATTCCTTCCTGCGCATCGATCACGATCAGAACGACATCTGCGCGTTCCACTGCAGATACCGCGCGGATAATGGAGAATCTTTCGATCTCCTCTTTGATCTTACTCTTTCTCCGGATGCCCGCTGTGTCAATCAGGACGTATTCCCTTTTGTGATAGCGGACAACGGAATCGATCGCATCCCTTGTCGTTCCAGCCACATCGGAAACGATCACCCGGTTCTCGCCGGTCATCCTGTTTACGATCGAAGATTTGCCGACATTCGGCTTTCCGACAATGGCGATCTTGGGACGGTCATCTTCCTCCGCCGCAGCATTCGCTTCCGGAAAATGAGCGACGACTTCATCCAGCAGTTCTCCGAGCCCCAGCCGGGATGCAGCCGAAATAGGCACCGGATCGCCGATCCCCAGAGAGTAGAACTCATATACATCAGCCATGTATTTATCAAAACTGTCCACTTTGTTGACTGCAAGGATCACGGGTTTCGCAGACCGGCGCAGTAGATCCGCGACCCGCGAATCGGCATCCACCAGTCCCTGTTTTACATCCACGATGAAGATGATGACATCTGCTGTCTGTATGGCGATCTCCGCCTGTTCCCTCATCTGACGGAAGATCACATCATCGGATTCGGGTTCAATGCCGCCCGTATCGATCAGTGTAAAATTCTTGTCGAGCCATGTGCAGTCGGCATAGATACGGTCCCTGGTCACGCCGGGCGTATCCTGTACAATGGAAATCCTGTCGCCGGCAATGACATTAAATAATGTAGATTTTCCGACATTCGGTCTTCCGACTATGGCTACAATTGGTTTGCTCATGGATAACTCCTTATCTGTTAAAAACCGGGTTCATATTCATTGTGAAAGCTCTGGCAGTAAGCTTCCGTTCCCAGAAATGCCGAGAGCAGATCCCGGCCGGCATTTCCTGTCACCCTGACAGGAATCCGGAGCCGTTCGGAGACTTCCTCCGTCGTAATATCATCCAGGAAAACGTTCTCCCCGGAACGGAGCATGTTCTGCGGGATCAGAAGCACGTCGCCCAGATCGTTTCCCTCCAGCTGACTGATCAGATCCTGTCCCGTAACCAGTCCTGCAACCGTTATGCTTTCCCCGAAGAACCGGTTCTTTACCGGGATCACACGGACAGTGCAGGAAGGATAATACTTTCTGCATTCCCCGGCAAGCATTTCCAGGACCGGCGCGATCAGCACTCCGGTGGCAACGGTAACATTCCTTGCAGCATCTTTTACCATTTCGGACTGCACAGACAGCGCCAGTGCTTCTCTGAATTCTTTTGTCAGCAGGCGGATAAACCCCACACCGTTCTCATATTGCAGATAACCGTCATATCGTTCTTCTTCGGGCATTTCCTTCTCCGCAAGCAGATAGAACTCGTCGCTTGCATGGGCGAAATGCAGTCCGTATTTTCCGAAAGCTTCCTCCTGTACCGCTTCCACTCTTCTGATGGTATCCTCTGCACATTCCTTTGTGACTGCTGCCAGCGGAAAAAGCCCTTCGCGGAATTTTGTCAGCCCGACAGGCACTACGGAAACGCTCCGCATATACGGAAGATACTTCATCAGCGCTTTCAGCGTAAATGTGAGCGAGGCTCCGTCATTGATTCCCGGACACAGAACGATCTGACCGTTCATCTCCACACCGGCTTCATACAGCGTATCGATCTTCTTCAATGATTCGCCGGCAAATCTGTTGTTGAGCATCCGGCAGCGCAGCGCCGGATCCATGGTATGGACGGAAATATTGATCGGCGACAGATGGTAGCGGATGATGCGTTCTATATCTGCGTCGGACATATTTGTCAGCGTCACATAATTGCCCTGCAGGAAAGAAAGCCTGGAATCATCATCTTTGAAATACAGCGTCTCCCTCATGCCCGGCGGCATCTGGTCGATAAAGCAGAATATACATTTGTTCCTGCAGGAACGGTATTCATCCATCAGGCCGTTCTCAAAAACAAATCCGAGATCCTCGTCTTCCTCCTTCTCTATCTCGCATTCCAGATCCTCTCCGGAGGATGTGCGGATCAGGATCGTCAGTTCTTCATCCTCACTGAGGAAATCATAATCAAATATATCCGCTATTTCCTGCCCGTTTATGGAGATCAGCCTGTCCCCGGGCCGGATCTCAAGTTCTTCAGCGATCGATCCCGGCCTGATACCGGAAATGATCTGGCCCTGCTGTTTCATGGCGCCTCCGTTAATGTTTAACACTTTATCCGATAAATTCTATCATAGCACGAATTACATTTCAATCTTAAAATAATCCCCCGTTCCCCTTGCATCGGGACGCTCCTTCATGATATAACCTTAATGCATCAATGCTTTAATGTCTGATGACTGCTATTTACGGAGGACAATGATGGCAAAGGATTACACCTTTAAAAACACTATTCCGCTCGCACCATTAAAAATAATAGCCATGGACAACTGTGCCGAATTCGGGAAAAAAGTCGATGAATATATCGTCAGTTTCCGCAAGCACGACCAGGAGATCCTTAAACAGCGTGAATCAAATATCGAATTCCGCGGTTATGACAGAGATTCCTATCTTGTCAGTTCCAGCTGTCCCAGGTTCGGTTCCGGAGAAGGCAAGGGCGTGATCAATGAAAGCGTCCGCGGATCCGATGTTTTCATTCTCTGTGATGTAATGAATCACAGCATGTCTTTCCCGATGTACGGGAAACGGCATATCATGTCCCCCGATGACCATTATCAGGATATGAAGCGCATCATCTCGACCGCCATGACTTCTGCCAGACGTCTGAACGTCATCATGCCGTTCCTCTATGAGAGCCGCCAGCACAAACGCATGGCCAGAGAGTCCCTGGACTGCGCGATGGCCCTGGAGGAGCTCCGTGATATGGGCGTCAGCAATATCATTACCTTCGACGCCCACGATCCCAGAGTACAGAACGCCATCCCCATGAGCAATTTCGGCAGTTTCCCCTGCGTTTATCAGTTCATGAAGGCGCTTCTCCTGCAGGAAAAAAATATCACGATCAGCAAGGAAGACCTGATGATCATCAGCCCGGATGAAGGCGCCATGGGAAGGGCGGTCTATCTGGCCAACAACCTCGAAGTTGATATGGGTATGTTCTACAAGAGGCGCGACTATTCTCGCGTCGTGAACGGCAAGAATCCTATCGTCGCCCATGAATTCCTCGGCTCCGACGTTGAAGGAAAAACGGTCATCATCGTTGACGATATGATCGCTTCCGGCGAGAGCATGCTTGACACCTGCAAAGAGCTCCGCCGCAGAAAAGCAAAACGGGTGATCGTTTTCTGTACTTTCGGCCTCTTCACTTCCGGATTTGAGAACTTTGACAGATATTATGAATCCGGCTATTTCGATTATATCGTGACCACGAATCTGAACTACAGAAAGCCCGAACTTCTGACCCGGCCGTGGTATCTGGAAGCAGATATGACAAAATATGTCGCTACGATCATCAACACGCTGAATCACGATGTAACGCTTCATGACATCATGTCCCATACCGAGAAGCTGCAGCGGCTGATCAGAAGATACAAAGGCGAACTGCGCGAGGACGACTGAGCCTTACATCCCGCCGAAAGCCCCTTCATAATAGGAAAGCTTTCCGTCTTCCATAAAAGCGGCTACGTCGAAACGAATAAAGCACTCCTGGCTCCAGGGGTGCTTTATTATATAGTATTTTGCCAGCTTCCAAATAGTCTGCTGCTTCTTCCGGTTCACAGCTTCGGAAGACCAGCCGAAATGCGTGCTGCTTCTGTACTTGACTTCCACAAAGCACAGCCAGCCGCCCTTCCTGGCGATCAGATCGATCTCCCCGAACCGGTTCCGGTAATTGCGCTCCAGGATGGTATATCCGCGGCTTATGAGATATTCAGCAGCTGCATCCTCATATTCCCCGCCGAGCGCCCTTTTGTTGATATCCTGCATCAGATAAATTTTCCTATAAAGCTTCTCCTGTGTATGGCACAGGGGCCGTATTTCTTAATGGCAGCAATGTGTTCTGCGGTTCCGTAGCCTTTGTGCTTTGCGAAGCCGTATTCCGGATACACCGCATCCAGTTCTTTCATCATTCTGTCCCTGGTCACTTTGGCCAGGATGCTGGCTGCCGCAATGCTGACGCTTTTCGAATCGCCTTTTATGATCGGTACCTGCGGGACAGCAATGGCGGGGATCGTAACAGCATCGTTGAGGAGTACAGCAGGAACGGGGTCCAGCGCAGCGATCGCTTTTCTCATAGCTTCGTAAGTCGCCTGGAGGATATTGATCTCATCGATCAGCTCCGGCGAAGCCATGCCGATCCCGAAGGAAACAGCCGTTTCCTTGATCTGGTCATAAAGTACTTCCCGTCTTTTTTCCGTTACCTTTTTGGAATCATCCAGATACATCAGAAAAGTATCTTCCGGCAGGATGACTGCAGCCGCAACAACGGGACCGGCGAGCGGCCCTCTGCCTGCTTCATCGACGCCGGCAATAAAACCGCGGGAACGATACTGCTTCTCATAATCCATCATCCCGGCGAGACGGATCTTCTCCTCTTCGACGGTTCTTTTTGCCATCAGTCCTCCTCCGGCCTTTCAAAGCTGATCCTGCCGAATCTGCCGCTTCTGAGATCATCCAGAAAAAGCCTGGATGCTTTATCCGTATCCGGTTCGCCGCCTTTTTTCAGACATTTGCGGATCAGCGCAATATCATTCAGGATATCCTCCCTGCTCTGATCCCGGTCAAGTCCTTCATATCTTGAGGAAAGGGCGTCCGGATAAGCATTTTTCAGATATTCTATGCCTTCTAGCGCTAATTCATACTGTGATAATATCTCATCGTTGATCGTACCGATCAGCGCCAGCTTCACGCCGACTTCCGGGTCCTCGAATTTCGGCCACAAAATGCCCGGTGTATCCAGAAGCTCAACTTTATCGTTCAGCCTGATCCACTGATTTCCTCTTGTGACGCCCGGTTTGTTGCCTGTCTTCGCAGCAGACTTTTTTGCAAAAGAATTGATGAAAGTGGATTTCCCTACATTGGGGATACCTGTCACCATAGCTCTGACGGGACGGTTTTTGATCCCTCTTTTTCTGTTTCTTTCAAATTTTTCCTTACAGATGTCCAGGATCGCGTTCTTTATCTGTTTCATGCCGTCAGTCTTCCTGGAATCCAGCAGAATGCAGGCAGTCCCTTTCGATCTGTAGTACTCCTGCCACGCTTTGCTGATTTCCGGATCGGCCAGATCGGCTTTGTTCAGCAGAATGAGCCGGAACTTTCCGTTTCCCATTTTGTCTATATCGGGATTTCTTCCCGAAGCAGGCATTCTGGCGTCTGTCAGCTCGATGATCAGATCAATGAGTTTCAGGCTCTCTTCCATCGCCCGCCTGGCTTTCGTCATATGCCCGGGGTACCATTGTATATCCATAAAATCCTCTTATTTTACAGGGGAAAGTCTGTCCAGGGGTGCGTAGCGGAACCAGACCGTCCCTTCGATCTCTTCTTCTTTAATATTTCCGATATGCGCAAAGCGGCTGTCCTCGCTGCTGTTGACATTATCGCCCAGTACAAAGTATTCATCCCTGCCAAGTTCGATCTCATTTTCCGCAACGCCCGCAATCGTAATAGCGCCGGAGATGGCATCCGCAAGCGGTCTCCCGTTGATCAGGATCATGCCATCGCTGATCAGTACAGTCTCGCCGGGAAGACCGACAATACGCCGGATCATTCGCCTGGTGTCATCGCCGTCCGGCGTGAAAACAATAATGTCATACCGGTCCGGTGCGATAAGGGACGGCTTGATCCTGCTCATCAGTACTCTGTCACCGGCGGCCAGCACAGGTTCCATCGATCTTCCGTTTACCCGTATGGTATTAAAGATCTGGCTGACAAGAATAACGGCGACCGAGATCACGACAAGGATATCCACGCACCATTTCACGACCGTGCGGACCGGATGATTATCCGTATTTTCCCGATAAAAGCTTATTCCGGCCAAAACCAACCTCCGTAAATATTCATGAAAAGTGCCCCGGGAAGGAAAAAAGGGACCCGCATGATCCGAGTCCCTTTCTTCTGTCATCAAATTCAGCGAACTTTTTCTCTGACCTTTGCGGCCTTTCCGACACGGTCTCTGAGGTAGTTGAGCTTCGCTCTTCTGACTTTACCGCGGCGGACAACTTCGATCTTCTCGATACGGGGAGAATGAAGCGGCCATGTTCTCTCAACGCCGATTCCGCTGGAAAGCTTGCGGACTGTGAAAGTCTCTCTGGCTCCGCCGTTCTGTCTCTTCAGGACAGTTCCTTCAAATACCTGGACACGCTCGCGGTTTCCTTCTCTGATGATCGCGTATACTTTCACGGTATCGCCCACACGGAAATCGCAGACAGTTTCCTTCAGCTGCTGGTCTTCGATCTTTTTGATGATCTCGTTCATTTGATTCCTCCTAATTATCTGGGCGTTCATAATACCTTTCGTATAAGCGGACCGTCCGTAATCATATGCCCTGATACTTTAGCACAAAACGAGACCGTATGCAAGCGGATTTTTTATCAAATTTTACGCTTTGATCAGGCTCTCCAGCGTTTCAAAAAGCGAATCCGGCTGCACGGGTTTAGACAGATGCGCATTGAGACCCGCCTGGAGGCTTCTCTGTACATCTTCATCAAATGCATTTGCCGTAAGCGCAATGATCGGAATGGTCTTTGCATCTTCTCTGTCCATCGCACGGATCATCTTTGTCGCTGTCAGTCCGTCCATCTCCGGCATACGCATATCCATCAGGATCGCATCATAATACCCGGCCTCATGTTCCGAGAATTTTTCGACAGCGATCTTGCCGTTCTCTGCCAGATCGGCCTGCATCTGACGGGTCTCCAGGACCATCATCATGATCTCCGCGTTGATCTGCACATCCTCAGCCAGCAGGATCCTGCGGCCAGTAAGATCTGCTTTCCTGTCCGCGGCTCCCATTGCGATGTTTTTCCGCTTGACTGCTGATCTGAATTCTTCAAGGACAGCGCCGGCAAAAAGCGGTTTCGCCAGGAAGCTGTCCACGCCCGCATGGATTGCTTCTTCCAGAACGTCATCCCATCTGTATGCAGTCAGAATAATAATAGCGGATTCATTGCCGACGATCTCACGGATCCTGCGTGCTGCCTCTACGCCGTCCATTTCCGGCATCTTCCAGTCGACAAGGATCAGATTATACGGAGACCGGCGTGCATGACGGAGCCGCACCATTTCCACTGCTTCTGCGCCTGAAGAAGCGATCTCCGCATCAATTCCAGCCTTTCCAAGGACAAGCTTGGCATGTTCACAGGCGATCGGATCATCATCGACAATAAGCACGGACATATCTTCCGGACGGATCTCTGCAGAGTCCTCTACGGATTCCTTTCTGCCGGAGTCTGTAAGGGTAACTGCGACAGTAAAAGTCGTCCCCTTCCCTTTTTCGCTCTCTACGTCGATATTTCCGTTCATCATCTCTACGATGTTCTTTGTAATGGCCATTCCCAGTCCGGAACTGCCGTATTTATTGGTAGACGACGCATCCTCCTGGGCGAACGTATCAAAAATGTGCGGGAGGAACTCCGGGCTCATGCCTATGCCTGTATCGGAAATCCTGAAAGAGATCGTCGACTTTCCGTCAAATCTTGCTTTTCTCTCCACCGTCAGTTCGATCTTCCCGCCGGAAGGGGTGAATTTTACGGCATTGCTCAGGATATTGATCAGGACCTGGCGAAGCTTCATGTTGTCCCCGATATAATAATCGTCCATATGGCCAATGATATGGCACTGATAATCGATCCCTTTCTCCGAAGTCTGCCCGCTGAAGAGCGTATTGATGGCTTCCAGCAGCTTCCGGAAGGAGAATTCTTCATTTTTCAGGGTCAGCCGACCGGATTCTATCCTGGACATATCCAGGATATCGTTGATCAGATTCAGGAGATGGTCCGCAGACGATCCGATCTTTTCAAGATATCCCCGGATCTTCTCCGGCGTATCCGGATCGTTCAGCGCGATATTATCCAGTCCGATGATCGCGTTCATCGGCGTTCTGATCTCATGGCTCATATTCGACAGGAACATGGTCTTCGCTTTATTCGCCTGCTCCGCAGCGGTAAGGGCTTCATTCAGGATCTGTTCCCTGGCCATCGTCTCCCGCATTTCCGCATCAATGACGGTTAGTCCCAGTCCGATCTCATTGACGGTATGCTCCTGCAGAGCATCTCCCCTGTCTACAACACCGGCTGCACGGATCATTTCATAATATTCACTGTCTCCTTGTTCTACAAGATACCGGTATGCGAGAATTTTTTCCTTCTCCAGTCCCTTCCGGATATTCTCCGGTTCCAGGAAAGAAAGGAACCCTTCCCTGAATTGTTCTGCCACATTCTTTTCAGCATAGTCCGCAAGCGCTTCTTTATAGGAGAAATGATCTCCGTCCTTAAAATGCCCCCTGCCATCCGGATCCGCTCTGTAGCAGACTGCTTCCCCGCTTACCAGATCCACATGGTATACACTGCGGTAATCCGCTGCCATAGCCGTGATCATATTGTCGAGCTGGGTCCTTCTTTTCTCTTCTGCAAGGAGTTTTTCCTGCAGGGCCAGTCTTTGTTCCATCTCCTCCTGTTTGGCCCTGCCTGCTGCTTCAGCCGTCTCCTGTTCCAGTCTCAGTTTTGCGGTCCTCATGCTCTGCAGTATGATATACAGGAACATTGCTATAAGGGCAGCAATTATCAGGACAGACTGGACAACACTCTTTGTGATGATCCCGGCAGAGATGGAACTGATCTGATCTTTAATAACACTTTCCCTGATCAGGTACGTCAGAAGCCAGTCCGTACCGGGTATGGGAACATAACTGAGCGTTTCCCGGATGCCGTTATAATTAAACGATGTCTCGCCTCTGACAGCATTCTGAAACTCGGAAAGAAAAGAGTCATAGGAATAGCGGTTCTCATAGGCAGCAGACTGCATGGCTGTCAGCAGATTGTCTTCCACTGCCAGACCGCCCAGAATGGTATCGGAAAGGGCGATGCCGTCTTTTGTATAGATATTGCAGAAAGTCGAATCGCCGGAGCTGGAACTCATGGAAACGCCCTGGAGCATCTCGTCCATATCGATCTCCATGAAACAGACTTTCAGTTCTGTGCCGCTCATGACAAGATCGACCGGGACAGCAATGATCACTTTCTTATCATGAGAATGCAGATTCAGGATGGAGATATCCGGTCCGTCGAGCGATGTGTAGTCAAAGGAATAATCGCCGATATTATCCTGCAGGCCGTTTGCTGTATAGATCGTTCCTTCCGTATCCACGAATGCGAACTTCTCCGTATTATACAGCAGCCGCATTTTCGCCTGATATTGCCGCAGATGATCTGCGTCCGCAAGATCATTCTCATCCAGGAGACTTACTGCTGTTTTCAGGTCCCTGATCTTATTCTGCAGATTGTTTTCCACGACCTGCTCTCTGCGCCCGGCAAGCTCATCCAGATAAAGAAGGCTGACTGCACGGACCGCTTTTTCAGTATCGTCTCTGGCGCTCTTTGCGATCCATACAGTACCAGCGACAAGAATGATCAGCACAAGAATACCGCCTGTAACAGCAATCCCGGTAATATTCGATCTTTTCTGTGTATCATTATGTTTCATATCCTGAACCTTTTATTCTGACATAACCTGTAAAAAAATTATGATAGTTATCAAATAGAAGTATAGCACGAAAATCCTGTTTTGCACACATATATATTGAGATTCCGAAAAGAGCCTTCATCGCGGAGCAGAAAAAAGAGCGGCAGAGCGTTCTCCGGTCCTCTGCCGCCGCGATATATCCTTCCTTTTTCATCAGCCGTTCTCAGCCGTCCGTATCTTCTCCTTAAGGATCTCATTGGCCTTTTCCACATTCAGTCTGGTCAGAAGGATCGTGATCAGCAGGTTGAAGATCATGGGCATCCACAGATACATGATATGCAGCATGTTCATTGTGGAGGCCGACTGTTCTGCAGCCCCTCCGACATAACCGCTCAGCGCCAGCAGCCATCCCGCGACAGCTGTTCCCAGTCCGCCGCCGACTTTCGTTCCAAAGGATGTGCAGGAATACATGGTACCGTCTACCCGTTTCCCGGTCGTAAGGAAGGTGTACTCCGAAGTCGTCGCGATCAGCGCATTCATATCCCCCTGCAGCGGACTCATGCCCAGCGCAGCGATTGCCGTGCATGCAAGCATCAGCGGAACACTGCCCATATAACCGGCGATCAATACGCCCAGACGGCCGATCGTCCCGACAGTATATCCGTAAATATTCAGTCTGTACATTCCGTTGAACTTCAGGACGAGTGTCGGAGTCAGCAGCAATCCGATGATCATCGGGATATTGATGGCCCAGGCAAATACACCGAGCAGATTGGCGTTCTTCAGTACATAGGTCATGAAATAGATGCCCATGTTCAGCGTTGCCGAATAAATCTGCATCAGCAGGTAAGAACCGCAGATCATCAGGAAATACTTATTATGGGCCAGCAGTTTAAAGGCATCGATGAGATTGTATTTTTCTTCTTTGATCTCCTCTCCGGCTGAAACTTCACCCTCTGCAAGTTCCTCCGGCGACAGTTCCTTTACGGACATGACAGACAGGGTATTGGAGAGTACGCCGACAATAGCATAGATGATCGCGACAGTCCTCCATGCCGCTGCACCGCCGCCGAAATAAGCCACCAGACCAACTGTAATCGTCTGGATCAGCATACTCGTACCGAAAGCGAACATAAAACGGATGGATCCCATTTCCACACGTTCATGATTGTTCTTCGTGATCAGTGCCGTCAGAGCAGAATAAGCGATGTTGTTAGCTGTATAAAATCCGGCATTCAGCATTGTGTAGGCAATAAAGAACCATGCATACTGTGCGAACGGTCCGATGCCCGCAGGAATACAGAATATGGCGACCAGGCATACGGCACAGCCAAAATACCCGTACAGCATCCACGGCCTTGCTTTTCCCATTCTGCTGTGTGTTTTATCGATAAGGGATCCGAAGAAGATGTCACTTACGCCGTCAAACAGTTTGGAGACTGCGATGAGCGTGCCCACAACGCCGGCGTTCATTCCTACCGTATCGGTCAGGAAGATCATTACAAAAGCGGAAAGCAGCGCATATACCACATTCCCCGCTATATCGCCCGATCCGTAGCCAACCTTGTTATACCATTTCAGATATGTTCTTTCCTCCATTTTCCGCCTCCTTTACTGATCTGTTTCCGTTCTGACATGCGGTATCATTGTAAGATAGTAAACAAACTTTTCCTCTGTGAATCTGTATTTCTCTTTCGGCCGCGGGCCGCAGCTGTTCGAGCCGATCCCGTTTTGTTTCAGATCCAGATGCAGCACTGTGCATCCACTCGGTTCCAGTTCAAAATGGTGCCTCTTTACAGTCAGTTCTTCCTCTGTATAATGAGATGCATTAAAGGAAATCGTGTTTTCTGCAGCTGCGGTCAGTTCCGCAGAGCCATCGGAAACAGTTACATAATCACAATCTGCATGACTTCCGTTCTCCTGCGGTCTCAGATAATCTTCATGCAGCGCACACACTTTGCTCTTGAACAGCCCGTGATACGAAGCCCGTTTTTTGTCAGGGTAACTTTCCGACGGACCAAGCCCGCAATACGTTACCTGATTCATTTTTTCCGGCAGGAACAGCCTCAGACCGAAACGGGGAAGTTCCGGAAATTCCGTATTGCGTTTCACATGCATATGGATCGTTATTTCCCCTGCATGACTGACCAGATACAAGGTATCCATCTCCAGGATCCTCTGTATTGAATCCGCGCACAGCGACATCCTGCAGTGGATCTGCACACCTGATTCCGCCCGCTCACAGGATGACCGGTATGCTCTTGCGGCTGTCCTGTCATAAAACGCCCGGTACCATTCTTTTTTGATCTGAATATCATTATCCGTCGGCGCCCGCCAGATACTGATGTCCATGGGACGTTCCAGCAGCTCCCTGCCGGCATATTCCAGATTCCTGAAAAGTCCTTTTCTGCGGTCAAACACATACCTGAAGTCTGTCCCTTTCAGGATAAAATACCGCTCTTCTTCACAGAACTCCACCGGCTGACCGCTGTATGATGCTGTTTTTGCGGCGAGCATGCTTACGGTCTGGTTTTTCCAATTCCTGTTCTTCAGGGGCAGCTCGTCAAATCCCAGTTCCTCTCCGTAATGCTCCGGCGCGGTATTGTCTTTTGACCGGTAAATGATCCGAAGATAACATTTCCCTTTTTCCGGCACCTTCAGTTTCAGCGGGAACACTTCGCTGCAATGCGGCTTTATGTTTCCCGTTTCCGCCCCCTGAACGACGCCTTTCTCATACACGATTCCATCGCAGGTGAGTTCCCAGAATATTCCGGCGATTGAAGGAAGGTCCGTAAAATCAAGCATATTCCGGATGGTCACCAGTCCCTGTTCCTGATCATAAGAGACCGCTCTTCCGGGACGGTGCACATTTTTGAATTCATAAAGCCCGGTATGCGGCGTCCGGTCCGGATATACAAGGCCGTCCATGCAGAAATTGCCGTCATGCAGAAATTCTCCGCTGTCGCCTCCGTACAGGTATTTCTTTTTTCCGTTTTCCGCGATCCCGGCATATACAGCGTGGTCGCACCATTCCCAGACAAATCCGCCGCAAATGCAGTCATATTGATCGATGAGTTCAAAATAATCCTCAAAATCCCCGGGACCGTTGCCCATGGAATGACAGTATTCGACCATCAGGAACGGTTTGTCCGGCGCATTGTTCACATAGTCAAGCACTTCCTGAAACTGCGGATACATCCTGCTGTATATATCGATATCTGAATAATCATACCTGCGTCGTTTCCCTTTATAATAAGCACTCTCATAGTGTGTCAGCCGGGTCGGATCGAAGGCCTTTGTCCATTTCAGGGCTTCCTCAAACGTACATCCGTAACCGCCTTCATTGCCCATCGACCATACGACAATGCACGGTCTGTTCTTATTTCTTTCGACCATGCTTTTTGTTCTGTCAATCGTCGCTTCGTTAAATGCCGGGTTGTCCGTTATCATTTCATTCCATCGCGAAGCCCTTTCCCGATCATCATCCTTCTCGTAATAAAGCTGCCATGTGCCGTGGCTTTCATTATCCGCTTCATCGATCACAAAGAATCCGTACCGGTCACACAGTTCATAGAAATAAGGAACATTCGGGTAATGGCTCGTCCTGATGGCGTTGAAATTATTCTCCCTGATCATCCGCAGATCACGTTTTACATGCTCCATATCCACCACGCAGCCGGTGACAGGATCTGATTCATGTCTGTTCACACCGCGGAATTTGATCTGACAGCCGTTCACATAAACGATATTGTTCTTGATGGAGATCTCTCTTATTCCGATATGATCCGTGATCGTCTCCTCCTCCGTCCGGATCACTAATGTATACAGATACGGCTGTTCACAATTCCACAATACCGGCTTCGGGATTACTAAAGAACCGTGTTCATGAACGGTTTCTTCAGCGATCAGACAGTCTTCCTCATCATAAACGGAGATTTCCGCAGTTTTCTTTTCGCCCAGATATTTCAGATCCAGCAGGATATCAGCATAGTCTTTTTTTATGCACGTTTTTACAAAATAATCAAATACGATCTCCGCCGGTCTGTTCAGGATATACACATCCCTGAAAATTCCGTTCATCCGGAATTTATCCTGATCCTCCAGATAGCTTCCGTCGCACCATTTCAGGACCAGTACGGCAATTGTATTGACACCTTCTGTAAGATATTCCGTAACATCAAATTCATGAGAGGCATGCGAGATCTGGCTGTATCCGACATATGTCCCATTCATCCATACATAAAAGCAGGAGTCGACGCCCTCGAACGTAAGATATGCTTTCGGTGCATGCTCATCTTTTTCATAAGTAAATTCTCTGATATATGCACCGCAGGGATTATCGACAGGCACGTAAGGCGGATCAACGGGAAATGGATATCTGTAATTCGTGTACTGATGACTGTCATAGCCGCAGCACTGCCAGACAGAAGGCACATCTATTTCCTCAAAACCGGTCGTATCTGCGTCCGGAAGAAAAAATTCCTCATCCAGATCCCGGACACTTTGGAAATACCGGAATTTCCAATTCCCGTTAAGGAGCCGGAACCTGTCTGACCGCTCTCTGGCGTCGACCAGGCAGTCCATTCTTTTTGAAGCCGGAATATAATAAGCCCTCCACGGAAGCATGTTCTCATGAAGCATTTCCGGATCTTCAAAATAATTCGGCACTATCATTTTTCCTCAGTTTCCTCCTTTATGCTGATTTCTGAACAGAATGACCGCAGGACCGTTCACTCCAAACAAATCAAGATCTGTTCCGAACGACCGGTCCTGCGGTCATCTGTAAATTGCAGCCGCCGTATGATCAGGCTGCCTTTATGATCGGGGACGTTATCTTTCATTGTATATAAAGATTTTACTATCTCCGATTTTGTAATTGTTTTCGATTACCGTCTGAAAATTTTTATAATCAGTCCTACTCAAGCCATCCCTTCAGCG
>CAMOZZ010000024.1 GCA_946631165.1 uncultured Lachnospiraceae bacterium | reverse complement strand
CAAGCGTGGGATCGAATTTCAGTCTGAAGCCGGTCGACAGATCGCCTACGCTGTTCATGATGAACGAAAGACTCTCCGCTGCGTCATCGATATGTCCGGCCAGCGTCTCCTGCAGATAGCCGACCTGGTCTTCCTTTGTTTCCAGCTCGGCAAACAGTGTTCCGAGCTTCTCGATCGCAGCTGCATCAAAACCGAGCTCCGTGAGCCCATTTTTCACGCCGTCCATGCCGATCTTGTCCATCTTGTCCAGCTCGACAAAGACCTGGTCATAGGATTCCTCCGGGAAACCGCACCAGGCCGCCATGCCCTTCAGGATCCGTCTGTCATTGATAATGACGGTAAATCCGTCAAATCCGATTCTGGAAAGCAGCTTTGTCGTTGCGAGGATCAGCTCGATCTCTGCGATATTGGAGGGTTCGCCCAGGATGTCGATATCGCACTGATAGAACTGACGGAAACGTCCCCGCTGCGGTCTGTCCGCACGGAAGACCGGTCCGATCTGCAGCGCCTTGAAGGGCTTGGGCAGATCATTCATGTGATTGGAATAATATCTGACAAGCGGAACGGTCAGATCGTAGCGAAGGCCGGAATCGGAAAGATCATTGTCCGTCTTTGCTTCTTCGATCTTCAGCTTCTCGCCTCTTTTCAGGATCTTGAAGATCAGCTTCTCATTGTCGCCGCCCTGCTTGCTGGTCAGGTTCGCAAGATGCTCCACGACGGGCGTTTCCATGGGGGTGAAGCCGAATTCTCTGTAGGTCTTCTTGATCAGGTCGATCAGGTAGTCCCTGATCTTCATCTCGTCGGGCATGATGTCCTTCATGCCGTTCACGGGTTTCTTGGATAATGCCATTGGTGCTCCTTTCGCTCAGATCACGGAAAATCTGTAGATCGTTCTCGTTTTATATTCTTCGCCCGCTTTCAGTACCGCCGTAGGGAAGTTCTCATGGTGCGGCGCATCCGGGAAGACCTGCGTCTCCAGGCAGAATGCATCCTGCTTATGATAGACCGCGCCGCCTTTGCCGACCGGCGTATTGCCCAGGAAATTGCCGGTATAGAACTGGATGCCGGGCAGATCCGTGAAGACCTCGACCCTGATGCCGGTCTTTTCCGAACAGACTTCAGCGGCTTTCTTCATGGTACCGTCATAGTCATTGATCACGAAATTGAAATCATATCCGCCTGCATTCTGCATCATTTCGAACGGATCGTCGATGCCGTCGCCGATCCGGGTCAGTTCACGAAGATCCAGCGGCGTGCCCTCTACGGAAGCGATCACGCCGGTCGGAATGAGCTCCGCATCCGCATCGGTATAATGATCCGCATAAAGCTTCACATAATGATCCCGGATGGTGCCGCCGTCGTGTCCGTTCAGGTTGAAATAGGAATGATTGGTCAGGTTGCAGAGCGTGTCCGCATCCGATACGGCATGATAATCAATGATGAGCGAATCCTCTGTCAGTGTATAGGTGACCTTCACGGTCAGATTGCCGGGATAGTTTTCCTGTCCGTCGGGGCTGACAAGCTTCAGGGTGACGGAATCCTCTGTCAGGGAAACGGTCTCCCACTCCAGTCTGTCAAATCCGCCGGGGCCGCCGTGCAGATGGTTCCTGCCGTCGTTTGCGGTCAGCTCATACGTCTTCCCGTTCAGGGAAAAGGAAGCGCCGCCGATGCGGTTCCCGAATCTGCCGATGATGGCGCCGAAATGGTCTCCGTGCTCTTCATAGTCCCGGATCCTGTCGAATCCGAGTACGACATCCACGGGATTTCCGTCCCGGTCAGGGACGATGAGCGTTCTGACGGCACCGCCGTAGTTTAAGATCTCACTTGACATGTTCCCTTTGCTGATCTTCATGACAGTTCTCCTTCATTGGTGTTTAATACTGTTCAACAGTAAAGTTTAGCTTACAATGATTTGTACGTCAATCACTGCCGCCGAAAAGTCTGCACTTGCGTGCATTCATCTCGTCGATCCGTTCCAGATACTGCGCAATATCCTTCACATTCTCACACCGCTCGATCCGTCCGTCCGGGAAAACGCCCTTGCTGACGGTACCGGCCCCGATCGCGCAGATGGTCTGGACCTCCTCCATGATCAGAATATTGTAAATGCCTTCGGCCCCCGGTCTGCAGTAGCCGACGTTCTCCAGATTGCCGGCCATGTTCTTCTGCCGGTAGAGATAATACGGCGCCATGCCGAGATCCGCAGCAGCGGCTGCCGCGATCCGCATCATTTCTTCGGATTCCTCCTGCGTGCCGCCGGCGACAACAGTGCCTTCCGCCTCCATCTTCAGGCGGGAAGCCCGCTTCACGGCCAGCGAATGCACGGTCAGGGAATCGGGAGACAACGCCCGGATCTTTTCAAACGTATCTCTGACATCCTCCACGGTTTCCCCGGGAAGCCCGAGGATCGTATCCATATTGATATTGGAGAACCCCATGCTTCTTGCCAGTTCATAGGCGGAAAGCAGATCCGCGACCGTATGCCTGCGTCCGATCCGCCGCAGCGTCTCATCCTGCATGGTCTGCGGATTGATGGAAATGCGCGTGACAGGATGCGCCTTCAGCACCTGCAGCTTCTCCGCCGTGATCGAATCCGGCCGGCCGCCCTCGACCGTCCATTCCAGCAGCCCGCTGACATCAAAGTGCTTCTCCAGATCCGTCAGCAGCCGCTCCAGCTGCTGCGGGGAAAGGCTTGTCGGCGTCCCGCCGCCGATATAAATCGTCTGCAGCTTCTTCCCGGCCATCAGACGGCTCACTGTCTCCATCTCGGTCTCCAGCCTGTCCAGATATTCGTCCGCCCTTGCCGCCCACTTGCCGATCGGATAAGAAGTAAACGAGCAGTACAGGCAGGTGGTCGGGCAGAAAGGGATACCGACATACAGGCTGTATCCGCCGTCATAATCAATATCCTTCAGGATCCTGTCCTCATAGACCGCGATGTCCGCTGCAAGCGAAGCTTTCTCCCTGCTTACCATGTGCTCTTTCATCATGCGCGCGGCGATCTCATCCGGATCCGCTCCTTCGTGCAGCATGGCAGAAGCCAGCTTCACCGGACGGATCCCGGTAAGTGCCCCCCAGGGAAGTTCCTTCCCGGTGAGTTCTGAGAGCATCCGGTAGGATTTTTCCTTGATTTCATTCTTTCTGTCCAGCTTCCGCGCACATTCCGAGCGGGGGAACGTGAAATAATGATCGAATCCCGTCTTATCCTCCGGTCTGTACACGATCTCGGCGCCCGGAAAAAAAGCCATCAAAAGGCCTCTGATGTCATATTCGAACTCATCGTTATGCAGTGCAAAACCGATCCTCATATTGATCTACTCCTGTTTCCCGTACAGCACGCCCGTTTCGGCAGCCATCAGTTCATCCGGCGCCTGCTCCATTCTGCTGACGGAATCCCTGATATGCGCAATGGCACGTTTTCTGTTCTCCGCCAGCGTCCGCCTGGAAATGCCCAGTTTCCCGGCAGCCGCTTTCCAGGGAACAGCCTCTTCATAGAGTGTACGCATGACCAGGTATTCATCCGGCGGCAGCGTCAGATAGGCAAGCCTTATCTCCTGCAGGCGGGCCAGATGCGCCTCCTGCTCCGCAAGCGCGTTTGCGAATTCCCTTCTGAACCGTCTGTACTCCCTTTCCTTCTTTTCCACAATGCGGTTAACGGGATCCTGTACAGCATCTTTTCCCTGTCCCGTTCCGGCCTCTCCCCTGTCATACCAGGAAAGATACTCGTAGACAGCTTCTGAAAGCTTTGCGATCTCGCGATTCAGCGCGCTGATCTTTTCCCGGACCATCATGGTCTGTTCCTCATGATCCGCGACCGCAGCCTGTATTTCTTCATCGGATAACAAGTAATTCTTCATCCTTCGATGATAACGCACCGTCTGCGGTCTGTCATGCAACGATCCGGGACAAAAACGTCCCTTCTGCAGTAAGAAAGGAAAAAGGACGCGGCACCCATCCGCGTCCTCAAGTGATCTATTCAGAATGCAGCAGGATTGTATTCTCGCTCATGTCCGATGCTTGTCATGTCCATATGGCCGGGATATACATAGACGTCCTCCGGCAGCTTCAGCAGTCTGGCCACGGAACGGAAGATCGCTGCTTCGCTTCCCGTCTGCAGATCCGTTCTGCCGTAGGATTCCAGGAACAGCGTATCTCCCGACATCAGCACGCCCTGCTCTTCAAGATAGTAGCAGCAGCTTCCTGCTGTATGCCCCGGCGTATGGAACACCTGAATATCAAATCCCGCGATATGCAGCATCTCGTTGTCCTTTACCCATACATCCGCTGTCGTGGTGTAAGGCGACGCCCAGGCGGCGGATCTGTTTGCCCAGGAATCCGCCAGCAGCGGTTTCTCATCAATATAGGCGTATACTTTTACATCCGGCCAGGCTGCCTTCAGATCGTTTACTGCATAGATATGATCAAAATGTCCGTGCGTCAGAAGGATCGCAGCCGGCTTAAAGCCCCGCAGCCTGAACTGCTCTTCGATATACGGCGCATTGTCCGCCGGATCCACCACGATCGTCTCCATCGTTTCTTTATTGATCAGGAAATATACATTCGTACCGATGGCTCCGAGCACACGGTATTGTATCTCAAGTTCTGCCATGTTTTTCTCCTCAGCCCGTATTTCTCTGGATGTCGATCACGCCGTCGATCTGTCTGAGCTTTCCGATGATGGAATTGATCTCATTTACACCGGAAGTCATGAATTCAACCGTGACAGAAGCCACATCCTGCTTGCTCACTCTGGTATTGAGCGTTTTGATATCCACTTCCGCTTCGGCGAGGACCCTGGAAACGTCCACGATCAGGCCGATGCGGTTATTTGCGAACACGGTGATCGCCGTCTTGTACCTGTCGGATCTGGCGCCGTCATCCTGCCATTCGGCCTCGATCAGCCTGCTGCGCTCATTCTCCGGAAGATTCAGGACATTGACGCAGTCGGTCCTGTGAATGGAGATGCCTCTGCCTCTGGTCACGAAGCCCACGATCTCATCGCCGGGGATCGGATTGCAGCAATGGGAGAAGTGCACCGCCAGGTCGTCAAGTCCCTCCACGATAATGCCGTTCTTGCTTTTCACCAGTTCCGGCTTATGTTCGGGATTCTCGGTGACGGTATTCATCACCTCTTCATCCGTCAGATGGATCTTGTCATCCTTCTTCTTCTCCTCGATCAGGCGGTTGGCTACCTGGCCCTCCTTTAAGCCCCCGTGGCCGATCGCCGCAAGGATCGCGTTCCACTCCTGGAAGCCGTACTTCTTGAGGATCTTCTCTATATATTCGGGCTTCATCAGGTCGGATACCTGATAGCCTTTTCCTTTTACATAATGTTCAAAGAGTTCGCGTCCCCTGACGATATTGTCTTCCTTGTTCTGCGCTTTGAACCACTGATTGATCTTATTCCTGGCCTGCGTACTTTTGACCAGCGTCAGCCAGTCCCGGCTCGGTCCCTTCGAGTTCTGGGAGGTAATGATCTCGATCCTGTCGCCGTTCTGGATCTCATAGTTGATCGGAACGAGCTTGTCGTTGACGCGGGCGCCCACCATCTTGTTTCCGACAGCGCTGTGGATGCTGTACGCGAAATCGATCGGCGTGGAGCCTTTCGGCAGGTTCTTCACCTCCCCGTTCGGGGTGAAGCAGTAAACGTTCTCCGAGAACAGGTTCAGATCACTCTTTACGGAAGAAAGGAACTCACTGTTGTCTGACAGCTCCCGCTGCCATTCCAGGATCTGCCTGAGCCAGGAAAGCTTCTCTTCTTCGCCGGAGAGGTTCGTTTCCGAAGACTTTCCCTCTTTATATTTCCAGTGCGCGGCGATACCGTATTCAGCCATCTTGTGCATCTCATACGTTCTGATCTGGATTTCGAACGGGATGCCGTTCTTTGCGATCAGCGTAGTATGCAGGGACTGATACCGGTTCAGCTTCGGCATCGCGATATAATCCTTGAAACGGCCCGGCATGGGCGTATACATATCATGGATGATGCCAAGCACCGCGTAGCATTCCGGCACGGTCTTTACCAGAACACGTACAGCAAACAGATCATAGATCTGATCCAGCGTCTTTTTCTGGACCGTCATCTTTTTATAAACGGAGAAATAATGCTTTACTCTCCCATAGACTTCCGCCTCAATGCCCGCTTTTTCAAGATGACCGCGGACTTCCTCGACGATCTGCTCGATATATTCCTCTCTGGCTTCCTTCTTCCGGTCGATATCCTCGACCAGCTTTTTGTAGTCGTCCGGCTGCAGATATCTGAGCGCGAGATTATCAAGTTCGACCTTCAGCTTTGAAATACCGAGCCTGCTGGCCAGCGGCGCAAAGATCTCCAGCGTCTCTCTGGACTTCTCTTTCTGCTTCTCCGGCTTCATGTACTGAAGCGTACGCATATTGTGCAGACGGTCGGCCAGCTTGATGATGATCACACGGATATCCTTTGCCATGGCAAGGAACATCTTTCGCAAGTTCTCCGCCTGGATCTCATTCCTGTCGCTCGTCCAGTTGATCCTGGTCAGCTTTGTGACGCCGTCGACCAGGATCGCTACGTCTCCGCCGAACTGTTCCCGCACTTCATCCAGTGTCATGTCGGTATCTTCAACGACATCGTGCAGGATACCGGCTATGATCGACTCCTTGTCCATTTCCAGCTCGGCCAGGATGATCGCCACCTTCAGCGGGTGGATGATATAGGGTTCCCCGGATTTCCGGAGCTGTCCTTCATGATGTTCCCTTGCCAGCTTATAGGCTTTTTCAACAAGCGAAAGATCATCGGAAGGGTGATATTTCTTGATCGTGGCGATGAGCTCTTCATAGAGTTCATCCGGGGTTTTCTGGTCATCTTTTACAAGCGATTTCAGGTTGCAGTTCGTAACAGAAGATCTGTCTTTGATTTCCGTATTTTCCATGGGCTCATCACCTCCCTTCAATGCAGTATTATGATCAGTCAAAACGTACCAGTTCGCTGCCGACGGTCATAAAGTCAGGATGGATCTCCTTCTTCATCTCTAGCGCCGTCTCGATATCATAATCGGTAAAAACGCCGCCGGAATGCGCAATGATCCTGCCGGTCATCCCCTGGCTGAGCAGATGGACAGCCCTGGCGCCCATGATCGATGCGTAGACCCTGTCCTTGCAGGTCGGCGTGCCGCCTCTCTGCAGATAACCGAGGATGCAGGCTCTGGTCTCCAGCCCGGTCGCAGCCTCAATACGTTTTGCCATGTCCATCGAGTTCCCGATGCCTTCGGCATTGATAATGATATGGTGTTTCTTTCCGATCTTTCTGAGTTTAATGATCTGATCGATCAGTTTCTTTTCATTATAATCATACATCTCCGGAATCAGGATGTTCTCTGCGCCGCAGGCAATGCCCGACCACAGCGCGATATATCCGGCATGTCTGCCCATGACTTCGATGATGCTGACTCTCTCGTGCGAGGTGGAAGTATCCCTGATCTTGTCGATCGCTTCCATGGCAGTATTGATGGCGGTATCAAACCCGATCGTATAGTCGGAGCTTGCAATATCCAGGTCGATGGTAGCGGGGATGCCGATCACTTTCACGCCGAGTCTTGCGAGGGCTCTTGCGCCTCTGTAGGAACCATCTCCGCCGATCACGACAAGCGCATCGATCCCGTGCTTCTTCAGGATCTTCACAGCCTTCTGCTGGCCTTCTTCATACATGAACTCCATGCATCTTGCGGTGTAAAGGATGGTCCCGCCCCGGTTGATGATATCGGCTACGCTGCGGGTATTGAAACTGACAATATCTTCATCCAGCAGGCCGGCATAGCCTCTTCTGATTCCCTTTACCTTAAATCCGGCTTTTATGGCGGAACGTGTGACAGCTCTGATCGCGGCATTCATGCCCGGAGCATCTCCTCCGCTGGTAAGCACGCCAATGGTCTTGATATTATCTGCCATATTCAGAACCCCCCTGAGGATTATTTGATCTTCTTTTAGTTCACATGTATGCTGTTATTTTCATACGAGTAGTTATTTAGTATAACCCTTTTTCAGCAGCTCTTCAAGATTTTTTTCTACAACGCCGACATTCTCGGCACCGAAGGCGGCATTATAGGCCAGTACTGTCTCATTTCTCTCTTTTCTGTCGTGAAATCCTCTGCCCGGCAGTCTCTTTATGGCTCTTTCCTTTTTCAGATAGATGACCGTTGCCAGTTCTCCCCTCAGTTCCTGAAGAGTCTCCCTGCCTGCGTCAAATGCTTCCTTGTCCGCGAACTGCAGCCAGATATCTCCCAGCAGTGCATTGACCGGGACAGTGATGCCGCAGATCAGCTTCCCCTTATCATCATCAGACGCCATGCTGACGCGGCCCTTGAAGAAAAGCCTGCTCTCCGGGAACAGCTTCTCCCGGTTCGCCTCAAAATCTCTCGGGAAGAAGATCAGTTCCAGGCTTCCCCAGAGATCTTCGATGGTCACGAACGCCATATTCTGATTGTGCCTGGTCAGCTTCATATTAATGTCGGTCACCATACCGCCCAGCGTCACCTGCTGCGAATCCTTCACAGCCGCCCTGCCGGTCTCTTCATCGACTTCAAAGTCAGATGTCCTGGCAGTAATATTCGCCTCCAGCAGGCTCCGGTCCTCATCCAGCGGATGCCCGCTGACATAGATTCCGAGCACGCTCTTTTCATAAGACAGCAGTTCCTGTTTGGGGAATTCCTCCACATCCGGGAAACGGATGTCGAATGCGGCAGCCTGTTCCGGTTCCATCATATCGAACAGGGACATCTGGCCGCTGATGCCGTCTTTCTGCCTGCGGTTCCTGTCATCCATGATGGAGGCATAGACCATCATTTTCTGCCGTCTGTTCCCGGGCAGGGAATCCAGCGCGCCTGCCATGATCAGGCTCTCGACCGTACGTTTATTCACTTCCTTTGTACTGAGGCGCTTGATAAAATCGGAAAGATTCTTAAACGTTCCCCCGTTCCTGCGCTCTTCCGTAATGCTCTCAATGACGGAGCGGCCAAGCCCTTTGATCGCCGAAAGGCCGTAGAGAATGGTCTTGTCCGCGACGGAAAAGCCCCATTCGCCTTTGTTGATATCGGGCGGCATGATTTTAATGCCCATACTGCGGCAGACATCGATATATTCGGTCACTTTCCCGGGATTTTCAATCACGGACGTCATGAGCGCCGCCATGAATTCCACCGGATAATAATATTTCAGATAGGCTGTCTGGTAAGCGACGACCGCATAGCAGGCCGCATGAGACTTGTTGAATGCATATTTTGCAAAATCAAGCATCTCATCGTAGATCTGATTGGCGACCTGGGCCGGGATCCCGTTCGCGACGCAGCCGGGGATATCAAGTTCTTCATTTCCGTAAACGAAATTCTTCCGCTCGGCGATCATCACATCCTGTTTCTTCTTGCTCATCGCGCGGCGCAGCGTATCGCTCCGGCCGAGCGTAAATCCTGCAAGATCACGGACGATCTGCATGACCTGCTCCTGGTAAACAATACAGCCGTAGGTCGGCTTCAGGATCGGTTCAAGCTGCGGGCAGTGATAGGTGACATGCCTTGGATCATTCTTTCCTTTTATATACTGCGGGATAAAATCCATCGGACCGGGTCTGTAAAGAGAGATGCCGGCAATGACGTCTTCCAGATTCCTCGGAGAGAGTTCTTTCATGAAGCTCTTCATCCCCGCGCTCTCAAGCTGGAATATGCCTTCATCCTTTCCGGTGGAGATATACTCATAGATATTCTTATCATTCATATCGATGCGCTGGATATCTATGCGTTTCCCTCTCTTCTGCAAAAGCGCGAGCGCATCCCTGATGACGGTAAGCGTACGAAGGCCGAGGAAATCCATCTTCAGCAGTCCCAGCTTCTCGATCGTAGTCATGGTGAACTGCGTGGTGATCTGGCCGTCGGCCGACCGGGAAAGCGGTACATATTCATCCATCGGGCCGGGCCCGATCACGACGCCGGCCGCATGCATGGAAGCATGCCGCGGAAGCCCCTCGAGCCGCATCGCCATCTCGATGAGCTTCGCGACACGGGAATCTTCCTCCATCAGCTTCCGGAGATCGGAACTCTTGGCGATCGCCTCTTTCAGTGTAATATTCAGTTCCCGGGGTATTGTTTTTGCGATCTGGTCGCACAGCGCATAGGGAAGATCCATGACTCTGCCCACATCGCGCACCACGCCCCTGGCTGCCAGCGTACCGAAGGTAACGATCTGCACAACTCTGTCTGCGCCGTATTTCCGGGTGACATAATCGATCACTTCACCACGGCGTTCGAAGCAGAAATCCACGTCGATATCCGGCATGCTGACACGCTCGGGATTCAGGAAACGTTCGAACAGCAGCTGATATCTGACCGGATCGATGTTGGTGATCTCCAGGCAATAGGAAACGACGCTGCCGGCGGCAGATCCTCTGCCGGGTCCGACTGCAATGCCGTTCTGCTTTGCATAATGGATAAAATCCCAGACGATCAGGAAATAATCCACGAATCCCATGTTCTTAATAACGGATAGTTCGTAATCCAGCTGCGCACGTACGCTGCCGTTATCATCCGGATACCGTTTTTTCAGGCCTTCCCCGCACAGCTTATTCAGATAGCTCCAGGAATCATACCCTTCCGGGACTTCGAAATGCGGCAGATGCGACTCGTGCATTTTGATCTCAACATTGCACCGCATCGCGATCCCATGGGTATTTTCAACCGCATCCGGTGCAAACGGAAACAGCGCGCGCATCTCTTCTTCGGATTTCAGATAATACTGCCCGCCTTCATAACGCAGCCGGTTCTCATCGGATAGTTTCTTGCCGGTCTGCAGGCAGAGAAGGATATCATGCGCCTCCCAGTCTTCGGCATTGATATAATGGGAATCATTGGTCGCGACAAGCGGGATCCCCAGCTCATCGCTCATTTTCATCAGATAGGAATTGACTTTTTTCTGTGCGGGAATACCGTGATCCTGCATCTCCAGGAAGAAATTGCCTTCCCCGAAAATATCCCGGTAGGCAAGCGCCGCCCTGCAGGCCTCCTCATACATGTCACGGGACAGGTTCCTGGCTACTTCGCCGGCCAGACAGGCACTGAGCGCAATGATGCCCTCGTGGTATTGTTTCAGAATTTCCAGATCGATCCGCGGTCTGTAATAATACCCCTCGGTGAACCCTTTTGACACGATCTTCATCAGATTGTGATAACCGGTATTGTTCTCGGCGAGCAGTACCAGATGATAATATCGCTCGTCTCCGGCGCCGGGTTCCCGGTCGAATCTTGATCCCGGTGCGACATATACCTCACAGCCGATCACAGGCTTAATGCCCGCATCCATACAGGCGGTATAGAAATCGATCACGCCGTACATGACGCCGTGATCCGTGATCGCGAGGGAATCCATCCCCAGCTCCTTTGCGCGCGCGACAAGCTCCTTTATCTTTGCGGAACCGTCCAGCAGACTGTATTCGGTATGCACATGAAGAGGTGTAAAGGCCACTTTTTTCTCCTTGTATCTTCCTGAATAAACCTATAATGTATCGGCGATCTGTTTCAGCTTCCTGAGCCTGTGGTTCACACCGGATTTTCCGACCGGCGGGGAAAGCAGTTCTCCCAGCTCCTTTAACGGAAGTTCCGGATTTTCCAGGCGCACCTCCGCCATCTCCCTTAAGGGCAGCGGGAGCGAGGAAAGCCCGACCGTATCCCTGATCAGTTCTATGCTTTCGATCTGCGACAGCGAAGCCGAGACCGTCTTGTTCAGATTTGCCGTTTCGCAGTTCACAGTGCGGTTGACATTTGCGCTTATGCCGCGCATGATCCGTACGTCTTCCATCGCCAGTCTGCTCTTATGCGCGCCGACAAGGCTCAGCGTATCCGCGATCCCTTCACTTTCCTTCACATAAACGATATCCGTCTGTTTCCTGACGGATGTCCTGGAGGAGATCCCGAAACCGTCCAGGATGCGCTTGATCCCGGCGGCTGTTTCTTCGCTTGCACAGACGAATTCCAGATGATAGGATCTTGCCGGATCGCTTACCGAACCGGACGCCAGCAGCATGCCGCGAAGATACGCTTTCCTGCAGCAATTCCTTTTAATCACATGGTCTTTCGGCGGCACCGAAAAATCCCTGAAGACCCCTCTGGAAGTAAGAAATCCGGTATCTTTAAGGATCTTTGCAGCCGCTTCTCCATCTGTAACAGCCAGAAGATATGTCCTGCCTTTTCTCTCTCTGCCTGCTGTCACAGAGACTTCCGGTACATAGCCTGTCGAGCGCAGGATCAGGACCGCCGATTTCTTTATGATATTCCTGTTCTCGCTGGTGATCATCAGCATGATCCTGCCGCCCGGGCCGAATCCGGCTTCCCCTGCTGCTCCCAGGATCGCCGCCAGCTCCGCCAGTCTGCAGTGTCCGGCAGAAGGGATGATCTCCGCAATTTCTTCCTTCACTGTCCCTGAAAAGGACATTTTCATCACTCCTTAGATGTCCATGCCGTTTCCGAGGAAACGCACCTCCGGCTCCAGCAGCACGCCGTATTCCGCAAGCACCTTCTCCCTCACCGCCCTCATAACGGCAAGGATGTCCTGCGTTGTGCCGTTTCTGTCATTGACAACGAATCCGCAGTGCTTTTTGGAAACGCAGGCACCGCCCACACGGAACCCCTTCAGTCCGGCATCCTCGATCAGTTTGCCGGCAAAATATCCTTCCGGACGTTTGAAAGTACTCCCCGCGCTCGGATATTCCAGCGGCTGTTTCGATCTCCTCTTCTCTGCCAGCTCCTGCATGTATTCCGTGATTTCCGTGATATCACCGGGATGAAGCCGGAAAACGCCGGAAATGGCGATCAGATCCTCATCCGCGATACGGCTTCCCCGGTATCTCATGCCGAGTTCTTCACAGCTGAGTTCTCTGATATTCCCGTCCCTGTCCATGACTTCGGCGGAAATGAGCACATCCTTCAGTTCACCGCCGTAAGCACCCGCGTTCATCCTGAGGCCGCCGCCTGTACTTCCCGGTATGCCGCCGGCAAACTCGAGTCCTGTCAGGGAATTCTTTCTGGCAGCGGCTGCGAGCGCGGCAAGGGAAGCACCTGCTTCCGCTTTGATCACATCCCCGTAACACGCAATACCGGACATGCTGTCCGAGATATGGATCACCACGCCGTCATAACCGCTGTCGCTGACCAGCAGATTGCTGCCGCGGCCAAGGATAAAATGCTCCGTATTGTTCTCCCGGCAGAGCGTGATTACTGTTTTTATATCTTCCACGGAAGCCGGTTCGGCAAATACTGCCGCCGGGCCTCCTGTCCGGAAAGTGGTATGTCCGGACAGCATTTCATCCGTTCTCACAGATGCCCCCGGCGCTTCTTTTCGGATCAGTTCCGCGATTTCCCTTTTATTCTCTTCCTTCATCATCATTTATCTGTCCATGGATCTGATCATATTGTTCTGCACTCTCTTATAGAGTTCTTCCACCGCGTCATATCCCATGCTCTTCTGTCTGAAGTTCAGTGCCGCCGCCTCAACGATAATGGCTACATTACGGCCCGGACGCACAGGGATCTTGTAACAGGTGATCTTGTTGCCGAGATATTTGACATAATCTTCCTGAGAGCCGAGACGGTCGTACACCTTTTCCTTGTCCCAGTCCTCCAGTTTGATGACCATATCGACATCCTGTTCCATCTTGATGCTCTGCGCGCCGAACAGCGCTTTTACATCGATAATGCCGACGCCGCGGAGCTCGATCAGGTTCTCCGTCACGGCAGGCGCTCTGCCTACGATCCTGGCGTCGTTTATGCGGTGCAGCTCCACTGCATCGTCCGCGACCAGTCTGTGGCCTCTCTTGATCAGCTCGAGCGCGACTTCACTCTTACCGATCCCGCTCTCACCGGCGATCAGCACGCCCACGCCGGCCACGTCGACCAGGACACCGTGAATGGTCTGCACCGGGCCAAGCTTTTCCTGCAGATACCGGAGGATGCTCGCATAGACGTCCGAAGTAAAATGTCTGGAGGACAGCAGCGGCACCTTGTATTTTCCGGAAAGGATCAGCACTTCTTCCGAAGGCTCATGCTCTCTGCAGTAGATCAGGCAGGGGATGCCGCGCTTGAAGAGCTCCTCCATGACCGCGGTCCGCTTTTCGGAAGAAAGCGTGCGCATGTACGCCATCTCCACGTTTCCGATGATCTGGATCCTGTTATTGTCAAAATGTTCAAAAAAACCTGCCAGCTGCAGCGCCGGTCTGTTGATGTCGGGATGGCTGATGGAAACGGATTCCAGATCCACATCCGGGTTCAGACATTTGAAATTAAGATCTCTAACGATCTGCGCCAAAGAAATGCTTTCCAAGACCTATTCCTCCTTATCTTTTCTGTCACACTTCAGTATCATCCGGCAGATCCGGTATCTCTCCGTCATGAAAGAACGCATAAACGGATATTGCCGCATTTTTATTGAATTCCGGAATAGCGAGCAGCTCTTCCACCCCCGCCGCCTTCAGGGCATCGATCCCGCCGAACGTCCGCATGAGCGCTTTCCTGCGCTTGGGGCCGACGCCCGGTATATCATCAAGGATCGAATGCACCTGCTCTTTGCTCCTCAGGTCCCTGTGGAACGTGATCGCAAATCGGTGGGCTTCATCCTGTATCCTTGTGATCAGCTTGAACGCTTCTCCGGAAGTATCCATTGGTACTTCTATATTATTATAGAACAGACCTCTCGTTCTGTGGTTGTCATCTTTTACCATGCCGCAGACGGGAATATCGACTCCTGCCTCTGCAAGCGCCTCCAGCGCAATGTTCACCTGTCCTCTTCCGCCGTCCATCAGGATCAGGTCGGGGAAATTGGAGAACTTTCCGTACGCCGGCGGCATTCCCTTCTCTTCCAGCGCCCTGGTCTCTTCGAGGCCATGCGCAAAACGGCGGAGCAGCACTTCCTTCAAAGAGGCGTAATCGTTCGCGCCCACGACCGTTTTGATCCGGAATTTGCGGTAATCATTCCGTTTCGGCTTGCCGTTCTCATAGACGACCATGGAAGCGACAGAGGAAAAGCCGGAAATATTCGAGATATCATACGCTTCCATTCTGACAACATCTGTCAGTCCGATCAGATCTGCAAGCTCCTTTACTGCCCCTTTTGTCCGCGCCTCTTCGCGCCGGATCTTCTCACGGTCGCGTGCCAGCGTGATCTGCGCATTGTTTTCCGCCAGTTCCATCAGGCGGTGCTTCTCCCCGATCTTCGGCACCCTGATCGTCACTTTGTGCCCGGCTTTTGCGGACAGCCAGCTGTTGATCAGTTCCTCATCCTCGATCTCCGCCGGCAGGAATATTTCCGAAGGCATGAACGGCGTGCCGGAATAGAACTGCTTCACGAAGCCGGACAGAATCTCCCTGTTGTCGTCGCCTTCAGCGACCCTGACATGAAAATGGTCTCTTCCGATCAGCTTTCCCTGACGAATGAAGAAGATCTGCACGATCGCATCCTCTCCCTCGACGGCAATGCCGACCAGATCCCTGTTCTCCCCGTTTACGTCAGAAAGTTTCTGCCGCTCGGACAGTCTCTGGACAGAATAATACTGCTCCCGCAATGCGATCGCCGCTTCAAAATCCATCCGCTCCGCGGCCTGCTGCATTTTCTGCGAAATCTCCGAAAGGAGCCCGTCGTATTTGCCGTCCAGGAAGTCCTGCGCCTTCCGGATATGTGTTCTGTATTCTTCCGGCGTGATCTTCCCCTGGCAGGGCGCGTCGCACTGGTGAATATGATAATTCAGACACGGCCTGTCTTTCCCGATATCCTCCGGCAGTTTTCTGGCACAATCCCTGATGCGGAACAGCTTGTGTGCCAGACTGATCGTATCTCTGACCGCTGTCACATTCGTGTACGGCCCGTAATACTTCGAATCGTCTTTTTTGATGCGTCTCGCAAGCATGATCCGCGGAAAATCCTCTCCGACCGTAACACGGATATAGGGATATCCCTTGTCATCCTTCAGCATCGTGTTGTACTTCGGCCGGTGTTCTTTGATCAGGTTGCACTCGAGCACGAGCGCTTCCGCTTCCGAATCCACCACAATGGTCTCGAACCATGCCACCTGGGAGACCATTCTTTCGATCTTTGGAGATTTCTTCGTGCTTTTCCGGAAATACTGCCGGACACGGTTTTTCAGAACGACGGCTTTTCCCACGTAAATAATGTGATCCATGGCATCATGCATCAGATATACGCCCGGCTTGTCCGGCAGTTCTTTCAGTTCTTTCTCCCAGTCAAATTCCAAAAGTCCACTCCCATAGAACGAACCCGCGGAAACGCGATGCGCCCCGCGGGAATGATCTGCTTCGGCATTATAGGATTCAGTGCGCCGCCTCGAAATCCTTCATGAATTCCACGAGCGCCTTCACGCCCTCCATGGGCATTGCATTATAGATGCTGGCTCTCATACCGCCGACGGTACGATGGCCTTTCAGATTTACAAAACCTGCCTCTGTTGCTTTCTTAATGAACTCCGCATCCAGCTCCTTGTTCCCGGTCACGAACGGAACGTTCATAAGAGAACGGGAACCGGGCTCTACAGTAGAGGAGAACATGGCACTGCTGTCAAGATAATTGTAAAGCAGGGCAGCCTTCTCCTCGTTCCTGCGCTTCATCTCATCCAGGCCGCCCATCTTCTTCAGCCACTGGAAAACCAGGCCGCAGATATAGATGGTGTAGCAGGGAGGCGTATTGTAGAGGGATCTGTTGTCCGCCGTGATCTTGTAATTCATCATGACGGGCGTCATGGGATTGATGTCCTCCCTTAACAGATCATCCCTGATGATGACGATGGCGCAGCCCGCAGGACCGACGTTCTTCTGTACGCCGCCCCAGAGGATGCCGTACTTTTCCACATCGTGCTTCTCCGAGAGGAAGCAGGAGGATACGTCAGCTACCAGGGTCTTCCCTTTGGTGTCGGGGAGCTGATGGTATTTTGTTCCGTAGATCGTATTGTTCTCACAGATGTATACATAATCCGCCATCGGATCGACCGGCAGATCAGAGCAGTCCGGAATATAGGAAAACGTCTTGTCGGCGCTTGACGCGATGATGTTGACTTTTCCGTATTTTTCGGCTTCCTTTGCCGCCTTCTTGGACCACTGTCCGGTAAGGATATAATCGGCAACGCCATTCCGCATCAGATTCAGCGGTACAGCCGCGAACTGCTGGTTCCCGCCGCCCTGCATGAAAAGCACCTTGTAATTATCCGGTACGGAAAGCAGTTCCCTGATATCAGCCTCCGCCTGTGTGATGATGCCTTCAAATACTGCGGAACGATGGCTCATTTCCATGACAGACTGTCCGCTGCCATGATAATCAAGCATCTCTGCCGCTGCAGTCTTAAGCACCTCTTCCGGAAGCATAGCCGGACCTGCTGAAAAATTGTACACTCTGCTCATACTATAATTCCCCCTGTTACTTAAAATGTTAAAACGATTCCGCCGTCCCCTGCATAAGTGGTCGCTACACCTGCAGCATCCACCAGATACACTTCCCTGAACTTCGCTTTCGCAGTGATCAGACCGATCACCCATTCCGCTCTTTCACGGCAGTTGACATGCGTAACGGCAAGGATCTTGTCCTCTGTTTTCGGATGATCCGAAACGGCATGGTCGACCATTGCTTTCAAGGCCCTGGCGATTCCTCTTTTCTGTCCGACACGGACGATTACCCCGTGATCTCCCGCCATGATCGGCCGGATATTCAACGCAGATACCACGAGCGCCGCCAGACCGGTCAGCCTTCCGTTTTTTCGGAGCGTTTCCATGTCCTCCAGGACAAAATATGTTTTCATATTATACAGAAAATCCTGCGTGCCTGCAACAACATCTTCAAAAGAGCATCCTGCTTCACACAGTTCCTGGATCTTGAAAGCGACCAGCGACTCGCCGCAGCAGGCCGAATCCGAACTGAAAACATGAATGCGTTTCGTGCTCGCGGGATTCTCCTCTTCGAAAAGGCTCTTGCCGACCAGCGCGCTGTTGTAGCTTCCCGACAGATGCTGGGAAAGCGTAACGACAAAGACCATTTCCTCCGGACCTTCATAAGCTCTCTTATAACTGTCCGGGGAAGGACATGCAGTATGTGCACAGTCCTTTGACGCGGCTACCGCTTTCAGATAAACAGCCTGATCAAATGTTTCATCATCAATATAACTAACGCCGTCCACTTCCAATGTCAGCGATACGATCTGAAAATGCGGATCCTTCTTTTTTTCCGGCGTCAGGTCACAGCAGCTGTCCACTACGATCTTGTAACTCATGATATCCCACTCTCCATATCGTTTTGTCATACAAAATCCGGTATGTGTATAAGGTTTAGTCAATAATATCACAATTTGGGGGACAATAAAAGAGGAAATTGGCACCGGGACGGCGGAGGCGGCAGACGACAGACTGATTGTACCGTATTTGCTGATATGGTATAATGTTGCCGTGGACAGAACAGTTCCCGGACACCTGCCTGACCGGAGATGAAACGATATGAAAAAAGGCCTTGTATCGATCATTACGCCCTGCTATAACGCTGAACGCTATATCGCTGAGACCATTGCTTCGGTCATTTCCCAGACTTATCCTTACTGGGAGATGATCATTGTTGACGATGGATCCACGGACGGTTCTGCGGATGTAGTGCGCGGTTTTTTATCCCGGGACAGCAGGATCCGTTACTTCCGGCAGGAGAACGCCGGATCTGCTTCCGCCCGCAACACAGGCATCCGTCATGCACAGGGCCAGTATTTCGCCCTGCTGGATGCGGATGACCTCTGGCTTCCGGACTTTCTGGCTTCCCAGATCTTACTGCTGAAAAGGACCGGCAGCATCTGCGCCGCTGCATCGTATAAACACATTGACGGGAATTCCAATCTCCTGCCCGGGACAGTACGTGTGAAAAAACGCATCACGGTACGGGATATGAAGATACGGGATCACATCGGCTGCCTTACCGGTCTTTATGACTGTGCAAAGCACGGCCCGCTTTATCTTCCCGAAGAACTTGGCAGTCTTCGGGACGACTATGCTTTCTGGTTTCAGGCTGTTTCCCTGGAAGGCAGCGCCTGCGGCAATCAGCGGGTGCTGGCAAAGCACCGTCTGACCGGCAGCCGCGCCTCCGCAGATAAGATCAGAATCATCGGTTTGCAGTACCGTTTTTACAGAAAATATCTGCAGGAATCCCCTCCTGAAGCAGCTGTAAATCTGATACGCTGGGCACTGTCCGGTATCCTGAAATACAGATACTATTATCTTGGCGCGTTTGCCAGGCGCCTGCATGACCTCCTGCCCGGCCGGTTCAGAGATAGTTCAGATGCCGTGTAAAATCCCCCCGGAATCCATCTGAGACAGAAGCCAGATACAGAAGGAATCCATCCATGTCTCCTCTTCTTTTCACCAGGAACAGCCAGGCGTACAGCAGCAGTTTGAGCGGGATCCTGTACTGCTGTCCGTAATGCAGGTAGATATACGTATAATTTCTGGCAAGGCAGACCATCCGCAGCTTTGATTCCGTATAAGGAACCCGGATCAGACCGCCCAGGATCGGAATAAGGGGAAGGCCGTCTGAGGGATGGAAAAATCTCGCCCGCAGATAGGTTACCGGGTTATATCCCTGCTGCCTGCAGCGATAACAGTGATCATACTCATCTCCCCATAAGAAGAATTTCGGATCTATATAACCTGTTTTTCTAACGCATTCTTTCGTGAGCAGCGCCCCATTGAAAGGCGTCACAAAATGCAGGATCTCTCCGTAGTCGGCGTAAAGCGCCCTGAAATCGGTCGTTTTCCGGCCGTTCTTTTTTCTGATCGGGCAGGACAGCCTCCCGGGGGCGTTTATATCAAATGACACCGGCATTACATATCCGTACGCATCGATTTTGCACATCAGTTTTTTCAGGCAGGATCTGTCCGGATATCCGTCATCATCCATCAGCCACAGGTAATCGTACGCCAGCATTTCATCCGCTGCTTTCATGCCGGCACTGAACCCGCCGGAACCACCGGTATTGCTTTGCTTCCGCAGGACAAAGATCTTCGTTCCCTCCGCATTTCCTGCCGGCACGGGCACATCAGCCGGGAAATCCGTCCTGTTGATGAGACCTTCCTCCTGAAGCAGTTCCAGTGTTCCGTCCGAAGAAGCATTGTCCACGAGAATGACTGAATCCACTTTAAATGTCTGTGCGATAACAGCTTTCAGACATCTCAGCAATGCATTTTTTCTGTTATAGGTAACGATCAGCGCTGATACTTTCTTAGGATCCATTTTCTCAGTCTCCTTCTTCCGCACGCCAGACCATGACATGATCTATACCGTCATCCGCCTCAAAGACCATACTGAAACTGCTGCCGCCGTCTTTGTCAAAGTACAGTTTCCATATTGTTTCCTGTTTCCTTTTTTCAAGAAAGTTCTTTCCTTCTTCCGTATCACTGACAGATTTTCCATCCGGCGTATACCTGTATCCCGTAGCGGCGGGAACCGGTGCATTGCCGGTAAAATCCCAGCCGGAGAAATATTCTATCCACCCGACCAGCTGCATCATTCGTCCTGTCACAACAAGATAGGTCTCAGCAGGCTTATCCGGATGCAGCATGCCTGCCGCTTCACGGGCCTGTTCTTCCGGCATCGCGAAATGATCTGCCAGATAACGCTCTGCTTCCTCCCTGTCCATAAGAAGCGTTTCCCATATTGTCTCAAACGCCATCCGGGCGTCCATATATTCCATAAGAAGTACTGCCGGCCTGTTTCCGTAAGCGGAAAGCATATGCAGGATCCGTTCAGACAGCACCCTGCTGTCCGAAGCAAGCGCCCTGGCGATCAGTATTGCACGAATCTCTTCCGTCGTTCCGCCATCCCAGAAACACGGATGTCCTGATTCGCTCTCGTAAAAATATCCCTGATCCCACCAGGAGGCGATTACGCTTTCCGGATCATCCGCATTCTCTCTGATCCACTGCATCGCCATGGCATGCGCATCGCTGACGGAAGGCCTGATATTGTCAGAACAGGCACGGGATCCGGTCATGACCGGAATTCCTGCAGCAATACAGAGAATAACCACCGGCACAGCTTTTCCAACTGCGCTGCCGGTCCCATTCTTTATCATTCCGGCGCAGGACCATCCGATCAGCGCCCCTGCGAGAAGGCCGACAGGAACTGACAGATGCTCTATAAAACGCACGCCGCGTCCGCAGGCATATACACTGCCGGCAAAAAGGAGGAGCAGAATACAGAAATATAAGGAACAGCACCGGCGGTCCATATAGACGGCCATACCTTCGGAAGGCTTCCGGATACATCCGTAAAGCAGCATGAGCAAAGCCGCAGCTGCCATCACAAAGACCGCTGCACCTCCGACACCGTTGATCATGCTCATTCTCTGTCCCGGGACATATCCGGAGAACCACTGAATGAGTTTTTCCGGGACGGGATACGGAACCTTCAGTTCTGCTATGGAAACCAGCACATTTGGCAGTTCTCCCTGCTCTGTTACGGCTGTTGTATACAGTGCAGCGTTAATGACTGTACGAACAAAGCCGGTCCCGAATCTCCACAGAATGAGAACCGCGGAAATGACCGCCGAAAGCACAACGCCCCGCAGTTCCGTCCCTTTGATCACCCGCGCAACCCTTTCCGGCAGACGTTTCCCACTTCTTCCTGCAAACAGCAGCGATACGGCAAACATTGCGCCGCCAGC
>CAMOZZ010000023.1 GCA_946631165.1 uncultured Lachnospiraceae bacterium | reverse complement strand
GGCCGTGCGGTCTGCTTTTTTATGCTTGTTCGTACGTTTTATTATATCTTCCTGTTCTTCATCAGCCGCAGCACGCCGAAAACGCTTCCAAGGACCTGGCAGTCCGGGACGAGGATCGGATCCATGTCATCATTTTCCGGCTGCAGTCTGATGTGATCCTTTTCCTTGTAAAATCTTTTAACGGTTGCGGAGTCATCCACCAGGGCAACGACGACTTCTCCGTTGCGGGCGGTGTTCTGCTGTTCAACAAGTACATAATCACCGTCAAGAATTCCGATATTGACCATACTGTCACCCTTTACGGAGAGCATGAAAAGATCATTGTTCGGGACCTGATCCGCCGGGAAAGGGTAGTAGCCGGAGATGTTCTGCTCAGCAAGGATCGGCTGCCCTGCGGCGACCTGTCCGATGATCGGAATCCTTGTCATCTCACCGTGGTAGATTCCGTAATCATCATCTACGATCTCAATGGCGCGCGGTTTCGTGGGATCGCGCCGGATAAAGCCCTTCTTTTCAAGACTTTCAAGATGAGCATGAACGCTGGAAGTCGACTTCAGACCGACGGCATCGCAGATCTCTCTGACAGCCGGCGGATAGCCTTTCTTCATAATGCAGTCTCTGATAAATTCCAGGATCTGTTCCTGTTTTCTGGTAAGGTTTTCGTTTCCAGCCATGAGATCGACCTCCGAAGATGAAGTATACCAAATGTATGTTCTGTTTTATTGTATCATCACAAGCAAAAAAATGCAAACGAATGTTCGAAAATAATTTGTTTGAATTAATGGTTATTTTTCATAAAACTGATTGAATATAAAACTGAATAGTGATATTAATATAATGTACATGTTAATTCTCACTGAATATATTGAAAGAGGAGATTAAAGATGCAATATGAAATCAAAGGCGGCGTTTTCCCAGTCGTGGAATGCAGTCTCAGTGCAAATGAATCCATGATCACGGAAAAAGGCTCCATGGTCTGGATGAGTCAGAATATGGATATGCAGACAACAGGAGCAGGCGGTTTCGGCCGGATGTTCTCGGGGGAAAGCATTTTTCAGAATGTTTATACTGCCAAAGGCGGTCCCGGAATGATCACTTTTGGTTCCAGCTTCCCCGGAAAGATTCTGCCGGTCGATGTCGGTTATGGCAGCTGGATCTTCCAGAAACAGGCATTTCTGGCCTCGGAATCCTCCGTTCAGTTAAGTGTCCATTTCCGTAAAAAGGCTGCCGCGGGATTATTTGGCGGGGAAGGTTTCATCATGCAGAAACTTTCCGGCAGAGGTATCGCTTTTGTGGAAATAGACGGGGAATGCATCGAATATGATTTAAGGCCCGGTGAGAAGCTGATCGTAGATACCGGCAATGTTGCCGGGTTTGAAGCGAGTGTAAATATGGATATCCAGACTGTACCGGGACTTAAGAACAAACTGTTCGGCGGCGAAGGCCTGTTCAATACAGTGCTTACCGGTCCGGGAAAAGTACTGCTGCAGACAATGCCGATCAGCAGCGTGGCAGCGTCGATCATCCCGTATATTCCCAAGGGAAGCAGCTGATAAAGAATATAATGCGGGTTTGGAGAACGGCTTCGGAAGAGGCCGTTTTTCTGTGTGTATTGACAAATGCGGGACTGGATGCTATTCTTCAATTACACTCAACTATTCGCAAAAGAAAACTTTAACGAATAGTTGTGGGCGTATTTAGGGACTGTTAATGAAGACTTGTAATTCGAGGGCGCCTCAACTAATTCGTTAAAGTTTAGTGAATTAATTCGAGACCGCCCGCAACATATAATCTGTCATTCTGAAGCCGCCTGCGGCTGAAGAATCCACCGCTTTTATTTTTCGGTTTTATCACAACCGATCATAGTTTTCTTTAATTCATCTTACTTATTCAGAAAGGACTTTATCAAATGCCTTCCCGTTCTTACCACGAACAGCTTGACAAAGCCAACACCATCAAACTCCGCGAGCTCATGGAAGGACTCCCGGACTTTGTCCCTGCCTTTTTCAGGGGCATCGACCAGACGACTTCCTCCCGTACCAGAATTGCCTACGCATATGATCTGCATGTATTCTTCGATTATCTGCATCAGGCGCATCCGGATTTTAAGGACCGGGAAATCATTTCCTATGCCGTCACTGATCTGGATAAGATCAAATCAGTAGATCTCGAAAAATACATGGAGCATCTTCGTTATTATTCTAACGAAGATGCGGAACGCGTGAACCAGGAACGAGGCATTATGCGCAAAATGTCTTCCTTAAAGACTTTCTATAATTATTTCTTTAAAAAGGAAATGATCTTTACGAATCCGACAGCGCTCATATCGCTTCCGAAGCTTCATGAAAAAGAAATCATCCGTCTGGACATTGACGAGGTCGCCGATCTGCTCGACCAGGTGGAATCCGGGGAAAAGCTTACCAAAAAACAGCAGGAATTTCATGAAAAGACCCGGCTGCGCGATCTGGCCCTGATGACGCTGATGCTCGGCACCGGGATCCGTGTTTCTGAATGCATCGGGCTGAATCTGGATGATATCGATTTCCGGAACGCGGGAGTCCACGTTCACAGAAAAGGCGGTAAAGACGTGGTCGTTTATTTCGGGGATGAAGTCGAGGAAGCGCTCCGGGTCTACGGGGAAGAAAGGAAAAAAATAATCCCTGCTGCCGGCCATGAAGATGCTTTCTTTCTGTCACTGCAGAGAAAACGCATGAGTGTACGCAGTGTTGAGAACCTGGTTAAAAAATATTCGAGGACTGTCACGACCCTTAAAAATATCACGCCGCACAAGCTCAGAAGTACTTACGGTACGAATCTGTACAGGGAAACAGGGGATATCTATCTGGTGGCCGACGTTCTCGGACATTCTGACGTAAATACGACCAGGAAGCACTATGCAGCACTGGATGATGAGCGCCGCCGCAGTGCCAGGAATAAAGTGCAGCTGCGTGAAAAGAAAGAATAAACAAAAAAAACAACAGAGTTCTCCGGGGATTGGATAAGAGGTGGGAGTACCCGGAGTCCTCTGCTGTAAACACAATAAATACTGCTCTTCTATTTTGAAAAGCTATCTCCTGACTGTATAGATCATAATATAAGCACCGGGACAAAGAGATCCGTCATTCAGAATATGATTCATCTCCTTCAGATCCCTGACATATTCTCTGATATCCTGCGGATCGCTGCTCCCGCAGTATTCTCCGGAAATGGACCACAGTGTATCTCCAGGCTGGATCCGGACGGATGAATAGGATCTGGGAAGTGTATCCCGCCTGGAAGTAGCCAGTGTACGTGCGCCGAAACTGCCGACAAACAGTATGGCAAGCAATATGAAAACGGATATTGTACGAAACGCTTTTCTTTTCATTTCTCTCCTCCGAACATTTGTTCTGCGTGTTTAAAATATACCACCCGAACATATGTTTGTCAAGCGTTTTTCGAACATATTTTCGATTCAAAAAAACACCTGCCCGAATGGCAGGTGTTTTGGTATTAAAAGGAACGGATCCTTATACTGACAATATATTGTCTCTCTTTGCATCCCTTGCTTTAAGGAAGTTCAGTATGAGTTCAACCGCGCTTTCCGGCGTCAGGCAGGAACTGTTCAGTGTCAGATCATAGGTGTTCGCGACGCCCCACTTCTTATCAGAATAATAATTATAATAGCTGGATCTCTTTTTGTCGTTTTTAGTGATCATCTCCATGGCTTTGTCATCGGATACATTGAAACGTTTCGCGATCCGTTTCACTCTGTCGGGCAGATTGGCACAGATGAAAATGTTCGTGACGTCCGGATAATCGGCCAGGGCATAATCGGCGCATCGGCCGACGATCACACAGGATTCCTTCTTCGCGATATTCTGGATCGTTTCGAACTGGGCCAGAAATACACGCTGGTTCAGCGGAAGGTCAACATAGTTGTTGATACCGCGGCTGACAGAATTATCCACCACCAGGGAATAAAAGAAGCTGTTGATCGGTTTCTCATCATGTGTTTCGACAACTTCAGCAGCCAGTCCGCTCTCCTTCGCAGCCAGGCTCAGAAGTTCCTTGTCATAACAGGTTACCCCAAGACGTTCTGCAAGCATCTTTGCAATCGTATATCCGCCGCTGCCGAACTGTCTGCCGATGGTTACAATTTTATTCATAAGTGACTTCCTCCATTAAATATCACCATATTGCTGAATTTGTTACTTTTCTATAATATAAGACATTTTTCGGGAAAAAGCAACAAAAATTAATACAATTGATTATGTTAACAGCTTATTTGATTCACAGGATCTCCAGAAGATGCTTCATGTAATCCGGAATATCCGATGTCACTTCGATCCATTCCCCGGTCCGCGGGTGGACAAGGCCCAGGGAAAGCGCATGCAGCGTCTGCCCCTGCAGCCTGAATTTGTTCGGTATATTCCCGTAGACCGTATCTCCCAGAAGAGGGTGCCCCACGGATGTCATGTGTACGCGTATCTGATGCGTTCTGCCGGTCTCCAGGCTGCATTCTATATAAGTATATGCATCGAACCGCTGAAGTACCTTAAAATGCGTTACAGCGCGTTTTCCGTCGGGTCTTACAGCCATCTTCAGCCGGTTTGTCTGTGAACGCCCGATCGGCTTACTAATGGTACCGGATTCCTCTTCTATTCTTCCGTGCACGATCGCCCGGTATCTTCGTCTGATACTGTGGACGGCCAGCTGTTCCGCGACTTTTCTGTGCGCGATATCATTTTTTGCGATCACAAGCACACCGCTCGTATCCATATCGATCCGGTGGACGATCCCGGGACGCAGGACACCGCCGATGGAAGACAGATCATCGCCAAGATAATAGACCAGCGCATTTACCAGCGTACCTGTCTCATGACCGGGTGCGGGATGCACGACCAGTCCCTTCGGTTTATTGACAAAGAGCAGATCTTCATCCTCATACAGGATCTCCAGCGGTATATTTTCCGGAACAGCGGTTACCGGTTCCGGATCCGGAATGGCAAGCAGTATTTCATCGCCTGCCTTTACAGGCTGTTTGGATTTTACACCCTTTTCGTTATACAGCACACACCCTTCCGTGATCTTTTTCTGCAGGAACGATCTTGAAAAACCGTCAAGAAAATGAGAGAGAAAAACATCAAGTCTTTCTCCCGCATGTTCATGATCAACGATGATCCTGATTTCTTCACTCATAGGATTCCCTTCAGATCTTCTTCTTTGTAATAAAAGAGCAGCAGGACAAAAAGCAGGCAGGCGGAAACGGAAACATAACAGTCGGCCACATTAAAGATCGGAAAATCGATCAGCGAAAAATAGATGAAATCGACCACATAGGACTGCGAGATCCTGTCGATAAAATTTCCGATCGCTCCGGAAAACAGAAGGATGCACATAATATTAAGCGGCATGAATCTGATGCCCTGCGGGATCCGGAAAAGGAAAAAGAAAAGGATCAGGCAGATCACAATGACTGTCAGTATAAAGAAAAGCGTCTGTTTATTCTGCAGTACGCCGAAAGCAGCCCCGTGATTTTCCAGATATTTTAATTCCAGGACTCCTTTTATGATGCGGACCGGTTCCCGGTCCTTTAAATACCGGACTGCAGCCGCCTTTGTGATCCGGTCGGCGATGATCAGCAGCACCGAACATATCGCCGACAGAAAAATAAATGCTGAACTCTTTTTCATTCATGACCTCACATTCCGCGGTTCAAAGAAAAACGCCATCGCAGTAAAGAAACGATGGCGGCGCGATCTGTTCTGATTATATCAGGAAACGGCTGATCAGGTATTGAGACTCAGCGTGGAAAGATCCTGACTGCCCTCGATCACATCGGAAAAATCACCGGAAAGACCGATGGACTGCGGCGTAACGATAAATATATATTTGGAGATCTTCTGAAGATTTCCGTTGATTGAATAACAGGAACCGGAAGTAAAATCCACGATCCGCTGTGCAAGATCCACATGTACGCCTTCCATATTGATCACAACGGCACGTCCGGAAAGAAGAATATCACAGATCTCCCTGGCGTCATCAAGCGCAGAAGGTTTGACCATGCACACTTCCATACCGGCGGTGTTCTTCATGGGTACAATATTGTCTCTGGTCGGCTTTCTGGAGGGGGTACGTACGGGCTTCTCGGGCTCTGCCTGCCTTACAGGCTTCTCCTCCTTCGGCGTGCTTTTGCGGAAAGACCTTCTGGGAGCGGGTTCTTCCTTCTCTTCAAATTCCTCTTCATCATCATATTCATCGTCATCATCATAAAGTTTCATGGAATTTAAGAAACGGTCGATAAAATTCGCCATAATCCACACTCTCCCTGTCAATGTAATTAACGTTATCAGATGCATCCCTGCATCGTTACTATTATCACGGTTTTTTCATCAATTGTCAACCTTAACAGACATTTTTCTGTACCGGAAGCCGAAAATCAGTAGATTATTTCACCGTCTTCCGCCATATTTCCATTCAGCAGAATATGATCATAGATCGTAAGTCCGTAAGGCTGTCCGTTCCTGATGATCACATAATCGCTGTTCTCATCCAGGATGGTAATCTGTCTGAACTGGGCATAACCCTTATTGATGTTCATAACGCCCTGCAGGGAAGCTTCCGCGCTGACGGTGTACGTCGGGGCGTTTTCACCCGGTTCCCCGTTCTCTCCGCCTTCCGGTTTCACAAGAACACTTCCTTCTGTGATTTCATCCGAACGGATATAATAGAAATCGTCGTTCCTGCCGCAGATCTCTGCGCTGCAGAACGTTACCTGGCCGTCTTCCCCCTGCAGGTAAAAGCCCGGGGAAGTATCGTTTCCGCCCTGTCCTGCATAGGATACGGGCACGACATAGAATTCTTCTGTCACGATTGCTGTTCTGGGAATCTTCAGGCCGGTGATGGAAGAACCTCTGCTTCCCGCTCTTCTGATCGAAACGGATGTAAACCGCTTATCCGCGAGCTGGACCATATAGTCCTTCAGTTCACATTTTCCGACTACAGTCCCGTCAGACAGCGTAACAAGGGAGAAACGGGCCGGAAGCTCCATGTTGATATCCGTAAAAAAGAGCCTGATGCCGGTCTGATCCACAAGCGCTGCCTGATCTTCATTATTAAGAGGAAGATAAACTGTCCAGTTCTCGCTTCGTATCGTTTTAAAAACCGGATCACCGGCAGACACCATATTGCCGGAAGTAAGCGAAATTCTCTGGGCATTTGATGTCCTGAAAGAATCGGCTGTCATATTCTCCTCTTTCAGGTCTTCCATGCCGTCGGTATAGTATTCCACAACGCCGCTTGTATCGGAAGGGACAAGCGTAAGATATTTTGCGTCGACACCCAGCTCCGCGATCTCATTCAGACTGTCCTGGCTCATAAAGCTCAGCAGCTGGTTCTGAAGGCCGAATTTTTCACTGTACACATCCTGAAATCTTGCCGGATCGTAAGAGGCGGAAAATGTGACAAGCCGGTTCTTCAGCGAAATGAGCTGGGCTGAAGTCAGTGTGCTTTCGGTATTGCTCTGCTTTGACAGCATCTGGGTATATTGCCCGTTCGAGTCAAGAAGACAGACATAGTCTCCCGCTGCTGTCCTTGTTCCCTCACGGATGTAGACATTGACATAACCGGAAGCAGGTGCTGTAACGACATCTTCATCCCGGAGGATGAGTGCCGTATAGGTCGTATCCTGCATCACCGAGCTCTCGGAATTTACCTCGTAGACCTGGATCCTCGGCCTTACGGCATAGATCACAAGATTGATCACGATATAAATAAAGAACACAAGGAAGACGATCATGCCGATATTCAGATGGATCCGTCCGCTGTAATTTATGATATTTCTTCTGTTCTTCTTCATGATCTCCTCCTTTCTCCGTGATTTTCCGTATAAATAAAAAACGTCTCCAAATCTTCAAAAATGCAGAAAAGCCCGCGCGGAGCTTTTCTGCATCAGTCACTTTCCTTACAGCGCTATGATCGTCTTTTCCTTTGCGATCTCGGGAAGAAGCTCATTGTCTCTCGAGATGCTTAAGACGAATACAACATCGAACTTCTCGCCGATATAGATCAGATCCTTGATGACCTTCTCGATATCCTCATCGCCGACGTGGGCGATCTTTAAGAAGCTGTCCAGATACATCTGTTCAAGATCATGATCCTGTGAAATAATGCCGCAGATAAATCCGAGGAATCCTTCATAGGAATGAATGGGATATGAAGAAACGTCGATCAGACGTATTTTGTTGTTAAGTTCAAACATGTGTTTCGTGTTCTTATCCAGGTAACATATAGAGCCGTGTGCCTCTTTGATCGCTGAATTGACTTTCTCCAGCAGATAGCGCGTTTTGCCCTTTCCCCGGTTACCTGAGATGATCTGAACCATAATGTTATCCTCCTTGAATGTATTTCGTCTTCCCGGACGATAATAACTATATATCCGGACCGGCGTTCTCCGGTTCGGTGAACTGCTGATATCAGTATAGCCGAAACAGGAAAAAAGTACAAGCTAATTTAAAAAACACAGTAAAATGATGCTCATGTTCTTACCACGCATTAAGGTCTTCTTTCTTCTGCAGTGCCACATTCAGCACCAGGCCGACGCCCATGAAAAAACACCACAGAGAGCTTATGCCGGCGGAGAAGAACGGCAGCGGAAGGCCGGTATTCGGCAGCAGCTTGATCGACACGCCGATGTTTACGAACGACTGGAAAGCGATCAGGGAAGCGACGCCCACACAGATCAGCCTGCCGCTCATATCCGGGGCTTTCGAAGCAGTCCTGATGCACATGAATACCAGGATAACGATCAGCGCAATGATAATGATGCAGCCGACAAATCCAAGCTCCTCTCCCACTACGGCAAAAATGAAATCACTGTTTTCCTCGGCCAGGAAGTTTCCGTTCTTTACGGATTCAAAGCTGGTATTATTCAGTCCCTTGCCGAACAGCTGGCCGGATGCGATCGCAAGGATCGAGTTGTCCTGCTGCGTATTGCCGCTGGTGGCGCCGGCTCTGTCCGGATATATGAAATCAAGAACACGTTTGACCTGGTAGATATGAAGGTCGTTGATCAGATAATCCTGATATCTGACGATGATATAATAACCGATGAGCATGAGCGGGATGAGGATCAGCACAGCAGCCAGGATCCATTTGTAGCTGATCCTGGATGCATAAACGACAGCGATAAAAATGAAGGTTACAACAAGGGTCGTTGAAAGATCCGGTTCTGCCAGGATCAGTGCTGCCGTGATGCCGTAGAACAGGAGACCCAACAGGACCACCCAGAACCGGTTGATCCGGAATTCATTCTTGCCGTAGAACCAGGCCAGCATCAGGATCAGAAAGATCTTGGCAAATTCCGAAGGCTGGATGCGGATCCCGAATTCCAGCCATCTTGTCGCACCGTTTACCGTAACGCCGAGGCTGGTAAGGACAAGTCCCAGAAGGACGACGTTCACAAGCATGATGACTGGGGCAAATTTCAGCACGAAATGATAATCCACAATCATCAGGAAGGCCATGATGACAAATCCGGCGGAAAGGCCCATGATCTGCTTCATCATGGCGGAATCCCTGTCAAGATCATTGGCCATGGCAGAATGAAGGATCAGCGCGCCGATCACGGACAGCGCTGCCACGCACAGAATGATCTGATAGTTTATGTTTTTTCTTTTGTATTTTTCAAAAGCAAACATTTCTTTACCTGTCTTATAGATTTATGCTTCAACGCAGTTACTCATCCGAGATCGAACCCTGGAAGATCGCGGCGCCGGATTCAATAATGTTCTCAAGGGAATTCTTCCCGAACACATATTCCATGGAAGCATTTGCCAGTCTGCATGAATAGGTAGACGAGAAACCGTTCGGGATCGTAGCGGCGATCGCGAACTGCGGATCATCAAAAGGCGCATACCCAACAAAGGTTGCATGGTTCGGACGCATCTTGTTTTCTTCCGCGGTACCGGTTTTTCCGGCTATATTCAGATCCTGCAGGAATTCTTCCCTGTGCTCGTATCTGACCACTCTCGCCATTCCCGTATGGATCGTATTCCAGGTTTCCGAAGCAATGTTGATCTGATTGATCACTTCGGGAGAAAACTCTTCCGTAGTCTTCCCGTTGATATCGGTGATCCTGTCAAGAACCGTAAAATTGTATACGGTCCCGCTTGTTGCCATGACGGTCGCATATCTGGCCAGCTGCACATTTGAATAGTTATGCGTACCCTGTCCGATCGCAGAAGGCACGGGAGCCGTATCTGAGACTTTGGGTTCGGATTCAGCCACTTCCACGCCGGTCTTCTCGTTCAGACCAACCATGGAAGCGTATTTCTGGATCATGTTGACGCCCTTCGATTCAATGTAGGTATCCGATTCATCACAGCTCAGCCTGTATCCGACCTCGGAGAAGAATGAGTTGCAGGATTTCTGGATGGCTTCGATCGTGCTGATGTTTCCGTGGGTGCCGGTACACTTCAGATGCAGGCCCTGCTTTTCGAAAATACCTTCACAGTCAATGGAAGTATTTGCGGTGATCACGCCCTCTTCCATGCCGGCCATGGTGGAAACAAGCTTGAAGGAAGAACCGGGTGCCGTCCTGGTCTGCGTGGCGGAACTGTACAGCGGGTGCGACAGATCTTCTGACAATGCAAAGTAATAGGAAGGATCTGAGATCCTGTTGTTGTCATAGCCGGGATAGGAAACCATAGCCAGGACTTCTCCCGTTTTTGTATCCACAATGGTCACTGCGCCGGTGCAGGGATCAAGCGCCATCTGCGCAGGCGTGATCTCCAGTTTGCGGATCTTCTCACGCATGAACCTGTAGGCAGTGCTTCCGTCGCCGGACTGCAGCTGCGCATAGCTCTCCTGGTCTTCCTTCAGCACGCCCTGATCGAACAGCGCGAGACAGATATCACAGGGCGCGATCCGGCCCGAATCAACCAGGATCTGATAGATCCGTTTGCTGAAATCCCTGTCTGTCAGGAGAAGATCCAGCGTTTTTTCAACAAGGGCATTATACGTATCATCGGCGCTTGCATATCTGTCCGACAGCCCCAGTTTTGTGACATCGATCCAGGATTTTGAAATGGCGTATTTCAGGAACTCGGCCAGACTCATGGTCTCATCCTTATGATAAGCCAGGTAAATCTCATCTGTGGGATCGATCCTGTCTTCCAGAAGCAGACCGCTGTATTCCATGGCGGTATGCGCATAGGTCATGTAGGCCTGCATATCTTCGGAAAGTTTATTGTAAGGCAGCGGCGAGGAAGAAGTGAGTTCCGTACGCATCTGCTGCACGACTGCTGCCAGTTCGTCCTGAAAAGAAGCATATATTCTGGATTCGGCAGGGCTTGCGTCCTCGTCTGCAAAAGACAGGAAATCCAGAACGTTATTATTGATCATCTGAAAATAAACATCTTTTACGCTGATTTTCCTTTCAGAGCTCCTCATTGTCGGGAGAATGGTGACATCCCCCGGCTCCAGCTTATCAAGGATGATGCCGGCAAGGTTCTGCTCGATCAGATGATAAAGTCCCTTCTGGAGATCTGCGTCAATGGTCAGATAAACATCACAGCCGGTCTGGGACGGCGTTTCACTCTCGACAGACTGTATGTGGCCGACACTGTCGACGTACATAACACGTTCACCCTTGATGCCCTGCAGCTGTTTTTCGGCGAAATTCTCTATGCCGGTCTTTCCGATAACATCTCCGTTAGCATACCCTCCGCCATCTTCATTAAGGACATCGATTTCTTCCGCCGACGCCTTTCCGGTGTAGCCGATGATATGGGAAAAACAGACGCTGTCAGGATATTCCCTGACCGAATAATCCTCTACAGCCACGCCGAGCATCTGGGTGGAATGCTCCAGAATATCCTGCATGGTCTCCGTGGAGATATCCTGCGCCACCGTGGTGGGAACATACTTCTGATAGCTGTTCAGCGACATGGCGTATCTGATATTGACGATATAAAACGCATACTCGTCAGAGATCTCGTAAGTGTCTCCTTCTTTGGAGGAATACTTCCCGACGCCGTATCTGTCCTTCATATACGCAACGGCTTCTTCGGCAGTGATATCAGAAGGTTTCTGTTCTGTAAAATCATCCGTGGTGGGAAGGCCGTACATATCCCTTAAGAAACGTAGTCTGGATTTTCCCTCTGTCGTAAAGCTGTACTTTCCCTCCGGTGTCCTGATGATCGGGACATAAGAAAGGATCGATTCATTATGCGATCTCAGGATATCAAGCAGCCTGATCAGCATAACGTTCTTTTCATACCCGTTCCTGTAATCCCCGTTATCAGTCACCGTGACCGCATAAACAAGTTTGTTGTAAGCCAGCAGTTCTCCGTTCCGGTCATAGATATTGCCTCTTGTGCTGGCTACGCTGATCGTCTTTTTGGTCGTCTGCGTATATCTCTCCTGCGCTTCCTCTCCTTCCAGGATCTGAAGCTGAAAAAGTCTTACGGTCAGAATACCGAACATGACAAAAAACAGAATGCTGATCGGGAGCAGTCTCGACCGGGCAATCCGTTTCATGTGATAAATGATTATTTCAAGTATATCTCTAAACAAATCTCTTCGCACTCCTCTTTTCGGAAGCGGAAAGCCTTTCGTCAAGCTTCAGTACAAGCGGATAGACAAGAAGCGTGAGAAGGGCTGTATAAACCACTTCCGGCAGGATCACCTGTGTCATGTAAGCGCCAAGCGCAGTCCTGCCGCGGATCAGAAACCCGAAAGTATAAATATACATATTGTAAATAAAATCACTGAGCACGCACAGCAGAAGCGGCATGTTCAGAAATTCGATATAGAACATCTGTCCGATCATTCCGGTTATGTAACCTACCACCAGATAGATCAGCGCATAGTATCCTATGATCGAACCAAAAGCAAAATCCATCAGGAGCCCGCAGAAAAATCCCACCGTCATACCTTCTTTTGTCCCTTTGATGAAACCGATCGAGAAGGTAAGGATGAGCAGGATATTCGGCGTGGCGTCAATGATCGGGCAGACGGCAAACACATTATTCTGGAGCAGGAATGCAAGAAGAATGATCCCCGCATACGAGAGCACTCTTTTCATTGTCCTGCTTCCTCCGCTGCTGCTTCCGTTGTTGTTTCCGCCGCAGTCTCTCCCTCTGCATCCTCCGGTGCTGTCTCCTCTGTACCGCCGCTGCTTCCTTCCTTCACACTGGTGATGATCAGAACGGAATCAAGATGCGTAAAATCCACGACCGGGATCAGATACCCGGATTTTGTCAGATTATTGGGGTCTACAGTCAGTTCAGACGCATAACCGATCAGGATCCCCGGCATATACATCGTACTTGTGTTGGAGGTAACGATCTTGTCATCGTTGTTGATATCGTCATCCTTGGCGATCCTGGAAAGGGAAAGCAGCCCTTTTTCATACAGGGAAAGATCGCCTGTAACAATACAGGCATCCTTCGAATTGAGCGCCATGGCGCCGACATTTCTGTTGTCATTAATGATCGTGCTTATGGTAGCAGTGGCGGGCGTGACTGAGGTGACGATTCCAACGAGACCGCCGTCCGCGATCACATTCATGTCAACGGCGATGCCGTCCCTGGATCCCTTGTCGACCATAATCGTTTTATACCAGTTGTCGGAATTCTTGCCGATAATGTGGGCGCCTACCGTTTCATAATCGGGATACTGCTCGGCAAGCATCAGGAGACTCCTGTATTCGGCGAGTTCGGTAAGCTCCAGCTGATAGCGTGTATTCTGCTCCTTCAGCTCAGCCAGCTCGTCCTTCAGCTGTTCGTTCTCCTTCTCGACATTATGAAGATGGATGAGATTGTCGGCACGGTTAAAAATACCTCCGCCGACAAGGTTAAAGCCTTTCTGCATCGGCATGAGGAGCGTGTTGAAGCCGCCGCGCAGGATATTGCCGCCGTTTGAAACAGAGGTGGCAATGATCAGCACAATGCACAGCGCTGCCAGAAATGTAAATATATGTTTTGGCTGAATGCTCGGCCGTTTTTTCTTTTTCATTCAGTATATCCTCAAAAAGCGAAATCATCGTTCATATACCCGCATTCCAGAAAACTGGTATAACAATGATCGCCAATGATTATATGGTCATAGACCGGGATCTGCAGAAGTCTGCCGGCACGGACAAGCTGAAGGGTCAGCTCCAGATCTTCGGTGCTGGGCGCCGGATCCCCGCTTGGATGATTGTGCAGGATTACGGTATAGACAGCTCTGTGCTTCAGTGCTTCAATAAAGAATTCCCTTGGTGAAATAACAGATCTTGAAACAGTCCCCCTGCTCAGATCTTTCGAAGTAATGTATCCGCCTTTGCTGTCAAAATAGGCAGCCTTTACGACTTCATGGTCAAGCGTCCGCATTTCTTCCATAAAATAATCGGAAATAGATGCGGGAGAAGTCAGCCGGACAGAAGCATGCATCGACGCTCTGGAGATGCGCATTCCCAGTTCGCCTATACACTGCAGCTGTACTGCTTTGATCCTGCCGATCCCGGACAATTCCGTCAGTTCATCGACTGAAATGTTCTTCAGGGCGGGAAGTCCGCCGAGCGGTGCAAGTCTGGCAAGAACAAGCTCGGCAAGCTTTCTTGCACTAGTGCCGGGCACCCCGCTTTTCAGGATAACTGCCAGAAGTTCCGCATCGCTTAAGACCTCAGGGCCGAAAGACATGCATTTTTCATACGGTCTTTCCGATGCCGGAAGGTCTTTCATGGTGTTTCTGTTTTCGATCATAAAGCATCCTCCGCGCTCTCCCCCCGTGACCCCGTCGGATGATTTATAGATGCTATCTTACCACAATGGCAGCACCTGCGTCCACTAATTTTTGAACAGACATCAGGATACCGTATTTCGCATGCTGCCATGTAATTCCGCCCTGGAAGAATACAGAATACGGCGGCCGCAGCGGACCGTCGGCGGAAAGTTCGATCGAAGAACCGGAGACGAATGCCCCGGCCGCCATGATCACCTGGTCATCATAGCCGGGCATATCCCAGGGTTCCGGTGTCAGATAGGAATCCACCGGCGCAGCTGCCTGGATCCCCAGGCAGAATGCCTTCAGCGCTTCCGCGCTGCCAAGCTCCACGGACTGAATGATGTCAAACCGCTGTGCTGCCGAAGCCGGGTGCACCTTAAAACCAAGTCTTTCATACATGGCTGCTGCAAAGATGGCGCCTTTTTCAGCAGAGGCGGTCACTGTCGGCGCAAGGAAAAATCCCTGATAGAAAGCAGGATTAATGCCCAGATTGGCACCCACTTCTCTACCGAGTCCCGGTGAAGTGAGTCTTTTGGCGACTCTTTCCACACATGCATGTGTGCCGCAGATATAGCCGCCGGCAGGAGCAAGTCCGCCGCCCGGATTCTTGATCAGGGAACCGACGATCATATCCGCGCTGAAATCCGAAGGTTCAACAGTGTCCGTAAACTCCCCGTAGCAGTTGTCCACCATACAGATAATGTCCGGTTTTACCCCCTTCAGGAAAGCGATCAGTTTTCCGATCTCTGCCGGGGAAAAGGTCTTTCTGGAAGAATACCCGCAGGAACGCTGTATGGTCGCCATCTTCGTTTCCGGTCTGACCGCGGCTCTGATTGCTTCATAATCAAAGCCGCCTTCCGGTGTCAGTTCCACCTGAGAATAGGACACGCCGTATTCCGCAAGGGAACCCTCCGATTCCCTGATTCCGATCACTTCTTCAAGCGTGTCATAAGGACTGCCGACCGGGGAGATCAGATGATCGCCGGGCCGGAGGTTTGCGGAAAGTGCAAGGTTCAGCGCATGCGTACCGCATGTGATCTGCATCCTGACAAGCGCATCTTCCGTATGGAATGTATCTGCATAGACAGACTCCAGCGTATCTCTGCCAAGATCGTTATAGCCGTAGCCGGTCGTAGCCTGAAAATGGCTTTCGGACACACGGTTCTTCCGCATGGCTGAAAGGACTTTAAGCTGGTTGAATTCAGCGATCCTGTCGATCTCATCGAATCTGTCTTTCAGGGAAGCAAGTACTTCCTGCCCGAGTCTGTACACCGGTTCTGAGATGCCGGATTCCATATAGGAAGCGCAAAGCATGTCCTCTATATTATCTTTATATCGATCCATGGAAAGAATTACTCCTGCTTATTTTGTCTGTTATTCCAGAGGGTAATGATATGATCACTCAGAGATGCAGCATTCTCCCAGCCGGCGCAATCAAGCCAGATGGTATCCAGTATCCGTTTGAACCATGTCAGCTGACGTTTCGCATAATGTCTTGTGTTTCTTTTTATAAGACGGACGGTCTCTTCATAAGACGTTTCTCCGTCTATATAAGCCAGCATCTCTTTGTATCCGAGCCCCTGCATCGAGACCATATTCCGCGTGCATCCGGCGGCCCGCAGCTGCAGTGTTTCTTCATACAGCCCTTCTTCAAGCATCTGATCTACGCGCTGGTCTATGCGGCGGTAAAGCGCTTCCCGGTCTCTGTCCAGTACGATAAAGAGATAATCATAAGGGGACTGTCTCTCCTTTTCGCGCGCATTATGATCAGAGATGCATTCTCCGGATGCATGAAAAAATTCCAGCGCCCTGACAACACGTTTTATATTATTCGGATGGATCTCCAGCGCTGCTTTCGGGTCTGCTTCAAGGAGCATTTTATACAGACTTCCCGGTTGTTCCTGTTCCGTCTCTTCCAGCATCTCCCGGTAAGCCCGGTTGCTGGCATTTTCCGTGAAATCCGTATCCTTCAGGACGGCCTGGATATAAAACCCGGTTCCGCCTGTCAGGATCGGGATCTTCCCGCGCGAACAGATATCATCAATGGCGGCAGAAGCCTCTTCCTTGTAACGGACGACATTGCACTCTTCTGTCGGATCGCACAGATCGATCAGATGATGTCTGACACGTACTCTTTCCTCCGGAAGCGCTTTGGCTGTACCGATATCCATTCCCTTATAAACCTGCATGGAATCGGCGCTGATGATCTCTCCGCCCAGCTTTTCGGCCAGCAGAAGCGAACATTCCGTCTTTCCCACTGCGGTGGGTCCGGCAAGAATAAGGAGCGGCTTTTTAATTGCACCCGGTTGGTTTTCTGTCATCATAATCTAAACGATCCTTGAAAATCTCTTCTCAATCTCATATTTCGACATGGAGATCAATGTCGGTCTGCCGTGCGGGCACATATACGGATTATCCAGCTGCAGCAGTTCATCCAGCAGCGTGTTGATCTCGGCATTACTGATGGTGTAATTTCCCTTGATCGCTGCTTTGCATGACATCAGGGCCAGTTTTTCTTCCAGAATGTGCACCTGCTCATGTCCCGTTTCACCGGAAACGGAATCCAGCAATTCTTTAAAAACTTCCTGCCAGGAAAGGCCTAGAACATTGCCGGGAACCGCTGTGACCTGCAGTCTCCCGTCCGCATTTCCGAATTCAAATCCCAGCTGTCTGAACGCTTTAATATGTTCCGAGAACATCTGCATTTCCTTTACGCCGAGCTCCGGTTCGAACGGAGGCATGAGCATCTGTGAAGTGAATTCCTTTTTCCGGAATGCAGCAAGATTCTTCTCGTACAGGACTTTTTCATGCGCGGCATGCTGGTCCATCATCAGGAACGTGTCATTATATTCGAACAGCCAGTAGGTATCAAAAAGCTGACCGATCACGCGGTAGTTTTTTCTGGTCTCCTCGGTAAAAAGCCTCTCCTGCGTTCCGGAAAGAAGCACGTCGTTTTTTGGGACCGGGGGATGACTTTCTTCCTGCACTCCCTTCTCAGCCACTGCAGGTATTTCCTCTGCAGCAATATGTTCTGCCTGCTTTTCGTCCTTCTCCCATTCTTTCATCAGAAGTTCAAAAGTAGACAGTTCTTTTCTGAACGGACGCGATGTCCCGGTTTTCCCTGTGCCGGAAAGCGCTTCACTCCGAACCGGAGGAATCTCCTGTTCCTCTCTTTCGGCAGGAACATTCCCTTCTTCTGTCTTTTCAGACGTTCTGCCGGCAGCAGAATAGACCGGTCTTCTTTCCGCAAAGAAAGGTTCCGTTCCCTCTTCCCGGCGGCTTTCTTCCTGCAGTTCCCTGACAAGCTGCTGCCGTTTGATCAGTTCTACGGAGGAAAGTGCTTCCCTTACAGCTTCATAGACAGCCTGGTAAGCCAGATCTTCATCGGAAAACCGGATCTCCAGTTTAGCAGGATGCACATTTACATCAACAGAACCCGGGCTGAATTGCAGGAAAAGGATGCAGACAGGATATCTGTGCTGCATAAGGAATCCCTGATAGGCGTTTTCTATGGCTTTCCCGATCACAGGGTTTTTCACGAATCTGTTATTGACGAAATAGATTTCTGAAGTCCGGTTGGCACGGCTGTACTCCGGTTTGGCGGTAAATCCGGTGATCTCCACACCGGACCAGGTTCCGTTCACGGGAATCATGGAGGCGGCGGCATCCTTCCCGTAGACAGAATAGACCAGGTCCTTCAGCCTGCCGCTGCCGGGCGTGTTAAGCCGAACCCTGTCATCGACAATAAGCCGCATGGCTACGGACGGATGCGAAAGCGCCAGCCTTTCCATCATCGTGCAGACATTGGATGCTTCCGTCATCCCTTTTTTCAGGAATTTCTTTCTGGCCGGCGTATTGTAGAACAGTTCCCGGATAATGATCGTCGTGCCTTCCGGCGCGCCGACCTCCGAAAACTCCTTTTCTGTTCCGCCTTCATTGATATACCGGATCCCGGTAATGTTCTCCCCCGTCCTGGTGATCAGTTCCGTTTTGGAAACGGAAGCGACGGAAGGCAGCGCTTCTCCCCGGAATCCAAGGGAACCCACCGAGAAAAGATCTTCTGCAGTTCTGATCTTGCTTGTTGCATGCGGCATGAAAGCCGTCCGGATATCTGCCGGATCAAAACCGCTTCCGTTATCCGTAACGCGGATCAGCGCCTTTCCGCCGTCCCGGATCTCGACTGTGACCGCAGATGCGCCGGCGTCGATCGCATTTTCCGTCAGTTCCTTCACCACGGACGAAGGCCGTTCAATGACTTCTCCGGCCGCGATCTGGTTGATCGTATCCTGATCAAGGATATGTATCTTCTGCATGATGCCTCCGTTTTATCCCTGCCATCTGTTCTTTCTCTTTGCCTGCAGTGAATACAGCGTATTCAGCGCATCGATCGGCGTCATTGTGGAAAGTTCCAGTTCGTCGATCTCCTTCAGGATCTCATCATCGCTGTTCGTATCGAACAGGGAAAGCTGGTTCCGGTCCACATAATCAGGCTTCGGAACATGCTTCTTTCTGTCCGGGGCGCCTGTTTCCGCTACCTCTCTGGCACGCGCCGAGATATCCGCGTCCGACAGTTCGGCTACGAGTTCCTTTGCTCTCTCAATGACCTGGACAGGAACACCGGCCAGCTTTGCGACCTGGATACCGTAGCTCTTATCTGCACCGCCGGCAACGATCTTTCTTAAGAATACGATCGTATCTCCCTGTTCCTTTACGGCAATGCAGTAATTATTCACGCCGGGCAGATGCCCTTCCAGTTCGGTCAGTTCATGATAATGCGTTGCAAAAAGCGTTTTCGCCCCGATCAGCTTCGGCTGGCTGATATGCTCCACAACTGCCCATGCGATCGCGAGACCGTCAAATGTACTGGTGCCTCTTCCGATCTCATCCAGGATCAGGAGTGAATTCCTGGTAGCGTTCCGCAGAATATTCGCGACTTCCGTCATTTCCACCATAAACGTGCTCTGCCCGGATGCAAGATCATCCGATGCACCGACGCGGGTGAAGATGCGGTCGCAGATTCCGATATCCGCTTTCTCAGCAGGGACAAAGGAACCGGTCTGCGCCATGAGGACGATCAGCGCCGTCTGCCGCATATACGTGGATTTTCCGGCCATATTCGGACCGGTGATCACCGCGATCCGGTGATCTTTCAGATCCAGTTTTGTATCGTTGGGAACGAACGGCTCGTCCTTCATCATTTTCTCGACAACAGGATGCCTGCCGCCGATAATGCTGATGCTTCCCCTGTCGTTGATCTTCGGCCGGACAAAATGTTCATGTTCCGCGGCATGCGCCAGTGACAGCAGGACGTCCAGCATGGCGACGGAATGCGCTGTCTTCTGTACACGTGCGACCTGTCCGGAAATATGATCCCTGATCTGACAGAAAATATCATATTCCAGCGCGGTAAGCTTTTCGTCCGCTCCGAGGATGACGGATTCGAGTTCCTTCAGTCGGGGCGTCGTATATCTTTCAGCGTTAGTCAGTGTCTGCTTCCGGATATAATCCTCCGGCACCATATCCTTAAAGGAATTGGTGACTTCCAGATAATACCCGAAGACTCTGTTGTATTTGATCCGGAGGTTCTTGATCCCGGTCCTTTCTTTTTCGGTCTCTTCCAGTTCCTTCAGCCAGACATTGCCTTCCGTCTTCGCTTCCCGGAGCCTGTCCGCCTCTTCGGAATATCCCGGTTTAATGATCCCGCCTTCTTTGGAGGAAAGCGGCGGATCGTCATTGATCGCTGCACCGATCAGTGTGCAGATATCCTCCAGGCCGTCCATATCTTCCTGCAGTTCTGCCAGAAGATCGCAATCGAATCCTTTCAGCAGTGCCTTGATATGCGGCAGCATTTCCAGGGATGTCTTAAAAGCGATCAGGTCCCTGGGACCGGCAGTGTGGAAAGTGATCCTGCCCATCAGTCTTTCCAGATCATAGACAGGAGCAAGATATTCCCTTAATTCTTCACGGGTTATCAGATCTTCCAGAAGATTCTGGACAGCGTCCTGTCTGCAGATGATCTCCTCCTTTTTCAGAAGCGGCTGTTCGATAACGGTTCGCAGGAGTCTCGCCCCCATGGCCGTTCTCGTTCTGTCCAGCACCCACAGCAGCGTGCCGTGTTTCTTCTTCTCCCGGAGCGTCTCTGTCAGTTCCAGATTTCGTCTCGTGGAAGTATCGATGATCATGTACTTCCCGCGGTCATACAGGCTGACGCCGGTTATGTGCGTCAGGGAGATCTTCTGGGTCTCGTCCAGATAGATAAGCATGGCGCCCGCAGCGAGACCTGCTGCATGACGGTCTTTAAAACCGAGGCTTTCATAGGAATAGACGTCAAAATGACTGCAGAGACGTTTCACACAGTCTGCTTCCTTAAAATACGATGCCGGCAGCACGGAGATCATCATGTGATACCGGTTCTTCAGTTCATCCGTGTCGATACCGCGGATCATGAATGCTTCATTGACTATGATCTCGGAGGGCATGAATTTATAGATCTCATCGAACAATTCGCTGACAGACGAAACTTCTGCAGCAAAAAATTCCCCCGTGGAAATATCCGCCGCGGTAAGACCGAATTCCTTATCCTGCGCTGCTATGCACATGATATAGTTGTTCCTGCCTTCTTCGAGCGCCTGCGGGGACATATTCGTGCCGGGCGTTACGATCCTCACGACTTCCCGCCGGACGAGCCCTTTGGCCTGTTTTGGATCTTCTGTCTGCTCTGCAATGGCGACTTTGAAGCCTTTCTCCACAAGCTTGTTTATATAAACATCCGCAGCATGGTGCGGTACGCCGCACATGGGAGCACGTTCCGGCATTCCGCAATCTTTTCCCGTAAGCGTCAGTTCAAGCTCTCTGGAGACCGTCACAGCGTCCTCATAAAACATCTCATAGAAGTCGCCTAGTCTGTAAAACAGAATGCAGTCCGGATACTCTTTCTTTGTATCCAGATAATGCTGCATCATCGGTGTCATCATGTGTATCAAACCT
>CAMOZZ010000022.1 GCA_946631165.1 uncultured Lachnospiraceae bacterium | reverse complement strand
GCATGGTCGAGGTGATCATGGAGATCGCGGATTATCTGCATGTGCCCGTGATCGCAGAAGGCGTGGAGACCGAGGCGGAGCTGAGCGCCCTGAAGAAGCTGAAGTGCGATTTCGTACAGGGATATTTCTTCTCGAAACCGGTGCCGGCGAAGGATTTCGAGCCGTTCATCCTGCAGCGCAAGGAAGTTGAAAAAGCCGAACAGCAAAAGGGCGTCGACGATGCCGTAAAGAAGATCGAAGCGCAGATCGTCAACGAGAAGAAAGATGCCGGCAGGAAGGCCGAGGCGGCGGATTTCGATATACAGGAAAACCACGGCGGGCTGCATCTGCGCACGGCCAATACATTTTTTATCATTGTCGCACTGATCGTTGCGCTGGCGCTTTTCGTCTCGGATCTTTTTGTCGCGAGAGGCTACCGGCATATGGAACAGGCCAGCGACCGCTACATCGCTGCGCAGTTCGCCGCCTCCAACATGGAAGCGGGTTCCGATTATCTGACCGACCGGGTGCGCTGCTTCGTTGTCACCGGAGAAGAAAGCTATCTGAACGATTTCTTCGAGGAAGTCGAAGTCACGCGTACCAGAGACCGTGCGGTGGAGGAAATGGAGGAACTGCTGGAAGGGCGCGATAAGAGTGCGCTCGACAGCCTGAACACGGCGCTGACGCTCTCAAATGAACTTCTGAAGACCGAATATCACGCGATGCGGCTGACGCTGGCGGCCGGAGAGTATGATAACGCCATCCCGCCTGTGCTTGCAGATGTGGAGCTCGCGCCGGAAGAGCTGGCGCTTACGCCGGATGAGATGATGCACCGGGCGCAGAATCTGGTCTTTGACAACAACTACATGCACGCCAAGGACAGGATCCGCGAAAATGTCAATGAATGCACCCAGCGGCTGATCCGCGATTCCAGCCATGAGCTGGAGGCGGCATCCGCCCGGATGTCGATCTTCACGAACCTCCAGACTGCACTGACGATCCTGTTCCTGCTGATCGTGCTCACCATGGTCATCTTTGTCAGCCGGCAGATCCGCAAGCCGCTTACGAAGATGGTGGAAATGATGCGCGGTCAGAAGCCCATGGAGCCGGTAGGCGCGGAGGAGATGCGTTTCGTCGCAAGGACCTACAATGCGATCCTGAAGGAAAATGTGGAAGCAAGAGAGAAGCTGAGCCATGCGGCATCCCATGATGCGCTGACCGGTCTGTTCAACCGCGGCGCGTATGACATGCTGATGGAGAGCGTGGATACGGCGCATATCGCACTCATTCTGATCGATGTCGACTACTTCAAGGAAGTGAACGACACATACGGACATGCCGTGGGCGACCGCGTACTGAAACGTGTTGCGGAACTCTTAAAGCATGCATTCCGTTCCGTCGATATCATCTGCAGACTTGGCGGCGACGAATTCGCGGTCATCATGACGCGTGTCAACAGTTCCATGAGCCAGCTCGTCCTGAACAAGATGACGCAGATCAATACGAGCCTGCAGAATCCGAAGGATGATCTGCCGCCGGTATCGCTTTCCGTGGGCGTGGCATTTTCCGACAGGGAAGAGGCGCAGGGCGATATTTTCAAGGATGCAGATTCGGCACTTTATAAAGTGAAGGAAGCCGGACGCAACGGCTGCAGGATCTATAATATGAAAGAGCAGCCGAAAGCGTGAGCAGGAGACGAGGCGGATGGTGAACAGCCGCTTTACCCCTGCCCGCACAAAGAAGGGAAACACCGGAAATGATCAGCAAAAAAGACCGGAAGGAAAATGTGTTCTATGTGGAGACGCTGGGCGGCTTTACCATGACATGGAACGGAAAAACGGTACTGAACGGTCCGAAGGAGAGAGATTCACAGAATGTCAGACTCCTGGAAGCGGTCGTTCACAGCGGCGAGAAGGGATTTCCCCGTTCGCAGCTGCTGGAAGCGCTTTTTGAAGGCCGGGATATAGAGGATGCTTCTCACGGACTGCGTACCATTATCTATAATACAAAGAAAAAGCTTACCAAAGAAGGGCTGCCTGCGGTGTCTTTCATCGAAAGCCATGCGGGGCGCTACTACTGGACGAAGGAAATCCCGGTAGTGGTGGACGCCTGGGAGTTTGAAAAGATATTCCATGAAGCGGAGGAGGAGAAAGATCCGGATATCCGCCTGAAGCTTTATCTGCAGGCAGCGGAGATCTATACCGGAGAGTTCCTTCCGCTGCAGACGCATATGATCTGGGTGGCGCAGGAGGACAGACATTACCGGGAGATGTTCGACCGCTGCGTGCACAATGCAGCAGTGCTGCTGCGCATGAACAAGGATTACAACCAGCTCTATGCGCTCGGGAAGCATGCGGCGATGGTGCAGCCGCTGATGGAGTGGGAAGCCATCTCCATGGAAGCGCTCATTGCGATGGGCCGCGATGAAGAAGCCCGGAAGCTGTATGAAAACACCGAGAAGACCTATATGGAGGAAATGGGCTTCAAACCGTCCTTTACTTCCGTGGAACTTCTGGAGCGCCTGGGCAATCAGATGGAGCATCAGTACGCGCTGCTGGATGAGATCCAGGACTCCTTAAGCGGCGCGCACGAGGATATGCCCGGCGGCTATATCTGCTCCTACCCGGTATTCCGGGGTGTTTACCGGATGATCGAGCGCATGCTCGAGCGCGGCGGCCAGTCGATCTATATCATGCTCTGCACGATCATGGACCGCGACGGGAACCCGATGCGGGATATCCCGGCGCTGGATAAGCTGTCCGAGAAACTCGGCGATGCGATCTGCCACGCGGTCCGCCGTTCAGACGTGGTCTGCCGGTACGGTAAAGGACAGTATCTGACACTGCTTCTGAATACGACACGGGAAGACTGCGTGATCGTCCAGAAACGTATCAACCGCCATTTCCTGGCGGGGACACAGCGCGCGGATGTGGAATTCTTCGTGAACAGCGTGATCCTGACGAGAGACGGGACGGTGATCTGATGGCGAATAATCTGTATATCGGGGCAGTTAACGGGATCGTGATCGGCGTGGATGGCGTCAGTAAGGCCGGCTTTTACGGCCGTTTCTGGCATCGTTACAGCAAGGAGCCGGTGCGATTCGGCAGCATGAAGAGCATGCTGTCACAGATGGAGAAGGTATTTGACGGCCTGCAGTTACCCCGACGCGGGGACAGGCCGAGGGTGTTCGTAAAAAGAGATGAAATGCAGACTGAATATAAGGAGAAGCACATGACAGACGAAGAATTACTGGAAAAGCACGGACAGCAGCAGACCTTTATCGTGCGGGTGCAGCACAGGCAGAACAGCACCTGGCAGGGACAGATCACATGGGCCGAAAAGAATATCAAGCTCAATTTCCGTTCGGTCTGGGAGATGGTGCATATGATGGAAAATGCCATTTATGAGGAGATCCCGGAAGAAGAGGTGCCGAAAGTACCGGAATGGAAATGACGCAGACCGGGAAAAAAGCTTACAAAAACAGCGATTTTTTCCCTGGACGGAAGATGAGACAGCCTGCGGGGTATCATGAAAAGGGATGATACCCCACAGGTTTTTTGCACAGAAAAAATATGCAAAAAAAAACGAATTTTTTGTTGGACATTTGTTGGACATATAATGGTATATTATTTTGGGATTATTTCCTGCTTATTGTGTCTTATTGCGCAATAATGTGCTCACGGAAGCCGACGCGGCAGTATGAGATAGCGCAGGATGGCAGGAGTGAAAAGGATCAACCGGGAAGACGGCCCGAAAGAGCCGCCTTTTCGGTATAAGAAAATCAATGAAAATGCAAAAAGACAATAATCTTTGACGCTTTGTGTTATGGCTTATCTGTTACCATTTAAAATGTAAGGATAAGACAGAGAAAATGTGATTTATGCCATAACAGAGGGAAGAAGAATGAAAAAGATCAGGGATAACAAAAACGCGGAAAACAGATTCCCGAAAAAATTATATATCAGGATCCTGGCAGCTCTGCTGGCTGTGGGACTGGCGGCAAACAGTGTTTTTGGCGCCGCTGTTTGCGTGCGCGCTGAATCCGGTACGGAGGCCGCGGAAGCAATATCGGGAACTGTGACGGCAGGTACTGCGCAGACTGATCCGGAAAATACAGCGGATGAGGACGATAGTTCCGATTTCGACAGCGGAGAATCGTTTGATGATGCCGGCACAGATCCTGCGGCAGACAGCGGGGACTATACCGGGGACGGTGAAGAGGAAGAAGAGCCCTGGTCCGATACGGAATCTTCCGAAGAGTATGACAGCACGGAGGAGAACAGCTTCGAAGAAAGCAATGAAGAGACGCCGGAAGAAACCGAAGAATACATCCCTGCCATGAACGACACGGCAGAAAACAGCATGGCCGAAAGTGATCCGGCAGAATACATTCCCGCGGAAAACAATTCCGAAGACGGCAGTCAGACCGGCGGCGGATCCGAAGAAAGCGATGGCTGGGAGAACAGTTTCGAAGAGAACGGCGATCCGGAGAACGATCAGGATTCCGATGAATCAGATATTCCGGATCCGGAAGAATTCATCGCGGAAGAATGGATGACCGGCACCCTCACAACAAGCTTTATCACTGCGGATAATACCGCGCTTGAGATCAGTGCGGTCATTCCCGAAGAAGCAGAGATCCCGGCAGGTTCCGAACTGCTGGTCACAGAGATCGCAGACCGGGACAGCCGTGAGTATTATCTTGGCGAGACCGCCGCTGCATACGGATGGAGCAGTACGGCGTTTGTTTCCTTTTCCGCCTTCCTGGACATTTCCATCGTATGCGGAGGAGAGGAAGTAATACCGGCAGCAGAAACAGAGATTGCCATAAGGGTCGATCAGATGACGGATACCGCTGCCGACGTATTTGCGGACAGCATCTGCCTTGTCAGTTTTTCCGGTGACCCCGAACAGGCCTGGCAGGTCATGTACACGGCAGAGGCAATGGAGAATTCCGCAGTCCTTACTTTTATGACCGACGGCTTCGGACGTTTCGGTCTTGCCGGAATTGAAGAAGGGAACACGGAGCCGGCGGTAAATGACGGTACTGTTCTTATCGAAGAAGAGGAACAGGCAGAACAGGCAGAGGACAGCGGACTGGAACACCTTACTCTTTACGCCGATGCGGGAGAGGCAGGAACCGTAGCGCTGGACGGCATGATGCCGAAGGAGGCGGAAGCTTCCGCTGTTGACGCGAGCGATCTTCAGGTCGTACGGACTGTCGAAGATGATACCTACGCTGCGCTTGCCGCGTATGATATTACGATCAGCAATGACGGAACAGAATTCCAGCCGGCGCCGGAGCATCCCATTACCGTTGTGATTGAAAATGACAGTATCAGGAAGGGTACAGATTATAAGCTGTGGCATATCAGAGATGACGGAACCGCCGAAGAGGTGAAGGATTTTACCGTGAAAAACGGGAAAGTCACCTTTGAAGCATCCGGATTCTCGGTCTATGTCCTGACAGAGGATACCTTCTTCCATACCTATAAATTCTATGTACCCGCAGATGAAACGCAGACATCCTTCACGGAATACCGGATCTATACGGACGTGGAAGGATATACGACCTTTACACAGGTGATCCGGGACGGGGAACAGCTCGTCATTCCGAGACTTCCGTCCGTGCCCGGCGTGGAAAAATCGACCTTTGCCGGCTGGTACGCGGATGAAAATACTGTCTATGACATTCAGCATCCCTCCCTTGCCGCAAAAGCATTTGACTTTAATAAACGCCCGGCCGTGACATCGACGAAAGAGTATCATCTCTACGCCCGGTTTTCGAATTATGCTTATGTGATTTTCCATGAACAGTACAACGGCCTTTCCGGTTCGTGGCCGGTGACAGTGACCAGACGCGGTGAGCTTTCGGGGAATCCCGCAAGCGCTTCCGTTGAGATCGATGATGTGAAAGCGGCTTATGACAGCAGCGTGGACAGCAGCGGGGATGAAAATGCTGCCGCTCCCGTGAAGGCATTCCGCGGATGGACGACGGAATCCGGACTTAATGCGGAGAAAACAGCTGTCCGTGAAGATGCACCGATCCTTTCCGGTCCGCTTACAATATCCGGAAACACGGATCTCTATCCCGTATTCGTGAATATCAACTGGCTGACCTTTATATCCGGACCGTCCGGTTCCGGCGCGACTTATTATTCCCCGGCTTTCTTCTATGAAGGCGAAGGAATGAGCAGTTTTTCGGATTATAAGCCGGTCCGCAGAGGTTATACCTTTGCCGGCTGGTATGCCGATGAGGCGTGCACAAAACAGATTTCCGATGCGAACGGCAGACTGATGACCGGGACGAATCTCGGCAGCATCGCGGGCCTGTCCTGGGTCGGCGGAAAACTGGTGCCTTCGCAGAACAGCGCTGTTTATGCAAAATGGACCGAAGCGCCCTCTGAATATACAGTCGTTGTCTGGCGCCAGAAAGTTACCGACGGTCCCGATCTCGCAGCGGCAGACAGACATTATGATTTCGCTGAGAGCTTCCTGCTTAATGCGAAGACCGGATCGACAGTTTCTGTTGCAGACAGCTACAAGCAGTTCGGCGGCAGCGGCGCCTATACAGGCTTTTCTTACAGCCGGTGTGACAGCGCAAAAACAGCCGAAGGAAACGGCTCCACTGTCCTTAATGTGTATTATGACAGGAATGTGCGCACCCTGACCTTCAAGGTGAGCGGCAGCACGGTCAAGACGATCAAAGCGCTCTACGGCACGGTGATCAAGGATTATTTCCCCATTGTCGGCACAAACGGCCGCACATACAATGGATACACCTGGACGGATAACGGAACTCCCAAAGTATATCCGTTCGTTCTTTCGACCATTGAAACGATGCCTGACGCGAATGTGACGTTTACCGGCTCAAGCCGCGGCACCCAGAAGACCATTTACTATTACACGGAGATTGAAGATGATTCCGAAAGCACCGGCACCACCCGGACTTTTAACGGAAAACTGTATACCTTATACAAGACTGTAAAGCACGATTATAACTTCCTCACCTACGATGAGGAGTATCATCCGATCACCGGTTATACCAGGACATATTCCCACGCGGAACCCGCGTTCGCTTACTCCGCCTCCAGAGGCGGCTATTCCGCGGATATCGGCGCCGGAAACACGAACTATCTGTACTATGAGCGTGAAACATACAACATCACTTTCACAGACGCGCAGACCAATCATAATGTGGTCGTGGACGGAAGTCCCATTTCCCCTGTCGATGTAAAATTCAATCAGAATATTTCCGGCTTTGTCCCCGGGAAACCTTCTTCGACCCTGCCGGGCTTCGTGTTCGACGGATGGTATGCGGACTCCGCGTGCTCCACGCGTGTGTTCTTTACGCAGGAAGAATATGACGCGTCCACAGCCGGAAGCAAGGTGCTTTATAACAGGATGCCGGCGTACAATCTTCAGCTTTTTGCCGGCTGGGATACCGAATGGTATCTGATTCAGATCGACCCGAACGGCGGCGCATTCCCGGAAACCGGCGGCTATTCCACCTGGTTCTGGAAACAGTACGGTACCTCCGAACTGGTCACGGAATATGAAAATACCACCCGGAATTATGTGGAAGCGCTTGATGGGACGTACTATTACGCCGTCAGGGACCGCGCGTTCTACGGCTTTGGCAGCGATTGGGACGGACGCGAAGACAGCATCTCCGGACGTACCGCGTATTACACCGAGGATATCAGTGATCCGGCCATCGTGGATCTGAATGTGAGTTACAAATATGTCCAGGACGCGTACCGTTACGCGAACTGGTATGAAGTCCTCTACGATGAGAACGGGAAAGAAACCGGGGAACGGCTGTACAATTTCAGCACCCGGATCGATCATGATATGACGCTGCGCCTGCACTGGAAGCAGCTGGGCACTTATTATATTAGATATAATCCGGTCGCCGCAGCGCCCGACGGACGTCTGATCAAAGGCGTCCTGGACGGCGGAGACAGCAATGAGGAAGTGTTCGTGATCCTTGATGGTTCGGATTATGCCGACCGCTCGGATATTGTCATCACCCGTACGGCAGATGCGTCCGGAAGCGATCAGTACAACTTTGTCGGATGGACGGTCCGCGGCGGAGACGGCACGATCTGCCATCCCGGCGAAGCGCTGGAATTCAAGTCAAAGTATGCGGTAAAGGAAGGAAACAAACAGGTCCTGACGCTGGATGCGGTCTATTCCGTTGTCGGCACCGCGAAGATCGTTTACGATGCGAACGGCGGAACGATCGATGCGGATGCGCTGGATTACGGCGCCCCGGCGGATGAAGAGGCTGTGTATTCCACCTCGCACGAAAAGACGACCGCTGTGATTGCGAACCTCGCGAACAACAGCGAGGTGTACCTCAGCTCCGGCGCCGGCTTTGTCAGGGAAAATGCCGTGCTCTGCGGCTGGAACACAAAACCGGACGGAAGCGGAGAGACGATGTTCGCGCCGGGCGGAAAGTATTATGTGGATACGAAGGAGCCTGTCACGCTCTACGCCGTCTGGAAAGTGAAAGTATATTTTGACAGGAACAAGACAGACGGATCCTGGGGCGGGGACTGGACGGAAGACGGTTTTGTCTATGATCGTGAGAACGATCTGTATTATAAGGAAGTTATTGCCGGCTGCCCCGTGGACGCGCCTCTGAAAACTCCGGCGTCAGGCGACGAAGATATGTTCCTTTACTGGAGCGAAACGCGCTACACGGATTCCGGCGATGTTGCCCGTCCGTACGATTTTAACGCGCCGGTAATGGATGAGATGACGCTGTACGGATTCTGGGGAAAGATCGAAGTGCCTGTGCATGCTGTGGATGCTACGGAAGAGACTTTGAAGAACAGAGACAGCGCCTGGCTTGTAAAAAAGAACCTTCAGATAAACAGCCGTACGCCGGCGGTCAGCCTTGCAGGGATCACGGATGCCGCAGCGTATGCGAATGTTGATCCGGAAAAGTATGAATATTTTGCCGCTGCAAGCCGCAGCATGGCAGCGATTTCGGAAGACAGCATCATTTCCGCTGTGAGCTACAATCCGCTGACACAGAAAGCGGCAGTCACTTATGCGGGAAGCGGCGAGACGAAGGATCTGGCAAGCGGCAGTGAGATCTATCTGGTTTACTGGGAAAAGGAAACGCTGCCGGTCGGCTATAAACTGATGAATGCAAACGGCACGCTGACCAATGTGGATGTGAAGTCATCCGCGCCGCTTACGACGGATGAACTGGGCACCTTTGCGGTGAACGAAAAGCTGACAGCTCCTTTCAGCTATCCCGTCTCCGGTTCGTATACTTATTATGCATATGCTGTCGGAGAGAAGAATGCCTCTGCGGGAAGTGCGCTGCATATTCTTACCGGTGCGGCGAATGCGGAAGGCGCTGCTGCCAGACCGAAACTCCGGATCAAAAATACCTGGAGAGGTTTCCGGTGTTCGACGGACGGCGGAGAAAGCTGGGACAACGCCGGTTATGAGATCGGTCTGTATGTTGTTTATTACCAGTCCGTATCCAGACCGCTGAATGTTACAGTAAAGGAAAAAACAGAGGGCCTGTCCTCTGACATGGCTGAAACATTCTCCTACAGCGCGGTTGTAACACAGACGGAGACGACCTATACGAGAACGGATCAATATACACGCAGCCGGAGCGGCCTGCAGTATGTTTACAAACTGGCGTCGACAGGCACGCCTGCACAGAGCGGATCCCTTGAGACGAAGACTGTTTCCGAACATTCCTTTACACTGGCCGACGGCGGCAGCGAGACGACGGCACTGTTCCATGTCAGGAGCCAGGATGCAGTCAGCCGCGATTATTACAGAAGCGGCAGCTATTACTGCCGGGATTACACCTATACGGAATCCGTGCAGACACTGACCGTAACGCAGGCGGATGCTTCCGACCGCAATTTCACTACGGATCATGACGGCACCGGCGCGGCGCATGTCAGCAATTATGTTTACAGCTATGCAGCGGACGGAAACAACGCAGATGCGGAAGCGGTATTTACCAATACACATACGCCGGCTGCGGTCACAGTTCATGTCGCGGAAGCTGTCGGAGGCGGATTTGTCCTCCGGGACCAGACACTTCGCAAGACAGATGCTGCTGATTATACGGTCAGTATCCCGATCGGGAATACTGTGGAACTTGGCGCGGAAACGCCCGTTGATCCGTTTGCCGGAGCGGAAGGATATCGTTTTGCCGGTATCATCTTCGGCACCACGGAAGAGACGGAAGACGGTGCGGAGATAACGGCAGAGGGAACAGAGATTCAGTCTGTTTCTTACAAAAAGATGTCGGAAGACGGTCATTATGCACTGTATGTGAACGGAACAGAGACCCTGCTGCCGGAAGGCAGTGAGATCTTCTATGTTTACTGCCAGATGCCGACCGTTGTATATATGCAGGAAGGCGCCAACGGAACGCTCACGAAGATCGATCCGCTGAGACGCAGCGGCGCAGAGACATTTTCCGTCAATGCCGGAACGACTGTCATGCAGGATGAACGGCTGGAAATCGGAACGGAGCCCTTCCTGATCTCGAACAGCGGTACCGGAAGCTTCCGGCTGCCGCCGGATCTGGACGGCACCAGAGCGCTTTCGCTCGGGTTCGCCAGACTCGGCGCCGGTGCGGCAGGCGCTGCAGATACTGCGTCGCTGGATGTGATTGCAGAGGATAAAACGCTCCGGCTGAAGGTGGACGGCGCGCAGGTGAAATGGAGCACGAACGGTACTGTGTGGAGTGCGTTCAGCGGGGCTCCGACCATCTACGTGATCTACAGGGACAAAGGCTATGATCTGACAGTTACCAAGACCGTGAAAGGGTCCGCGGCGGATCCCGCGCGGGAATATACCGTTACGGTAAGCTCTCCGGCACTGGAGGCGGGAGAATATACCGTCAGCGGCGTGGACGGCGCGGAAACGGTCACTGTGACTGCAGCAGACGGAACCGGCAGCTTCGCCCTTACTGTGAAGCACGGGAGCAGCATTACGATCAGTGGACTGCCGCAGGGTACTTATACTGTCATGGAAGAACCGGCAGCAAATACCACCCTGACAGCCATGGTCAGCAAATACCCGGTCACGGTCCATGACAACAGCTGGTTTGCCTTTACGCTGAACGGAGATACTTCTGCAGCGCTGACAAACGAAGTGCTGCTGGCTGCCCCGACGGGACTGACGATGGAGAGTGATTCCTTTATGTGGATGCTGATCGCCGGGATGATCCTGACGGGATGCCTGATCCTCTTTACGGCCCTGAAGAATCGCAGCAAGATGAGATAAAACGGAACGGCTGAAGCCGTGGAAGAAAACGCTGGTGATGAACCGGCGTTTTTTTTATACAAAAACTTTGAAAAAAGTCAAAAACAATTAAAATATGTTTCCCTGATGACGGTTGGTGTGACGCGCGCGCTGTTATCCTTTAACCGTAAAGAAAAACAGGGGAGACACAAAGAAGGAAACACTCCCTGCCTAAAAACAGTATATCGCGAAAGGAGATCAACATGAGAAACAGGATCAGGAAAATCAGCACACTCGCACTGGCTGGTATGATGGCACTTGGAATGAGCATGACGGCAATGGCCGCTGACATGAACGGTGAGAACGGCGTGATCGGAGAGTTTACCGGACAGCCCGCAGTACAGGAAAGCAGCGTCACATTTTACAAAGAAATCACGGCGTTCAATCCCGCCGGTTCGGATGTATATGCCCCGGCAGTCACCTACCGTTATTCGATTGAACCCGCTGCAGGAGGACACGAGATCACGGATTACGCCGGCGTAAAGGCGACTGTCAAAGCAGGTCTTGCAGGCGCGGCGATCACCGGTTCGGTCGCCTGGACCAACGAAGAGAAACTGGACACCTCCGCGGAAGGAACCGCCAACAGAAAGCCCATTGAAATCAGCTTTGAGAATGTATCATGGAACGGCGCAGGCGTTTACAGATACGAGATCACCGAGACAGCCCCTTCCTACGCCGCTTCCGGCCTGACGGAAGGAGACGGAGACCATATCCGTTATCTGGATGTTTATGTCAAGGATGCCGCTGATGCCGGATATGAGATCTACGGCTATGTATGCTTCGCAAATGATGTTGACATCGATGCCGAAGCAGCGGCGAAGTCGGAAGGCTTTGTCAATGCAGACAGCCTGGCAGCCGATCAGTATCATACCTATGATCTTGAAGTAACAAAGATAGTTGTCAATGACAAAGCCATGAACGATCACGACTTCCCCTTCACGGTAGCATTCACACCGGCAGACGGACTGAACACGGCAAACATCAAACTGGACACGGCAGTCAATGATGACGCAGCCCTCGGAAACGGATACGCGGGAAGCCTCAGCACAGATACGCCCAGACTGCAGAACGCAGGAAGCGTAAAATACATCGGAATCCCCTGCGGGACCAAGGTGGAAGTCAATGAGACGGTAGATGCAGCAGGAGCTACTTACCAGGTAACAACAACACAGGCTGACGTCAATGTAGATGAAACCATTACGGGAACAGCGGAAGGCGTTGATTCCGGCAAGGCAGTCGTAAACGCCCAGCGCATTTCCGGGCTGGAAACAAAGACCGTAGATTTCACCAACACGCTGCTTCTCATCTCTCCGACAGGAATCGCGCTGCGATTCGCACCGTACATCCTTCTTCTCGGCGCAGGCCTTGTGATCCTGGTACTGGGACGCATCAGGAAGTGCAGAGCGGAAGAAAACTGAGACACAGCGGCACAGGAGAGAACGAATAAACAGCAGAACAGCTCCCGGGGAGCGGAAAGCAGGCAGGTGAATCATGCAGAAAGAAAAAAACAATATGGATAATCAGAATACCCGGCCTGCGGCAGAAAGCGTCGGGAAGAATATAAAGAAAATCCGCAGGGCAGAGCGGTCCGTAAGAAATTATCAGTGGGCGGTGCTCAGGATCATGGTGCTGGTCATCGTCCTCTGGGTCCTGTTCTTCAGGATCGTCGGCCTGACCCATATGCCGAACGCGGATATGTATCCCCGAGTGGACTCCGGAGACCTGGTGATGTTCTACCGTCTGGATAAGGATGTCAAAGCACAGGATGTGATCGTGATCGAAAAGACCACGCCGAACAGCAGCAGGAAAAGCCTGTACATGCTGCGGGTCGTTGCAGCGGAAGGCGATACGGTGGAGATCGATCAGAACAGGCTTTATATCAACGGAAACGCAGCAGTTGAAAACGGGATCTTTTCCCAGACAACAGCCTATGAAGGATATACGGAATATCCCCTGACACTCGGCCCCGGAGAATGCTTCGTGCTGGCGGACAGCCGGGACGGGGGAACAGACAGCAGGTATTTCGGAACGGTCAGAAAGGAAGAGATCCAGGGAACCGTGATCACGCTCATCCGGAGAAACAATCTGTAAGGAAGCAGGAATAAGAAAGGAGGACCAACATGTATCAGACAGGCGGAAGCGTTGCAATGGCTTTTGCCGTGAAGACCGGCGAGCGGATCTTTTCCGCTTTTACCGGCCTTCTGGCAGGCGTCCTGATCGCTTACAGCGGCTATGTCCTTTATGACAATCTGTATATCCAGAACAAAGCATTCGCAAACGCAGGAGATTACATCGATTACCGTCCGGAAATCATCGATGACGGGGAAACGCCTCTTGGCGGAAATACACTGGCTGCTGTCAATAAGGATTACAGGGCATGGCTTACCGTGCATGATACTTTGATTGACTACCCGGTGGTGCAGGGGGAAGATGATCTCTACTATTCTTCCCACGATGTTTACGGAAAATCCAGCCTGACCGGCGCCGTGTATCTCGCAGCGGCAAACAGTCCGGATCTGTCCGATAATTACAACCTGGTCTACGGACACCACATGGATAATGCGGCGATGTTCGGCGGACTGGATTATTTCGCGGAAGAAGAATACTTCCAGGCGCACAGAAGCGCTGTGATGATCACGGAAGACAAGCTTTATGACCTGATCATTTTTGCGGCGCTGCGCACAGATGCGTATGACCGGATGATCTACAACGCCGGAAACAGGGATCTGGATGGATTGATGCAGTATCTTGCACAGCACAGTATCCGATATGATGCGCAGGCAGCTGACGGTGCGGAGAAGCTCGCCGCATTCTCCACCTGTGCAAGCGCGGAAACGGACGGAAGATTCGTTGTCGTCGCGGTCATGAAGGAGAGAGTCACGGAATCGGAAGCGGTGGCGCCGGCAGCCGTCATCGATAATGAGAAGAATGATCCCGGGTCTGATCCGGAAGAGGTATCCACAGAAAAACGCAGCAACAGGCGGGGAAGCCCGGATGCGAATCCCGAAAGAGCGAATGCGGAAGCAGCAGATTCCGATGAAGAGACCGAACTGTTCCTGACGGATGCGGATGAGCCTGTGCAGGCTGCGGAGATCGAAGAAATCGAAGAGGAAGAGACACCGCTGGCATCTTTTGCAAAGCCTTTTCAGCCCTCCGGCCATTCCTACGGAACAGACGCCTGGGCGCTGATCAATCTGATCTGCGTGATCATGACCGCGTACCTGTTCCTTCCGCTCCTTCATCTCAGAGCAAAATTCGGACGCGGCGGTCTGATGAAGAAAGTCAACCGCGCATGTGATGAAGCGGGAAAAGAGCAGTGCTACGGACAGAAAGGCTACAGCCGCAGATTTAAGGCCGGCGTCGCAGCGGAACTTGTTGTCAGTATTCTTGCAGTAATCGCGTTTCTGTATACCGAGGATATGAGCATGCCGATGGTGCTGATCGACAGATGGACGCCTTTCATGCTGCTCATTCTGCTGGTAAACTGGCTCGTTGATCTGATCCTGATCAGATACAGGAAGAACATGCCGGAGGAAGAAGAAGCAGCAGTGCCTGCACAAGCATAAAAGTATTCATCCTCTCCTTCGGGAGAGGCTTTTATTCCTAAAAAGATAGCGTAAAGGCAAAATATGTGATATTCTAATTCTGATACGAGAGGAGACAGCATTTGCCCGGAATGAAGAACACAGCAAAAGAGCATTTTAAAATAAATATTCTTGCAGCGCTGTTTGCGGTGACTGCTTTTTTACTGTGTTCCTGCGGCAGCAGTGATAAGAACGCGGAGCCGGATCAGTATGTCCCGAAGGAAACCGCTGCTATCACAGAGGATGCTGTTCCCAAATCCATGCCTGCCGGCGGGTCCGGAGGATCCTGGATGCCGGAATTCCGTAGTTCTTCCTTTGACAGCAGTGCTGCGGAAGGCAATGACGAGGCTATGGTGGATCTGTCTTCCGTCGGGGAAGGCTATGTCGCCGTCCACTGTGCCCCGACAGATACGAAGATCAAATTCCAGGTGATCAAGGGTGATCTCACGGTGACATATACCGTCGTTACGGGAAAGGATCAGGTGTTTCCGTTGCAGAGCGGCAGCGGGCATTATACCTTCCGTGTGATGAAAAATATCACGGATAAGAAGTACGCCGAACTGTACAAGTGCGAGGCGGACGTAACGATCGCGGATGAATTCGATCCGTTCCTGCGGCCCAATCAGTATGCGGATTATACACAGGATTCCGAATGCGTGAAGTTCGCGGGAACGCTTGCGGGAAGCGCCGGCAGTAAACAGGAATTCATCGCAGGCGTTTATGATTACATTGTCAGCAATGTTACCTACGATCAGGAAAAGGCAGCGACAGTGCAGGCAGGGTATCTGCCGGTGCCGGATGATACCCTGCGCACGAAGAAGGGCATCTGTTTTGACTACGCCAGCCTGGCGGCTTCGATGCTGCGCAGCCAGGGCATTCCCACACAGATCATTTTCGGCTATGTTTCACCGAATGATGTCTATCATGCCTGGAATAAATTCTATACCGAGGAAGGCGGCTGGCAGCTGGTGGAATTCAAGGTGAACGGCGGCGACTGGAACCGGATCGATCTGACGTTCTATGCCGGGAACGCAGGCAGTGATTTCATCGGCGACGGCAGCAATTATCTGGAGGCATACGTTTTCTGACGGCAGCTGACAGACCGCGGCCGTCCTGAATATGAGATAAAAACGGAGAAAAACAATGAGCGCAGACGCAAAGAAAATGCTTGGCTACGCGGAAATGGGTTCGTTCTTTGAGAACATGGCCATGATGCTGAAAGCCGGAATCACTTCGAATGAGGCAGTCAGCCTGCTTCTGGAAGAAACGGAGAAGGATCACGCGGTGCTTTATGGCGCGCTGTCCTCCATGTCGGAGAAAATGTCGGTGGGCTATCCGCTTGGCGATGCGATGAAGGAATCCGGCGCCTTTCCGGATTATGCCGTCGATATGGTATCGGTGGCGGAATATACCGGAAGGCTGGAGAACACCCTGTTCCATCTGAGCGATTATTACCGTGCGGAGGATTCGATGCGGAAGACATTCACTTCGGCAGTCCGGTATCCGATCATTCTTTTGTTCATGGTGATCGCGGTGCTGGCGGCCATGCTGAAGCTGGTCTTCCCGGCGTTCTACGGCGTGTACAACAATCTGACCGGAAGTTTGTCTTCTTCTTCGTTCCGGTATATCGATGCGTCGTTTACGATCTGCAGGATCCTGCTGGCCGTCATGATCGTGATCGTGGCAGTGCTCCTGATCGGCGTGCTGATGTGGAAGAACGGAAAGAAGGAGACAGTGCAGGGGATCCTTACAAAACTGCCTGTGTTCCGGGCGCTTTTTGACGATCTGGATCTGTACCGGTTCACTTCCTGCTTCGATATGTTCATTTCCGGCGGGGAAATGCAGGATGAAGCGCTGAAAAAAAGCATGACTGTCGTGGAAACGAAAAAGGTGAAGGAAAAAGCCGAACGCGTACTGGCGGCGATGGAAGCCGGGGACAGCTTTTCGCAGGCATCCTACAAGGAAAAGCTTTACGATCCGGTCAACAACAGGATGCTGATTCCCGCGGAACGCAGCGGCATGCTGGATTCGATCCTGAAGAAGATCCTGGGAAATCTTAAATCGAGCAGCGAAAGCCATGTCAGCAGGATCGCGAGCACCATGGAGCCGCTGCTTACCGGCGTTCTGATGATCGCGATCGGACTGATGCTCATCAGCCTGATGATCCCGCTGATAGGCATCATGAACTCGATCGGATGATCCCGGAGGTGCGGCAATGAAGAAGAGAAGAGGAGCCGCATGGACTGCAGGAGTGCTGGCTGTGATCGCGGCGGTCGTTGTGATCGCGGCGGTACCGTTTTCGGGAAGGGCCCGGGCGGATGAGCGCGAGGACAGTATCCGGTCGATCACCGAGACGGTGCAGAAAATGGCATTGCAGTGCTATGTGATAGAAGGCGCGTATCCGGAAGGCCTGGAATATCTGCAGGAGAATTACGGGCTTACGGTCAATACAGAAGAATACCTGATCATCTATACGCCTTACGCGGAAAATCTCCCGCCGGAGGTGAAGGTGATCTACAGAGGATCGTGATAATGCCGTGCCGGTGCGCGGCAGAGGGCAGGCCATACGGCTGCCGGGGAGAGAGATGGCAAAGAGCAGGAAAATATTTTCAGATCTGATATCCGTGGTGCTGATCACCGTGCTTTTTCTGGTGATCCTGACACTGGTGGTATTTTCCGCGCTCACTTATCAGCGCTCGGTGGATATCCAGGACGGAAACAACAATACGAGAGCGGTGCTTTCCTATGTGACTACAGCGGTCAAGGCTTCCGAAGGGAGCCGGATCAGCCTGGAAGACAGAGGCGGCGTGCAGGTGCTGGTGATCGATGACGGATCGACCGGCTATGAGCAGCAGATCTTCTGGCTGGACGGACAGGTGATGGAAACCTATGCGAAGGAAGGAAGCATGCCCGCGGCAGACGATGCGGTCCTGATCGGTACTGCGGAATCGTTTGAAATGGAGCTCGTAAAAGAAGATCTGCTGATGATCCGGACGGATCTCGGCACATCCTATGTGCATATAAAGGCGGCAATATGAACAGCGTAAAAACAAGAAATCCGGTATTCATAGTGGAACTGCTCGGGCTGTTCGTGCTGATGGTCATGGTGACAGTCGTGGTAACGGGCACGTTTATGTCCGCCAGAGGGCAGAGCCTGTACGCGAAGCATCTGACCGAGGCGGTCAGCCTGGCTTCGGATGTCGCTGAGGTCGGGATGGCTGCGGCGGACAGGGAGGAAGCGTTTTCCCTGTTCGAACAGATGGAACAGGTGGAAAGCGCGGATCCGCATGCCGGGATCCTGGAAATGGATTTTACGGACAAAAGCGGGAAAGAGGACAGATATACCGTGAAGATCGATTGGAAGGCAGAAGATTCCGGCGCCGGGACTTTCAGTGAAAACGATATCATGGTATATTATGGCGGAGAGGATGAGCCTCTTTATACCCTGCATGCAGGGTCGTACAGGAAGAGGTGAGCGGTATGGGAACAAAGATCAGACTCGGACCGATCGCGGTATTTCTTACGATCATTGCTGCTGTTCTTGCTTCTCTTGCCATGCTGACGGTGGCGACATCGCGGGCGGACGCCAGGCTGGCGGAGCGTTATGCAGATGTGACAAAGCTCAGATATGAATTGGAAGCAGACGGAAGCCGGTTCGTGAAGGAAGCGGAAGCGTATCATGCAGGACTGGCGGAACTGCCGGCGGGCAGTACGCAGACGGAAGAGGGACTGGCGTATACAAAAGAAAAGGATGGTTATTCTCTGGAAATCGCGCTTGCGGACAACGGTGCGGGTTATGATATCACCGGCTGGAAGCTAAGGAAACTCTGGGAAGAGGACGATCCGATGGAGGATCTCTGGCCGGGCATGTGACGGCAGGAGGAGAAAGAGGGACTGACAATGGCATTATTTGAAATTCTGAAGACCGCCGTCGAAAACGGTGCGTCGGATATCTTTCTGATCGCAGGACTTCCCGTAACGTATAAGATCAAGGGACAGCAGCATCGGGACGGAAACGGATTTCTGAAACCTGCGGATATCCTTCCGCTGATCGATGAGATCTATGAGAGCGGACGCCGTGACAGGATAAATTATGAGAATAATACGGATGATGATTTCTCCTTTTCCATTCGGGAGCTGGGGCGTTTCCGTGTCAATGTGTTCCGGCAGCGCGGCTCGGTGGCAGCCGTGATCCGTGTGATCCGGTTCGGCATTCCGGATCCGGCGGCACTGGGGATTCCGGAAAGCGTGCTTTCCCTGGCGGACAATAAGACCGGCCTTGTGCTCGTTGCCGGCGCGGCCGGATCGGGAAAATCCACTACGCTCGCCTGCATGATCGACAGGATCAACAAGAGCAGGGAGTGCCATGTGATCACCATGGAGGATCCGATCGAATACATTCATTCCCACAATAAGAGCATCGTCAGCCAGCGGGAGGTGTTCATCGATACGCCCGGCTATCTGGAATCACTCCGCTCGGCGCTGCGGGAGAGCCCGGATGTTATCCTGCTGGGTGAGATGAGAGACTACGAAACGATCTCGGCAGCTATTACCGCGGCGGAAACGGGCGTGCTGCTCTTCAGTACACTGCACACGAGCAGCGCGGCAAATACGATCAACCGCATCGTGGACGTGTTCCCGGCGAACCAGCAGGTGCAGGTGAGAGGGCAGCTGGCGCAGCTGATCCGCGGCGTGGTGTGCCAGCAGCTTGTGACCGGGACAGACGGACATATGATGCCGGTATTTGAAGTGCTGAAGACCAATCCGGCAGTCCAGAACATGATCCGCGAAGGCAAGCTGCATCAGCTGGATTCGGCAATGCAGGCGAATGCTGCAGACGGAATGACGACAATGGACCAGAGCCTGATCGGGCTTTATCAGAAGAAACGGATCACAAAGGAAACCGCGCTGATGGTGTGTTCCAATTATGAATTTATGAGCAGAAGATTATAGGGAGGCAGGCAATGATCACGATTGATGCATTAAAACAGCTTGGCGCAAATACTGAGGAAGGTCTGGGCAGATGCCTGAATAACGAAGCGTTCTATCTCCGTCTGGCGGGGATGGCGCTGCAGGACGATAAATACGGGAAACTGAGAGAGGCTGTCGAAGCCGGCGATCTGACTGCCGGATTTGAATTTGCGCATGCGCTGAAGGGGATGCTGGCGAATGTGGCGCTGACGAATCTGCTGACGCCGATCTCGGAAATGACGGAAGCGCTGCGTGCGAGAGAACAGCGTGATTACAGCGAATGGCTGGATAAGATGGACGAGGAACTTGCGAAGCTGAAGGCGCTGTAAAGCCTTCCCCTTCAGGGAAAGGCGGCGCTGCAGCGCCGGAAGAGGTGACCTCTCCTGCCCTGGACGGGGCACTCTCTCCTAAAGGAGAGGGCTTGAAATTGATTCACTTTATGATATTATTTCAGAAACGAAAACGCACTAACCTATTAATGGAGAAAACTATGGAAACAACTGAAAAGACAACACCGGTATCACGCAATTTTATTGAGCAGGCGATCGACAAGGATCTGGCGGAAGGCGTTTACACGCACGTCATGACCAGATTCCCGCCGGAACCCAACGGCTATCTGCACATTGGCCACGCGAAATCCATTCTTCTGAACTATGGCCTGGCGCAGCAGTACGGCGGAAAGTTCAATCTTCGTTTTGACGATACCAATCCGACCAAAGAGAAGATCGAGTTCGTGGAATCCATCAAGGAAGATGTTGCCTGGCTCGGCGCGGACTGGGAGGACAGGCTGTATTTCGCCTCCGATTATTTCCAGAAAATGTATGAATGCGCGGTGCTTCTGATAAAGAAAGGCAAAGCGTATGTCTGCGACCTTTCTGCGGATGAGATCAAGGAATACCGCGGCACGCTTACCGAGCCCGGAAAGGAGAGCCCCTACAGGAACCGCTCCGTGGAGGAGAACCTGAAGCTCTTCGAGGAAATGAAGAAAGGTGTATATGCGGATGGCGAGAAGGTGCTGCGCGCAAAGATCGATATGGCAGCCGCCAACATCAACATGCGCGATCCGATCATCTACCGTGTCGCCCATATGTCCCACCACAATACAGGGGACAAATGGTGCATCTATCCGATGTATGATTTTGCCCATCCGATCGAGGACGCGATCGAGCATGTCACGCACTCCATCTGCACGCTGGAGTTCGAGGACCACAGACCGCTGTACGACTGGGTCGTGCGCGAATGCGAATTCGAAGAGCCGCCCAGACAGATCGAGTTCGCGAAGCTTTATCTGAAGAATGTTGTCACCGGAAAGCGTTATATCAAGAAGCTGGTCGAAAACGGCACAGTCGACGGCTGGGATGATCCGAGGCTTGTCAGCATCAGCGGACTGCGCCGCAGAGGATACACACCGGAAGCGATCAAGATGTTCGTGGAGCTGGCCGGCATCAGCAAGGCGCAGAGTACGGCGGAAATGCCGATGCTCGAGTACTGCATCCGCGAGGATCTGAAGCTGAAGGTGCCGCGCCAGATGGCCATCCTGGATCCGGTAAAGCTTGTGATCGACAATTATCCGGAAGGACAGGTCGAGTATCTCGATGCGCCGAACAATATGGAAAATGAGGAGCTCGGAAGCCGGCAGATCCCGTTCGGCAGAGAGCTTTATATCGAGCGAGAGGACTTCATGGAGGAACCGCCGAAGAAGTATTTCCGTCTGTTCCCCGGCAATGAAGTGCGCCTGATGAATGCTTATTTTGTCCGCTGCACGGATTATGAGAAGGATGAGAACGGGAATGTGACCGTGATCCATGCGACTTACGATCCCGAGACGAAGAGCGGCAGCGGATTCACCGGAAGAAAGGTGAAAGGAACCATCCACTGGGTGGCTGCGGAGACCGCGAAAAAGGTGACCGTAAGGCTGTATGAGAATATCGTGGATGAGGAAGCCGGCATGTTCGCGGAGGACGGAAGCCTGAACCTGAACCCGAATTCACTGATCGAGCGGACCGAGTGCTATGTGGAGCCGGCGCTTGCGGAAGCAAAGCCTTTCGACAGATTCCAGTTCGTGCGGAACGGATATTTCTGCTGCGACAGCCATGATTCGAAACCCGGCCAGCCGGTATTCAACCGGATCGTGAGCCTGAAGAGCTCGTTCAAACTGCCGAAGTAAAGACGCAAGGAGACAAAGGAGACAGGGGACGGTCCTCTGTCTCCTT
>CAMOZZ010000021.1 GCA_946631165.1 uncultured Lachnospiraceae bacterium | reverse complement strand
GTATGTAGGGCTGTCCGCCATATCAGAGGGACGGGGCAGACAAAGCAGTATTTTTTATATTCCGATCACGATCATCATGATCTGGCTCAACTGCATGTCTTTCATTCAGCTGACGATCAATCTGATCTTCGGCGAAGCAGGCGAACGTGCAGCTTACAGTCTGTCTGAAGATCCCTCTGTTTCCTCCGTGATCATCGAACTGACCTCCATCATCATGATGATCCAGATGGCCGGGGCAGCTATCCGCATACGCAGGCTCAGAAAAGCCGAAGCCGGAAAGGAGGAATAGGCCATGCAGCTGGACTTCCATTATTATGCGACCTACTGCGCAGCTATTCTGGCCGGGTATTCGCATGAAGACAGCCTTTCCGTCGCCTGGAGCGCCCAGTTCGTAGACTGCTGTTCTGAAACGGTACTGAAACACATAGACGGCCCGGTCTCGGCAGCCACTACACAGCTGCAGCTGGAACTGATGGATTCTGATACGGACATCCTCGGCCTTCAGAAAATCACGAGGATCTGGGCATCCTTTCATTTTCTGCCCGGTGATCTTTACGCAGAGCGAAAGAAATGCAGCAAACGTTTTCTGCAAAAATACCGTCTGATCTGCAATCCGAACGGGAAGCTCCTTGTTGACACCGTGGAACTCGCCCGCGGCCGGGGGATGCAGGCAGCCGGCGTGGCAATGCATATCCTTGCGGACACATGGGCGCACCGTTATTTTGCAGGGACGCCTTCGCTGGTCATCAACAGTACCAATTATTATTTCTATGAGCTGATTCCGGCGGGGGATCAATTTTTTGAGCGCCCGGTCAGGTTCAATCACAATCCTGCCTCTGCTGATAATCCCGAAACGGGACTGTATACCGGAACGATTCAGCAGGGCGGCGAAAACTCGATCATGAATCTCGGACATGGAAGAGCCGGTCATCTGCCAGATTACAGCTATGCACGCTACCGGTATCTGCCGTCATGGGGAGATTATCAGGAAGTGGTAAAGGACAATCCGTCTGATTATGAACATGCGTTCCGCCAGATGGTATATGCCCTGAAGAGCCTGAGAACACCCGGAGACCGCTTTGAGACCGACCATTATGATGATACTGCCGTTCTCCCGTGGCTCGGGCAGATCAGGGAGATCTTAAACCGCCGGCAGACGGACGCCAGTGCGGACTGGAAGGCGCTTGCGGAAAAGATCTCCGGAAAGGAAGTAGAGGATTTCAACGCGGAAAAGTATCAGCGCGAATACATTGATACGGATATGGAACACCGGGATGACACCTGTCTCGGCAGATTTATTATTGCTGCACTCTCTCAGAAAAGCATGGTGACAAACAGGATCTTCTCCTCCGGGAACATGCTGGCCGGATTCTCGGTTGATTTTCAGGAAAAGGGGTTCCGGGGAATCCGTGATTACAGAAGGCTCCTGAAGAACCTCCAGCGGGAAGACAGCGCCGGATCAGAAAAGGAGGAAACGAAATGACAGGCTCAAGACGTATCCTGAATATTTTCTCCGGGCTTCTGCTTCTTGTTTTCAGCGCATTGCTGTTCGTGTCTCCGGAAGATGCTATACCGGTCGTGCTGTTGGTCATCGGTCTTGGAATCACCGTACGCGGATTGCAGACGCTGATCTACTATTTTACCATGGCCAGATACATGGTCGGCGGAAAACAGGTGCTCTACCGTACGATCATATTACTTGATTTCGGCCTGTTTACTTCCGCTCTGTCGAACCATCCGGCAATCTATATCATACTGTTTATTGCCGGGATCCACCTGCTCAGCGGACTTGTAACAGCCCTCCGGGCAAACGAAGCCAGGCAGGAAGGCTCTTCGAAATGGATACTCACAGCCTGTTATGCGCTGATTGATGTCTTTCTTTTCGTACTGGTGATCTATTTCGGCCTGTTCAGAAAATCGATGTCAATGACTGTGTATATTTACGCGGTCGGAATAGTCAATACCGCTTTCAACAGGATCAGGCAGGCGTTCAGACGTACTGCGATCGTCTATATCCAGTAGAAAAAGTCCCGGGATTTCCCGGGATCTTCTTTTGCACAGTACGAGACTTCTCCGATGCCATAGCCCTCTTCAAATCTGCATGACCGAACATTCTCTCATGCATAAGAATGGAAACTATATTTAATTCCGTAAATTTCACAGAGTTCCCGAAGCTTTCTGCACCCTCCTTCTCCAATGAAATTCCGCAGCAATGCCTCCTCCGGCGCATCTTCCCCATGAATGACGGAAAACAGTTTTTCCGTGTTCTCCCTGTCAAAGCTGTACCAGTATTCATAATCCAGGTCCCCCCATACTTCCTGCACGCAGGGACCGAGATCCTGCCCGGAGAACGTCAGACATCCGTTCAGCAGATCCGCTCTGACATGGACTTCCACACGATTACTGTACCAATTGCACAGCACCAGATTCCTGAAATCTTTCATTCCGCCGCCTCCGTTTTTTCTGCTCTGTATACCGGATCAGGGATCTCTCCTTAATCCAGGAAACCATTGCTGAACAGATTCTCAGCACCCAGCGCAGCAAGATCTTTTTCAAGGGCACCCTGATAACACTCCATAAGACCGGATTCCCATGGATACATTTCAGGAACGATTTTCTCTTTTGCGAACTGCTCAGGTTCTAAAACATATTTCTCTCCCTCATAAGTAAAGGAAGTAGAGACCAGCTTCGCCGGCCATCCGAAGTTGAAAGACTCTCTGTAGGACTCCTTTTTCTCTTTCCATTCTTCTACAAGGGCCGCAATTTTATCCGGCAGCATCTTTCCTTTTGCATCTTTCATTTCTCATCCCTCCTGTATTCGATCTTTTCCCTGCAGGTAAAATATATCATTTTACAGTATAAGGATGGTCGCTTTGGCGGCGACATCTTCGGAGATGCATAATATCGGAGATAAAACGGCTTGTAAAGGGGAAGCTTTAACAGCCTCCCCCTATCTGCAATACCGTATTCTGCTGTCTTCAATCTCTCAGCTTTTACAGCAATCACACAATTCTTCCTGCATGGAATCCTTCATGCGTCGCCTGAATGATCTTCCTTGCCTGATTCACATCCCCGACAGGAATGATATGCACATCAGGAAGTTCCTCCCTCAGTTTCTCAAGCAGCTCTCTGCGGGGTTTCAGACCGAGTGCGCAGACAACGGAATCGCCATCGTACTGCTCTGTCTCGCCTGCTTCATTCTTGACAACGATCTTATTTCCGGTCATTTCCTTAATGACACGATTTCCCATCATTTTGATGCCCAGTTCGGCCAGCTTTGCATCAAGCACCCATTTTGTATAAATGGTCAGATCCGGGCATGCCGTCGGGAGCATATCGATCATCGTCACTTCCCTGCCCTGCTCTGCAAGCATCATGGCCACTTCGCATCCGACAAGGCCGGCGCCGGCGACCAGCACCTTGCTGCCGGGCGTCTCGGTCCCTTCGATCACTGCCAGCGGATTCAGGATGTTTTCCCCCTTTGTTCCGGCAATGGATCCGGGAATGAAAGGCTCTGCTCCGGTAGCAACGATAATTGCTTCATAGCCGCCGTCTTTAAGGATATCAAGCGTGGCTTCCGTGCCCAGACGGATATCCACATCTGATTTTTCTGCCGCATTGACCAGATACTCCGTGAAATCCTTGTAATCCAGCTTAAAGGACGGCTTGGAAACATATTTCAGCTGCCCGCCGAGATAATCGTTTTTCTCAAAGAGCGTAACCTTGTGTCCCCTCTTCTGTGCCTCCAGCGCCGCATAGATACCGGCAGGGCCGCCTCCCACTACAGCCACTTTCTTCGGGCATTCCGTCGGATAATCCTTTACATACGGCTCATGCTCATGTCCGCCCTCCGGGTTGACCGCGCATGAGATGCCGCAGTTATCCATGACCTGTCCGAGACATTCGTTGCAGCGCAGACATCTCCGGACATCTTCGGGGCGTCCTTCCCTGATCTTGTCCGGCCAGTCCGGATCCGCGATCGTCTGCCGTCCGAAGGAGATGAAATCAGCTTCCTCTTTTTCCAGTATTTCCTCACCTTTCTCCGGTGTAATAGAACATACTGCAATAACAGGAATGGAAACAGCTTTCTTAACGCCTGCGGCAAGATGTGCGAGCGATGCCCTCGGTGTGTAGTTCGGCGGCACCCAGAGAGAAATGGCTACGCCGTTGGAAAGGTTAAGTCCGGCGGGATCTTTCTTTCCTGCGAGAACATCGAAATAATTCTGCAGACGGGAATCCCATGTTCCGCCGGTCACATGGATCGCATCCGCGCCGGCTTCTTCCGCCAGCTTAGCAAATTCACATGCCTCTTCCAGCGTAATGCCGTCCGGGACATCTTCTTCACCGGACAATCTGTAGATCAGCGGGAAGTCGGGTGCTGTCTTCTCTTTGATCTTCTTAATTGTCTCCAGTGCGAATCTCGCACGATTCTCCAGACTTCCGCCATATTCGTCGGTACGCTGGTTCGTGTAAGCAGAGAGGAACTGCAGCGGCATATAACCATGTGCTCCGTGAAGCTCTACTGCGTCGAATCCGCAGACCATGGCGCGATGCGCCGCATCTCCATATGCTTCCTCGAGCTGATGGATCTGCTCCACCGTCATATATTGGGGATTCTCATCCGGAAGAAGCATCGTGACTTTTCCGGAGGGTGTAAGAGGACGCTGTCCGGTGACGCCTTCACTGGCAAAGCATCCGCCGTGGGCAAGCTGCAGACAAGCCTTCGCTCCGCCGGAATGAATGGCGTGAGGAATGCGGCTTAAGCCGGGCATGAAATAATTGTAGGTAGCCTCGATCTCACCCGGAATAACACGTCCTGAAGGATCAGGACAGCAGACTTCCGTAATGATCAGTCCGATTCCGCCGTTTGCGCGGCGAGCGTAATAGTTGACGATGACATCCGAAACAGTACCGTCAGCGGCTGCAAGATTTGTGCCCATGCCGGGCATGATCATGCGGTTTCTCAGTTCCATTCTGCCTATTCTTCCAGGCTGCAGTAGTTTTTTATAGCTCATAGCATTCACCTTTAGAAAAGCACTACGCTTTTCCTCCTTTCTTCCCTGATTATACCTTTATCAAAGAAATAACGATATTGACAGATCAGAGAAAACAAGGCTTCGCTTTTGTAGCTTTTTACAATTCTGCCTCCGTATCTTCTGTAATTTTTTTAAGAACTGCCAATTCGAGCTGCAATCTGATCCTGTAATCGTCAAGATCCAGCCCTAGGAGCTCTTCGATCTTCCCCAGCCGGTAGATTGCTGTATTCCGGTGGATATGAAGGAATTCCGCTGTATCACTGATATTCTGATTATTCCTGAAAAACGCCTCCAGCGTATGCCTGTAATCCGTATGATTCAGTCTGTCCGACGTTTCAATCAGTCCGGTCAGCTTATTCAAATGCTCATCCTCCATATTTTCCAGGAGGGAAAAGATCATATCATAGGGATAAACGATCAGACGGGAAGCGTTTCCGATCCTCCGATGAAGATAACCCTCTTCCATCCGCCTTACCTGGCGAAAACAATCCGCCACTTTCAGGATGTCTTCCGTATAATCGCTCATCGTACAGATCAGTTTTTCATGCTCGAGGAAACGGTGCAGTTCTCCTGTCTGAATATCCTTCCAGGCATCCGGATCGGAGAAGCTCACAATATAATACGTCCTATTTTCAATATGCCGGTAGATACAGGTCGGGAACCAATGCAGCAAAAAGCTTTTTACCTGATCAAAATAGGATACGGAAAACCCGGTATCCAGTGTCTCAAAGCCGAGAACTGCAAAGTATCTGTAAAATGCAATGCTGAGATAGGCTGCTCTTGTTGCGACCATCTCTCTGTCGTTCATAAAACCGTTCAATAAGCTGGCCACAAAATCGTTCTTATACTGCCCGATCGAAGTGGATGCCAGATTATCTTCTTTAAAACGAATGGACAGCAGTTCAGAGATCATCTTGATAACAGACAGCGTTTCTTCATTGATCGGCGTTTCGTATTCCAGCACAGTGACATATCCGCAGACAGAACTGCCGTCGTAGACTGCAGCAACAGCTCTTCTGTTTTTTGATTCAAAGGCATTATCATCAACAAACATCGGAAGAAGCGTATCTCTGACGCGTTGGTAAAAACCATCCACATCCGACTGCTCTACAAAAATATAAGGGCTGTAATTTTTTGTGATGATCTCCTTCCAGACATAATCATCCGGCATTTCTTTCTGGCTGTAAGCCAGCACAAAAAAAGAATCGTCACAGATCATGATCGGGTTCTGCACGAGTTCCCGGCAGAGTTCTGCAAAATCACTTAATGGTTCTCTGTGAGAAATACTGGATATCAGACGAAGGTATTTGTCCATAGAATACTCTCCTGCGAAGTGACAGACAGCAATTACCATTACCCCTCTGACGGATCAAAGGCATATCGCCTTCGCGATCTTTTCCGCAGTCTCTTTTCCGACAAGGTCCGTTACCAATGTCATCGCGAAAGCAAATGCTGCTCCGAGTCCCTGACCGGTAGTGATGTTTCCATCGACGGCAACACTGCCGCCGGTCAGCTCCGCGCCTGCCATTTTGTTTTCAAAATCAGGATGACAGGTCGCTTTCTTTCCTTCAAGAAGCCCCAGTTCCGCCAGTACGCTTGGCGCTGCACAGATGGCCGCGACCCGGCGGTCCGCAGCGAATTCAACACACTTCCGTCTTACAAGTTCACTGCTCTGAAGATTCTCTGTTCCGGCACGGCCTCCCGGAAGAACGATCAGATCCGCATCCGTATAATCCGCCTCCTCTGCCAGTACGTCCGCCTGAACAACAATATTCCTGGAAGACGTTACAGACAGTCTTCCCATGATCGATGCCGTGATCACATCGATTCCTGCCCTGCGCAGGATATCCACTGTTATGAGCGCTTCACACTCTTCCATTCCGTCAGCAAAGAAAACGATTGCCTTTTTCATTTTGCGGCTCCTCCAAATTTTCTTTTATCGATTAAGCGTACATTCGCACGCCGTTTTTCTTTATGCGCATGCAGTCCGGAACTATCGCCCGAAAGCCAGCCATACCAGGACCAGCTGTGCTATCAGAATCAAAGGCAGTCCGATCCGGAAGTACCAGTGTTTTGTCTTATGCCGGAACAAATGCATCCCGAGAATCGCTCCGATACTTCCTCCAGCCAGCGCGACCAGGAACAATGCCTTTTCAGAAATACGCCATTTGCCGCGTTTTGCTTTTGCTTTGTCCAGGCCATACATTATAAATGCGATGAGGTTGATTCCTGCAAGCGGCAGTCCTACAATACGGTATACCTGCGGCACCTTGTAACTGAGCTGCGTATAGCAACCGTTGAAATAGTGATCCAGGATCGGTTCGATTTCTTTTCTCTGGTCTGCTTTTATATCACTCTCCATATGTATGTCACTGCCGAGCACCATCGTGTCCCGCGTGACGGAATCGTACGGTTTCCATGTGTAACCGTCAGTACCGGGATCGCCGGTCCTCGCGAAATTCACCCACATATCCTGTACGGTATCCGCAAGCTCCGGATCATAGTTCCCGCCGGTATAAATTGACTCCTCCGGATTGTTGAAGACATAAGCCAGTTCTACTGCATGACAGGCGCCTATTTTTTCGTCTGCACACGGATATGTCCAGTAATAGGTGTAGGTGTTGTTCCCCTGCTCCGCGTGATACGCAGCCTGCTGCATCGCCGGAATCCGGAACAGCGTTTCCGTGTAGAATTCAGACAGCTTTTCAGCACTGCTGCCGGCCTGCATGGCCAGGAAAGCCTTGGCATGCGCCTTCTCCTCTTTCGACAATACTTTCAGATTATTTTCATACATAATGGGGATCATCAGATCGTACAGGAGCTGACCCGGTACTGGCGGCGCTGTATATCCCATTTCCCAGACCCAGTATCGGACCTCATCCGCATTGGTGCCGATCATCAGATCAATGCCGCTGCTTTTACCGGACTGATATGCATCGTAAAGATCCTCTGGCAGGATAACTCCATCTCTCTCCGGGAAGTTCGCATAGTCATTCAGCTTTTCATTGACCGCTTTCAGGTCCTCTTCGGAAAGCGCTGTGAGCGCCTCCATATCAGTGCATCCTGTCTCTTCCAGCAGCATATTGGTCAGATTCTGACACTCTTCCCTGCTGTAGGTCAGCGTAACCGACCCGCTCTGTGCGATCACACGCCGGAACAGACCTTCTGTACCTTCCATCAGCGGAAGCAGCGATACACTTCCTGCGCCGGAAGACTCTCCGAAAACAGTCACATTCTCAGGATTCCCACCGAACGCGTAAATGTTCTTCTGCACCCATTCCAGCGCACATTTCTGATCGAGCAGGCCCAGATTGCCGCTCTCTTTGTATGCCTCTCCGCCTTTTACCGATGAAAGATCAATAAATCCGAGGAGCCCTGACCGGAACTCAACGGAGACAAGTATGAGATCGTCATATTTGCTGACAAGATTGTGCCCGTCATAGATCGGATCAGACGTGGCCCCCCAGGCGTAGGATCCTCCGTGAAAAAAGACCATGACCGGTTTATCGGAAGCATCATTGCTGCTGTTTACCCACACATTAAGATGCAGGCAGTCTTCGCTCTGCGGATAATACGATCCGGGTTCGGAAGGCCATTCCGTCTGGATCGGGGAACAGCCGAAATAATAAGCTTCATAGACGCCCGCCCTGTCCGCTGCAGGTACCGGCGGTTTCCATCTGAGACTGCCGGTCGGAGGCTGGGCGTAGGGAATTCCCTTATAAGATACGACATCACTGTCTGCAAGGCCGACAAATATTCCGTTGCTGCATTTCACAGCAAGCTGCTTATCGTAACTGCCTGTTATTTCATGGTTTTCTCCATACATAGCAGCAACACGGGTTTTCATTTCCGCAGAAGAATTACCGCAGCCGACAGAGAACAGCACGATAGAAAGTACCAAAACAAAAGCCGGGATCCTGAAGGATCCGGAAACAGGCTTATTGTTATACGAATGTTCCGTTATACTCTTATCCATTTAGTGATCTTCACATTCATACGGGTTTACAGGCAGCAGCCAAACATGTTTTTCTTTTAATCTTTGTTTATTCTGAGACGCTGCCCCAGTTAACAGGCGTTCTTCTCACCAATTCATTATTCAGGAAGCATTTTTATAATCTTTACGGCTGCTCAACGTCGCTGCCGGTATAAAGGTATCTCAGATGAAAACCTGCCGGAACATCATGGATATCCGAATAGGCGATCGTAACGCCGAATTCTTCGGAAACGTCCAGGCCTTTATCACCGAAGCCGTACACGTAGTGATAATGCGGATGTGCATCTTCGATCAGTTTCCCTTTTCTGCCGCTGACCCACTTCTCCGCCTGCATGAAATACGCTTTTTCAGCGATGCGCTTGATCGTGCTTCCGGCAGGCATGCTTTTTGTTTTTGTGCCTTTGGTATAAGAATCTTCCCATACATCACCATTCCGTTTTCCGATGTATGTTTCGGCTGCTTTCCCTTTTTTCATGATAATATACCAGTAGACGTTGTTTTTCCCGCCGAGAATGTGATCCACATCATTTCGATAAGCCTGGTAAAACGCAAACCCATCATTTTCTTCCACAAGCTTAATAAACTGTTCTGATGACATGATATATTCTCCCTTCCCCAAATCACGCAGAAAGCTTACAGCACTCTTCTGACCGCCAGGATAGGTCCAAAGTAAACAGACCTGTTATTCGTGATTCCATGCTCTGTGTCCTGCGCTTCTACAATCGTTCCTCCTCCTGTATAGATCGCGACATGCCCGCTGTAACATACGATATCACCTGGCATCATATCATCTGCTTCGACGGCTTTTCCGGCTCCCCGCAATGCTGCAGCGTCTCTTAGTCCTGACAGATCAATTCCAAAATGCTGATATACCTGAACAACAAATCCTGCATCATCTACCCCTTGTGTAAGAGAATTTCCTCTCCACACATACGGATTCCCGACAAATGAATTCGCATATGCCACAACATCCTGTCCGGTCGTATTTGTTGTCTCGATAACAGGTACCTGCCTGACCGTCAGTTTTATCCTTGCGGATTTCTTTCCGTATTTAACACGAATCACTGCCGATCCTGCTTTCTTAGCCGTAAGGATACCTTTTTTGCTCACAGAGGCGATCTTCTTTTTTGAAGAAACGAAGGAAACTTTGCTTGCTTTAAGATTCTTCGTTCCATTTTTGACAACAAGCTCCAACTTCTGGCCTTTGATCATTGTCTTTTTCTTTTTTGTGCCGGACTTAGTGACCCGGACCGTATACTTTTCCGTTGTTTTCGCTGCATAAGCAGTACCGGCACTGCCTGCCGATAAAAGGAATACAAGCCCTAAAACAAACAGACAGATGAATTTTTTGTGTTTCATTCCGCATACCTCCTTCCCGGCAGCAAACACATCTCTTTTTTCCTCTTCTAAAACCGTGCAGGGTACTTAATCGTCCCATTCGTCGAAGATTTCGTCGTACATCATCATCTCTTCGATACTGTATGACTGCTTCTTCTCCTTCTGCATTTTCCGGAATGTCCTGTCATCTACTGTAATGACACGCTCTTCATACACTTTCTTTTTACCAAAGACAGTATTCTTTTCCGTTTCGACCATCACTTTGATTTTGTGCTTCATTTTTCTTCTTCAGGATTCTCTTATTTCCCGACCTTTTTCCATCTAAAAGAACAACCGCTTCAACGTTTTTCCAGCATATTCCCGCCATCATAAGCGCTGATTACGAACTGCATTTTCCGATAATCTCCTTTCGTTTTAAGGCAGCATGCTTTCGAAACCGGCAGTGCCATCCTGCCAATTGTTCACTTTCTGCTTAATAATATCATACATTACAAATGACAGCCATATCTTTAAATAATGATTCCCGCTGATCAATAAAAAAAAGACTGATCAGCCATGCATAGCCAATCAGTCCGCCCGGAAGCAGGCCTGTTCCGTGCAGTAAAGATAATACGACCGCTCCGACTGACACACCGCAAACAGTATATAAAACCTTTCTTAACATATTTCATTTCTCCCTCTGCTGCCGGCGTTTTGTTGTCTTTCTAAGGATCGCCATGTAAAGGCCGGCAACCGACTATAATCATAACATGCAGCAGACAGAAAAAAGCAATCCTTCAGGAACCGCTCCTTTATACTTTCAAAAAACCGGATGAAAATGCTTGCATGGGCTGGCCGCTGCGATCTGCGCCGGCTTCCCTCTCCCGAAAAAATCAAAAATAAGATAGACATTACAGCAATTTATAGATTAATATATAATAAAAAGAAAAGGAGGAAAAGGAGAATGCAACACACAAGAAACACGATCCTTTCTGCTGTCTGCCTTACGATCCTTTTATTCGCCGGCATTCTGATCCCTGGCCGGATCGTTTCGGCCAAAGAAACAAAAATGAAAATGCCGGCCAGAATTGTCGTCGAATACAAGGACTCAGAGACAGGGAAGTGGAAAGAGAGTTATACCCTTTATTTTCAGTACAACAGCAAAGGTGATATGAGCCGCATCGATCTCAGCACTCCTGACGAGATCGGCAGCAGCTGGATCCCGACGATCATCAAATACAAATATAAAAAAGGGATCAAGGCCAGTGCGACGGCCTCTGACTCCTACGGAAAGTATAATTATAAATTTGACAAGAACGGAAGGCTGTGCAGCGCAAAGGCTGTGATCACCGCTTACGACAGGGATCCTAAAAAAGCGCAGACAAAAACGGCAGAATATACCTACGACAAGAACGGCAATATTCTCACGAGGAAGTGGTCCACCAGCGACCCCAGTGACACCGTGAATAATTCTGTCGATAAATATACCACAAGCAAAAAGAACGGAAAGATCACGATCAAAAGAAAATATACCAGCACGACCGGTTTCGATTTTATTGATACACGGAAATACAATAAGAACGGTCTTCTTGTCTCTGAAGCATCAGATTGTCCCAAAGAGTCAATCTCTCTGAAGACCACTTACACCTACAAGATGAATAAAAGCGGGACTGTCAAGACCAGATATGATAATATTGACGGAACGAAAATAAGACGGAAATACAATTACAGTGCCGTAAAGGCTTCCCGCGAGGATTACCTGGCGCTTATCAACCTTGACGAACGGAACATCATGAAGAACAGCGAACGTATTCAGAACTAGAAGGAACACACGGCTGTAAGCCAAAAAGAAGACAGGGAGCCCTGTCTTCTTTTTTACTTCAATTCATTCAGAAAATACCGGACTGCAACAGCTTTCATAGGCCGTCCGTCACGCTCCGCGTCCGCTTCTTTCTTCTGAAGCATCCCGGCCAGCTGTGCCAATCCTTCCAGTTCTCTGCCTGCATTGCCCTGCAATCCTCTTCTGCTGGCGGAAATGATCTTTCCGATCAGATCCGCGAAAGCGATCCGGCTGCGGTTGCCCTTCAGAGAGTCGAAATATTCCAGAATAGCACAGTTCAGTTCATCATCAAGGCCGGACAGTACCACACTGCGGCAGGCACGAACTGCTTTTTCATCGCGGCTTGCGCAGGCAGCCAGCAGCTGATTCCGGTCCGCACGCCGGCGATATTCTCCGCCTTCCATATAGGAATGGATCCGCTCACAGATCTCCCGTTCAGCAGGACTGCAGGCCGCGAGTTCCTTGTCATCCACGGGATCCGACCCGAACTCCGGTGCAGTCTCCGCGTTCCCGGCGTTCGCCAGTGATCTCTCCAGTCCGTTCCGCAGTTTCTTCATGTCAGGTTCAGCCGGCCAGCAAAATCCGGGATACGATCTGGCGGAAGCCAGATTGCGGATCAGCACTAAATATTCATCCGGCGCCAGCATTCCTTCTTCAGCCAGATGCAGATAAGCTTCCCAGCCTTCTGTCAGCACGGAATCGTCAATTTCGGCGAATGCCAGCGTACGCAAACAGTTCTCGGGCCGCGACATTCCCTGAAAAGACGCTTTCATCCGGTGGATCTGAAGACGCAGCGTATCATCATCCCAATTGCCGGAGCTGATACTGTCCTTCAGGCAGAGCGGCAGAAAACGGTCATGATAGAATTCAGGATATTTCTGCTGCAGCCGGTTCAGACCATAGCCATAGAGACTGCTGCGGGAGATCCGGCCGTTTTTAGCCAGCATGGTAAACAAAACAAAGGAAGTAAAGATCCGGCGGACATCCGCGTCCGGCATCTGTTCCTCCTGACAGAATTCATAGATGCGCTCAAAATCCTGCAGCCCGCTGCGGAGGCTGCGTATATTCCGGATCTCACATTGTGACAATAGAGAATATAATTCCCTGCGGCTGTTCTTTAGAAAATCCGTATATCCCGTCAGTGAAGTACGGTACTGCTTCAGAATGCTGTCGATCACTGCCGTCTCGTCCACATGAAGACGGACAGTCCGTTCGACCAGCTTCTCCTTCATCTCGGAATAATTCAGGAATTCTCTTTTCCTGTCTGCGGAATTTCTCTCCTCGGAGACGCTGCGGTTTTCGATCTTTTCCTCGTTAGCCACAATAATTGTCTTGATATGGAGATTTTCACAGTATTCATTAATACAGCCAAGAAGCTCTACCTGAGACAGATTCGTACGTTCCAGATCATCAAAGATCAGGATCACACGCCGTCCGGCCATCACCGGCTCCGGCTGAATATATTCATAGGGATCCCTGAGATACATATTCATCCAGGGACTCTCTTCTCCAATACGGTACACCCAGTCATTGGCTGACGTTCCTGCAGCTCCCGCTTCAGTTCCATAAGGGACTTCCGAATCATCTTCCCGCAGGACCATAAGAAATTGATCCAGATATTCCCGGCGGATCTTTTTCCGGATCTCCTCCAGCGATTCTTCCCCGAACAGAGAGATTCTCAGCAGAACATAGGCAGGACCGAGTTCGGCGGGAAGATCATGTTCCAGCAGATACGTCTTGCCGGAGCCCCATTCTCCGCAGAGAAGCAGCGCTCCGAACGTATTTTTACTCCGGCAGTACCGGGCGATTTCTTTCAATGCAGCAGACATAAGGGTTCCTCCTGCTTTCTTAGCCTGACACACCGATAATGGTGTTTTATAACTTGTTTATTTTACCAGAATCATCAGCAGCATTCAATCATGCACAACCTGGTATCCTGTCAGCTCTTCTTAATCTAATCCTGATTCAAACATCTGCTGAAGACCGAATACTGTATATTACAGTTCCCTTCTTACTGTTATCAGTAAGATTCTTCTGCTGCAGTCATTTTTTCAAAAGACGCTACCCCAAAATTCTGCCGAACGACCTCAACCCGGAACGCAATCGGGGTAATATAAATGCTTATCTGTCAGACGATACCCTTCCGACTGCTGATTTATCATGTTTTCCTACCGATAAAGGGTAGCGTCTGATGAGACTAATTATAAAAAACCCAAAACCTGAAGACTTCACGCTTACGTCGCCTGCCAAAAGGGTATCGTCTGAGAAATGTTTTTGGATTATGGAAAAAACCTCAAGCGCGAGGCAGAATGGAGAGCCGGCAACATGGGAGAACGTCCGTGCTGTAACTATGACATTGCTGTTCCGGCAGTCAGCACGCTTTTTGTTGTACTGCCCTGCAATGTATGATACACTTAAAATCGAAGAATCTCACACCGCCGGAAAGCCGGCAGAAAGGACAGGACATTCCTATGAAAACAAAAGGATTCAGAATTATGATTGCTGTGTTTTGTCTCATTTCCGCGTTTGCAGTAACGAATAATGTTACGGCAGCGACAAAAGCAAGCATGAATAAAAAAGCGAAAACGGCCTTTGCGAAGAAGCTGGGGAATTCGGAAGGACTCGAGGTGCTGAAATATGCGGATGTTACCGGGGATGGTATCGTTGAAGCATTATTGGAATGCCATCCTGAAGGTTATGGCAGCGGACGGACGTTCGGGATCTACCAGTATTCCGGCGGAAAGGTGAAGAAGATACTGTATACGGAAGAATATGGTCTGTCGCGCCTGTATTATTACAAAAAAAGCAAATCGCTCATTCTGTACGGCTCGGGACATGGCGGGGAATGGTATTCCTATTTCACCATGAAAAACGGGAAATACAAATATCTGGCGGAGCGTGCCCGGACGTCAGTCAACGGCGGCGGCATGGAGAACGGCCCCTGGAATTATTACAGTAAAACGAAAGATCTGACGAAGTCCGGATTTAACAGACTGATCAAAAACGTCAAAAAAGGAAAGTACAAATCGATAAAAATGTGGTAAATATAGCCGAAACAGCCTCGTTGGAATCAACGAGGCTGTTTTTAAAATGCCTGAGATCTGCTTTCCTTTATTATAGAATTACTCTGCCGTCTTTCCCTTCAGAAGGATGCAGCCGCATACGGTACAGTAATCGTACCTTGGATCCATCATGGTCCCGCAGGCTGCGCACGGAATTCTGTCATCCTCTGATTTATCATATTTTTCAAAGGCATTCTGACTGCCCAGATTCCCGAGGAAGCGGACTCTGTCGCCTTCCTTCAGGTAATCATAGATACTGCTGTGGGATCTCCATACCTGACTCTTTTTCTTTCCTGAATCCGTCCGAAAGAATATGGTGTAGGTTTCGTCATCCGCTCCATCATCCTTGCGTCTGCGGTGATAACTCTTCCTGACGACAGTCCCCTCCCAGACCGGTTTTTTCCGGCCGATCATCAGACCGACGATCAGCATAATAATAAAAACAACAACACCTGCAAGCAAGCCAACCGTCAGCCCGGCGCCCGTGAACATACCGGCAAGAATGACAATGACCGTAATGACAGGAATAGAGACGGCCCAAATCTTTCCCGTGAATTTTTTATAGGCCCTAAAACTCTCATGTTCCGTGATCTCAGAATAGCCGACACCTCCGGCGCCGATCCGATCGATACTGCCATATAACATCTCATCATCGAGCGGTTTCCCGCAGGAAGGACAGATTTCATCATCTTTCCTGACCTTCGCGCCACAGCTGGAACAATAGTTCTTTCTGATGCTCATGATTCCCCTTTCTCCTCATTTCGAGGCTGTATTATCACATTCGTCTTTTTACATATATACATCAGAGGACACCTCTGTATTCCCGGGCTTACAGTTCATCAGTATCGGAATCATTTTTCCATATAGAAGGATGATATATTGTATTTCATCATAACACAAAATCATGAATGACAGTATATATCAAGCACAATTATTTCGTTTTTGTATTATCGAGACCGGCATATATACCGCCTCTGTATACTGCACAGAATATTTCTACCATTTTTCCCGCCACTCTCACCGACCATTATGCAAAGACCAAATGCTTCGATCCGAACTTCCAGCAGATCACTGTTTTCCGGCAAGCCGTCAGCTGATTGTTTTTATTATTTCTGTATGTTGTAATATTGTTCTAAATTGAACTATTCCGGGAGCTGATATGATATATTGGGAAAAGCAGAAAAACATAAAATCATTATATGAACTGTACTCCAGACCGTTAAGGGAAAAATATGGCCTCACCCAGATGGAATACTCCATCCTGATATTCCTGCACCGAAATCCCGGTTATGATACGGCTGCTTCCATTGTTCAGACCAGCCGCTTCACCAAGTCACATGTTTCCGGTGCCATCAGGAATCTTGAGGAACAGGGCCTGCTCACAAAGGAATACCGAGACAACAATACTAAAACGATCCATCTGAAACTGACAGAGCAGGCAGACCGGATACTGCAGGAATCAACCGTCGTCACCGGTAAGTATTATACATGTCTCTTTTCAGGCTTTTCAGAGGAAGAACTCGGAAAGATGAAGAACTATTTTGAAAGGATCTGTGAGAACGCGGAAACAGCATTGCAGAACATGGAAAGAGAGCAATAACGTATAACGTTCAGAAGCCGTACAGACTGAAGGTTTTTTCATAATATTGCTGAACCTCGGAGCAGCATCTTTTTGCGGATCAGATCAATTCAAACATACAGGGATCAGGGAGCTGAAAATGAGTGAGCGCAGACAAACAAACGTTGATAACGAAGGAAATGTCCTTTACCTGGATCAGGCGCTTCTCGACCGGAAAGAGGTGGGGTTCCCTCCGTATAAAAACAGGCCTGACGGTCTGGGAATATATAACTGGATCCTGAAAAACATTTTGTTTATGAGCAAAAAGAGATGGCCTCTTGCTCTCCGTCTGTATCATTTATTTGTAAAATACTCTGTCTGGATGAAAAAGGGCGGCTGGAAGGCCAGATTATATAAAAAGGCAATAAAACTGTATCCCGATCTGGAACGACCGACCGGTACTGTCGTCCTGCCCTTAAATGTCGATATAACCAGCAAAAGTGAAAAGACAGTAGTTCCGCTGGACATAATTCGGGAATCATTAAAACAGGTGGATTATATAGCAGGTATGGACAGGTGTCTCTGTCGGGATGCAAACAACCGGATCCATATTAACCAGGAACGCTGCGTTGGCTGCGGGATCTGCAGGTCACGCTGCCAACACGATGTGATCAGTATTAAACAAACCATGCCTATGCGGAAAGATCTGCACGAATATTTCCTGAAGGAGTACAACCTGGATATCAAACTGGGCAATCAATAACCGTCAATAATCGGTTTATACAATCTCCCCGCTCCCGTGCGGCCCGAAGCAGTACGGGCAGTCATAAATGCAGCCCATCATGGGACATATGATGAGATCGACGGTTTTGCCGAACGATCACCCCGTTCTCGCGAGAGCCTCCAGAGCAGTCCTCTCGTCATGATGTGTAATCAGACCGCGTTTTACGAAGCGATCGAGAATGGGGTGTCCTTCATTCAGTTCTGCCAGTTCGCTCTGGGCGCTGCTATTGAAATAGGCATGGAAAAAGTCAGGTAAGAGAGCCGTTATTTTCCTACCAGGGTCTCCGGTCGGGTCTTTGATAGGGCCTGCTCTCCGGATCATCGGAATCTGCAAGCGGCCCACTCATATGCAGCGGTATTTTCTGTTTATCTTTATTGCTGCAATAAATCAACTCGACATCAAGTCCGCCGCTGACAGCTTCGAGCGTGTCCGGATCGAGCTCTATATTTTCTTGCATGAGCACCTTCTGCAGTTCATCCTGTGATTTGCAGTTCCTGAGCTTTTCTTTCAGTTCCTCGCTGAGTTTGTCAAACTATTGGTCTGACATGGTGATTCCTCCTGTAATATATGTTTCTTTTGCGATCCGGCTTTGGTACAGCCGGTTCTGTCCTTCGTACTGCAAATTAAATATCCGCAACGGAGCCGGGTCATTTAACGATCGGCATAGCGACAATACATAACGACTTCCCGTCACTGCTTTTCTCACAATAGGTGTCATCCGTCATCATGGCAAAGAAATATTTCGGTACGAACAGCACACCGTCCACCATTACCGGGCGTCCCATATTCTTTTCCGTCTCAAAAACTTCGTCATTAACCGTCATCTTATCAGGATCATTTGCGCTGGCACGGAAAGTCTTGCCGTACAGAGTACCTGTAATCGTTTTCCCGCCATCTGCCGTGCTGTATTTGATGCCGGCATATTTCAGCACATCTGCGAGAGGGAAATAACCATAGGGATCATTTTTACTCTCCGGATAAAAGAACGGGGGCGTGTCGGTAGGCACCGTCTTACCGTTGATCACCATCTGATAACGCGTCCTTCCCGCTGAATCCTGATACGGGAAAGGATTGTCCACTTTGACTTTTATCTTTGCGCTTACAGTCTTTTTATTCTTCTTTTTAATATTAATGGTGATCACAGCTGTTCCGGGTTTTTTGGCTTTCAGCGCGCCTTTTTTCGAAACAGATACGATCTTGCTGTCAGAGGATTTGTAACTGACAGATTTTATCCCGGATGTTTTTTCTGCTGCGATCTGCGCTCCCTCATCCTTGCGAAGTTTGAATGTCTTTCCCGCAGCATTTTTTGATCCCTTTTTGAGACTGATTTTTCCTTTGGCTGTAAGACCTGCCCTGATCTGCCATGACAGCGGCGAAATTTTAATCTTTACGGTCTTTTTTACGCCGCTTCCGTCTGTGGCTTCTGCGGTTATCCTGACAGACTTGCCTCTGCCCGCGTCATTGATCTTCACCCTACCGGATTGATCGACAGCAGCATATTCCGAATTGGAGCTTGTCCACAGGATCTTTTTACTGGCACCCTGGTCTGCGCTTATCTCAGCTTTCATCCTGAGAGTGTCTCCGGCGAAGCATGTACCGGGCGCTTTTGGAGTGAGCGTGATCTTTTTGACAGCGCCATTTACAACCGTGACCTTAAAGCTCGCTGTCTGTTTCCCGCTGTCCTGTACGGTAACAGTGATCGTTGCCGTACCTGTCTTTATTCCTTTCACGACCCCCGCGGAACTCACTGTCACGACTTTTGTATTTGAAGATTTCCATTTCAGCGCAGTATTCTCCAACGATGCAGGAGTGATCACGGTCTGCAGTCTTACACTCTTCCCTTTTGCGATCTTGTCGGGCGGGGACAGGAACTCGATTTTCTCAACGGCGGGAGAAGCTACCGTAAAGGAAAAGGCATCATACTCTTCTGACAGAGGATCGTCCACGGAGCCGAAAGCGACTGCACAGTATCTGACGGTATAGGTGCCCTCCTTCGTGGGCGTAAAGTCCTTAAAAGACATTTCATCCCCTTCGTCAGAGGGGTAATAGTTGATGTCCTCTCTGTACAGTCTGACACCGTCTTTATAGATCTCCACTGCCATCGAATGCGCCAGGACATAACTTCCATTCCAATAGATATCGACCAGATCCGGCGCTGTCCATTTTACTTCAATCGTTTCACCAGGTTCATAAATTCTGCTCGGTTCAGGTGACCGGGCTTCAGCCTTCAGAGGACATGTCAGTATAAACAAGAGTGCTAACAATGCCCCGCACATGTGTAACAGACTTCTGTTTGCTTTCATGGAAACGTCCCTCCTTTTCCTGCACCTGTTTCTGTTCCGGAAACAATTCTGCAGATCGTTATTCTGTTTTTAAGTAAAATTACACCCTGCACTGTGACAATTATATAATCAATAGAAATACAGTTTATCTGCGTTTAATAAAATTGTATCATAGCGCGTATATTTTTACAACGTATTCGAGAAATTTTACTTTACAATAGCGAGGAACGAACACATCTCTGAAGTCCCGGCAAAATCTCTGTTCGCAATCATGCCGGGTATGATTGCCGCAATAAAGAGACTCGGTGGATTAACTCTTCCCAGCGCTAAAAGAGATCCTCCAGCCGCATCTGCGGATCGATCCAGCTGACCTGCTTCGCCTGTGAGATCTTATCCCCCGGCTGGATATGTCCTGTCAGCAGCGGGGATGAAGGATCATGATTTTTCATGGAACGGATCACCACGTTTCTGTCTGCATTTGCGTAACAGTAGCGGCAGAAATGACCGCAGGTATTATACGCACCGATATCCCCGGTGATATAACAGGCACATTCTCTGCGGTTGTTCGGATTGGGCGGCAGGATCAGGTTCTGCCCGATCGCTTCTTCAAAAACGCTCTGCGTCATACAGCCGGAGCAGTCCGCGCCTGCTTTCTCCAGTTCTTTTGATTCTCCGCAGGGCCGGATCGTCATGCCATATTCCCTGCCGATCTCCACAAAAGCCTGCGTGAGTTCAAGCTGTATCCGGAAAGGGACTGTCCGGACTTCCGGAAAATTGCGTTTCACTTTTTCATACAGGTCAATGAAGCTGATCACGGCGGTACGGGTGCTGCCCGCTAAAGTCTCACACATTGCTCTGAAGCATGCAATATGCCGCTCTGCAGTCCATGTTTCATCGATAAAAATGGGATCGTAACGCCAGCAGATGTTATCCGGGCCGACGATGGAAGCGAACCGCCGGAACGTTCTCATGACGGCAGTCTTATCCGGCACATTCGGCTCGATGTCTTTTCCGTACGGCGTGATCGTCACGAACCAATACTGGCGGAATGGTTTCAGAAGATCCATGTACCGCAGCATCGGTTCCGGATTTTTGGTGCAGAAGACCATCAGATCGACGACAGAAGGATCCAGAACATAGCGGGTCACGGACCGGTCATTGAACGGATTGCGTACCAAAACAAAGCCTTCCTTCAGCCGGTTTGCAAACCATTCAGCATAGAAGGCAGGGATATCGGTACGGTTTCCGGTCTGTATGATCATGCTTCATCCCTCCTCACTTCTGTTCTCAAGACCGGCATCAGCATCTGTTCCATTGCCTCAGCAATGTGAACCTTGATTCCTGCTTTTTACCAGGTTTCTGCAGTCTCTAAACCTGTAAATCCTCCACCCGCAATCACAATCGGCGTGATTTCATTTGTACGAATGAATGAATCAAATTTTGTAACATCAGTCACATTTTGAATGCTGAACACATTCAGCCCTTTAAGAACCGTAGTATGATAAGTATAACACATTTTGATAGTTCCCGGCAGTTCCGTTAGTATTCCAATCGTTCCCTGTTTGTACTAATAAATACTGCTGGCAGCCTATATCCCCGACCGTATTGCTCTTCGATCCTCTTCTCCTGAAGCCGCCTCACATAGATTCACCGAAAAAAAGGCAGCTGCATCTGTCGGGATTCCAGTGCTGCGGATGCGTTGTTTCTTGCTGTCTCCTTCTCCAGTAATAAACCCTCAGGCACCGGCATTCCTGTGAATCCTCGCGGCATGCAAGGATACAAGCCGCATCAATGCAAGTCCTCCCAGGAAGCCCTGTTTCATAGTCATATGCGGGTTCTTACTTATAGCAGCAGTATAGCGCTTTCCTCTCTGCCTGAAAAATGACCGAATGGAATGCAGGACCATTCCTGTTTTCTATGATATTATATAAATCAAAGACTATTATTCTTTTCGAGGCGACTTGTGGAAGTCTGATTTCTATCGGCCGAGATCAGAGTGCGTATATGAAAAAAGGAGTTCTGAACAGAATGGGTTATCTTGACGGAAAAGTGAACGACTATTTCGATAAGGAATTCGATTTCGATAAGGATGGCAATCTTGATGAGATGGAAAGATATATGCAGTTTGATATTATTAACAAACTGCAGGATGATACCGGAGAAGATACTGGGGGAAACCGGTATGCAGAAAATACATGGGCCGGAGATGACGATGAAGACAATAATGACAGTGATGACTGCAATAGCGCAT
>CAMOZZ010000020.1 GCA_946631165.1 uncultured Lachnospiraceae bacterium | reverse complement strand
ACCCCTGACCTCAAGATTGCGAACCTTGCGCTCTCCCAGCTGAGCTAATGCCCCAAAGCGGTCATTATTATACCGCCTGCCTGACTAAAAATCAAGCACATTTTTTCAAACGATCTCCGGAATATATATTCCGCTGATCGTTTTTATTTTTCTGCACTCCTCCGGCAGCATCGAAGGCATGTCCGTTACGCCGAACAGCCACAGCAGCAGCTCATCAATACTGACAGCGCCGTCCGGTTCTTTCTCCGTCGCATAGACCACAGACCCTTCCGGGGACGCGATCCAGCAGAAGCTGCCGTTATTATCCGGCATGATATCATCCTTCACCCAGATACGCACCGTCACCCGTTCGGAGGCGGTAAAGTAAGAAAGAAATCTGGGCAGGTTGACGATCCTGGCCATGATGATCGGCTTCTTCCTGCCAAGCCATCCGGTCGTTACGATCCTCACCCTGTCGCTCCCGTCGAAATACCGCAGCAGCGCCTGGAACAGAAGTTCCCTCTTATTCTTCCATTCATCAAGAAGTACCAGCTCTCTGATGGTAATCCCGTCATCCAGCCACCAGAGGAATACACCGATCAGCTTTTCCCTTAAGAATATGCCGCAAGCTGCCCCGCCTTCCGACTCACACTCCTTCATCATTCTGGCATAGTACTCTTCATCCCTCTTTACAAACAAGGAATATTTCGGTCTGAGCCGCCGGTTCACCCAGGCTGCCGCCTCTGCATATTCATTTTCATTAAGGGCACGCACGGACATGGAGGAGATGATCATATCATCAGCATAACCACCGGCAGCAAGGCTTCCCTCCCATTCGGTCTTTTCATAAATATACCGGAAGCCGAGCGGCGTATAGATCGCCGGGTCAGCAGGCATCAGGAATACAAAAGGCACCTTCTCGGAATACAGCCTGTAAAGTCCGTCCGAGATCAGCCCGGTCATATACTTTCTGTGCCGGAAACGTTCTTTTGTCGCTACGCCGACAAGATAATAGGATTTCACAGTTCTGCCGGCAAAATGCATCATATAGGGATTCCAATGCACCATGCTGGCAAGACTGCCTTCCTCATACCTTGTCTGAATGCGGTTCTTCTGCGCCACATTTTCCGTATAATAATTCAGAAACGCTTCCGAATCCTCCGAAAATATCTCCTTCCACAGCGCGCGGCTGTCACGGATCATCTTCCGGCTGTTCTGCTCCGGGAGTGGATATCTCTCATTCATAACGATCCATTCTCCTGCTTGACTGCGTATGTAATATCATATTTTCGTGCCATGGCAACCGGCTGCCAGGATAACTTGGCTGCTCTGAGCGCAGGGATCCCGACGTCATCTTCCCGGTTCACCAGCAGCGCATCCGGAAATTCATGGATCTGGAACTGCTGGCTGATCAGGACATACAGTCCCCTGATATCCTTGTTCGCCTTTTCCACATGCACGACCGACATCCTGTCATGCTTATTATAACTCCCTATGGTAAAAGCTTCCAGCCTGCCGTCTATATAGATGCCTGCCATTACGGCATCAAAAACATCCATATTGAAGAGATAATGGTGCAGGCCGGTCATTTCTGCCTCCATATGCTCTTCAATATCATCCTTGTCTTCTTCCCATCTGGTCAGAAAAGACCATATCTCGCATCTGGACCATCGGTGCAGACGCCGGTATTCCCATCGTCCTTCGTATTCCTTGAGGAACGCATTGAGATGGTTCTTTTTCTTGTGATATTTTTTCCCTGTCAGTGTACGAAGCTTTTCCGCATCATAAATATAATCCGCCTGATCGGGAATCTCTGTTACAGAATATTTTTCAGCAGGGAGGTTCAGTATTTCCAGGGCATCTTCATCCACCCAGCATATGCGGAACGGAGCGCCCACTTCTGCATACTCCCTCTCCAGTTCTGCAAAAGCCTCCGGAAGCGTCTCTTCATCACAGATCGGTACTGTTGAAAAATAGCCGTCTTTATCCCGCATCCTGAGCAGCAATGCTCTTCCATCCCAGATCTTAAAAGCAAGATCAAAATAATCCTGCCACAGGAAACTGTCAAAAATGACGCTGTCACAGGTAAGATTTTTCCGCCTGCCGAAGAACCCGGATAGACTGGCTACATCTTTCGCACACAGTTTTTTATACACTGAACAGATCCCCCTGCACTGTTATAGCAAAGGATGATGCCTCAGACACCACCCCTGATGATCTTTGTTATCCGTTTTTCAGCCTGCCGCCTCTCCAGGAGCACCATATGGCCGCAGCCGCAGCATTTTAAACGTATATCAATGCCCGTGCGGAGCACTTCCCATTCTTTCGATCCGCACGGATGCTGTTTCTTCAGAACAGCAATATCACCGACCTGAATATCCATCAGAGCGACCCCAGGACCTGCCCGATCGGCTCGGTGATCACCAGATCCGCTTCAGCGTCCATCGCCGTAGGCGTCTTGTTCATGAGCACAAGATGTTTTCCGCGGAAATAATGAACAAATCCGGCAGCGGGATACACCGTAAGCGAAGTGCCGCCAATGATCAGGAGATCTGCCTGGGCAATCGATCTTACCGCACCGCTGACGGTAGCATCATCCAGGCCTTCCTCATAAAGCACGACTTCCGGCTTCAGGATACCGCCGCAGGTGCAGCGCGAAATACCTTCATGCTTTTCAATCGCTGACAGCGGCACCATTTTCCCGCATTTCATGCAGCGGTTCTTATGCACAGTCCCGTGCAGCTCATAAACACGTTTGCTGCCGGCCATCTGATGCAGCCCGTCGATATTCTGCGTAACAACAGCAAGCAGTCTTCCTTCCGCTTCCCACTTTGCCAGCGTAAGATGTGCGGGGTTCGGCTTGGCGTTCTCTGCAATCATCTTATTCCAGTAGAATCTGTAGAATTCGTCGGGATTGTTCATGAAAAAATGATGGCTCAGGATCTCCTCGGGCGGATAATCATACTGCTGATTATACAGCCCGTCTACACTTCTGAAATCCGGTATCCCGCTTTCTGTTGAAACGCCTGCTCCTCCGAAGAAAACAATCCGGGAGGATTCCTTTACCCACTGCGCCAGCAGCTGTTTCTTTTCTTCATTGTTCATGCTCTCACCTCTTCATTCAGTTCGGAATAACATTATTACGGCTGTGCCTTGAAAATGCTTCAGTCTTTCTTTATGTCCTTCTCCAGATATTGCGCAAAAGATTCTCCCAGGGCAATATATCCTGCCTGCGTCGGATGCAGACCGTCCGCCAGAAGCCTTTTCACATTTGCGTTCGTAAATACCTTCTTCTTTTCGGAATCATAGCATCTTACATGGTTTTTCTTTGCCAGTTTCTTCATTGCGCTGCAGTAATCAGCCAGTGTAAATCCGCGTGCATTCTTTACTTGATATCCGTTTGTCTCATACCAGCCGGCATTGTCCCTGCAGCGGAGAATCGGCGTCATCAGAATGATTTCAGCCTTCGGATTCTGTGTCTTTGCTTCTTTGATCGTTTCATTGATCGCTCCGCAGAACGTATTTGCTCTTTTATCGGCATATTCGCCCAGCTTTACATTATGTGAAAAATCATTTGTACCGCAGGCAAACACGATCATGTCATAACCGTAATAGTTCAGGACGCCCATCTGTGTTCTGGAAACAATACTGTCTGCATCACGCAGTTTCTTTCTGGCAAAATTGCAATTCGGAATACCCTCATTGATACAGACGGCCCCTGTCAGCTGGCTCACTCTCTCCGGAAATGTCACATCTGCCTGTCTTTTGCTGCCCGCATATCCCCAGGTAATACTGTCTCCGATAAAAAGGATCTTTTTCCCATCCAGCGCTTTTCCGCCGTCTGATACTGCGGGGCTGGCTTCGGAAACGAGCAGCACACCTTTCTTTTTTACCAGAGACCTGACTGTATATTCAGCTTCACCGTTTCCACCTTCAACCGCAAATTTCGTTTTTTTTGCGGGCACTTCTTTCACGGTTTCCCATTCTGAGGATCCGGATATCCTTCTTTCGATCCTGTAACCGGAAGCTTTTTTAACAGGTGTCCACGTAATTACAGTATTCCCGTCTTTCAGGGTCATATCCGTTATATAAGGTACTGCGGGCAGACAGAGAACGGCTTCCCCGCATTCCGCTTTCGGACTCAGGATTGTTTTGCCGTTTTCTCTCTTGCAGGTGCATACGGCATATTCATAGCGGATTCCTGTTTTGGCATGTGTGTCTTTGTAAAAAGTCTTATTCCGTTTCCCTACGGAATCAAGAAATTGATAATATTTCTTTCCCTCTTCTTTACGGTATACCCTGTATCCTGCCGCTTCATCTGCGGCTTCCCAGGCGAGGAATATGCCTCCGTCAGCGGATAACACTTCCCGGATCACCGGTGCGCTCACCGGATATTCCACAGTGATTCCCGTTTTATCATAAGTGCCCGTTTTAATACCGCCGGACACGTCTACAAAGGCTCTTGCTGTATATGTATAACTATGACCGCTGGTGACTTCTTTATCTGTAAACCTGACCCGGGTACTGTCGTCGATCCGGGCATACTTCTGAAAAGCTCCGTTGTCCACTTTCCGGTAGATAAGATATCCGTCCACATCGTCTGCCGCGTAAAAACGGAATACCATGGCATTGTTCTGCAATTTGCAGTCCCTCAGTTTTACTTTGGGAACGGGAGTTGCTGCGCAGACCGGCACCGCAGTCAGGACAGCGAACAGAATCAAAAGCATTGCCCCGGTTATTATTTTCATAAAGACGCGTTTATCCGTCATCCTCTGCCTCCGCAGCTTTGATCATTATGGCGCATTCCACCCTTTTTCTTTCCAGCTCACAGCCGATCTCATAGGAACCATTGATATCATGGCTGAAATTCCATGCGTTGGCTGCACATCCGCCGCTGCAGTAGAATCTGGCAAAACAGTCTTTGCATGCAGGTTTTGCGTATACATTGCAGAGCTTGAATTCATCACAGATATCCTGCCGTTTTACACCTTCAAAGACATTCCCGAGACAGAATTCCTCCTGCCCCACGAACTGATGGCAGGGATAAAGATCGCCCCACGGCGTAACAGCCAGATACTCTGTACCTGATCCGCAGCCGGAAAGGCGCTTGTAAACGCAGGGGCCGCCGGACAGATCGATCATGAAGTGGAAAAAGTTGAATCCTCGCCCCTCCTTCTTTCTCTTTATCATCTCCCGGGCCAGCTTATCATATTGCTCACAAATGAACGGAACATCCTCTTCTTTCAGCGCATAAGGCTCGGACGGCGGTGCTACCACCGGCTCCACGGAGATCTGTTTGAATCCCAGATCAGCCATGTGCAGAACGTCCTCCGAAAAATCCGTATTGTAATGCGTAAATGTGCCTCTCACATAGTAACGGTCCTGGTTCCTGGAATCGGCGAACTTCTGAAATTTCGGAACGATCCGGTCATAGCTTCCCTGACCGCCGCGGAAAGGACGCATCCTGTCATTGATCTCTTTTCTGCCGTCCAGAGAAAGGACCACATTTCCCATCTCCCTGTTGCAGAAATCCATGATCTCATCATTCAGCAGCACGCCGTTTGTCGTAAGCGTGAAACGGAATCTTTTATTCGCTTTCTTTTCAATGGATCTGCCGTATTCGACCAGCCTTTTTACAACGTCAAAATTCAAAGTCGGCTCTCCGCCGAAGAAATCCACCTCCAGATTCGTTCGGTTCCCGGAACTGGCGATCAGGAAATCGAGCGCTGCCTTTCCGACTTCATAGCTCATCAGCGCACGTCTTCCGTGGTATTCCCCTTCTTCGGCAAAACAGTAGCGGCAGGCCAGGTTGCAGTCATGTGCGATATGAAGGCACAGCGCTTTTACAACAGTCTTTCTTGCCTTGAAATCCATGACAAGTTCCTGATAGGCATCGTCAGTAAAAAGTTTTCCGTCCGCTTTCAGAGAGGCTATGTCGTCATACGCTTCCCTGATATCAGCCTCCGTTATGCCATTCTCTCCAGCATACTTCTGCAGCATTTCCGCGATCAGGGAATCTTTATCCTTCTCCGTAAAAACCGCGATCATGTCGTATACAAGATCATCCACCACATGAATACTGCCGCTTGCTATATCAAGGACAATGTTATATCCGTTGTTTTTATATAAATGTATGCGTTTATCCATATAGCCTCCAAAAGATCCGCATATAGGCAAAACCGCTGCTCCACTGAAAGTGGTGCAGCGGCTGTTTCTCTACAAAATAGGAAAGAATTCCTTCTTTCATCGACGCTTGTGAAAATGTCCCCGCAGGCATCTTCACTGCACTGAAATATCCCTTATTTGTTCTCGCAGGTCTGATTTCCTACTGTGCAGGAAGTCTTGCATGCAGACTGGCAGGAAGTCTGGCACTCGCCGCAGCCGCCCTTCTTTGTGCTTTCCTTAAGGTCTCTGGTAACTAAAGTCTTGATTCTTTTCACGGATAGATCCTCCTTATTATCTGAAAGCTTTCATTCTTTCAATCTTCTAAATATTACCTTATATACGCGCAATTGTCAACAAAGGAAGTCCGGCAGGAATCTGCAGCGGATCCTTTTGCTTCTTCAGTTCTTGAAGGAATGGATCGGCGCAGGAATGCGTCCGCCGCGTGCTATGAATTCACTGCATCCATACCGGTTGACGGGCATGATCGGTGCATATCCGAGCAGACCGCCGAATTCCACCTTTTCTCCGATGCCTTTCCCGATCACGGGAATGATCCTGACGGCAGTCGTCTTGTTGTTGACCATGCCGATTGCAGCCTCGTCCGCGATAATCCCTGCTATGGTCGATGCCGGTACATCGCCGGGAATCGCGATCATATCCAGGCCGACAGAACATACGCATGTCATGGCTTCCAGCTTCTCGATCGTCAGCGCGCCTTTTTCCACTGCATCGATCATTCCCTGATCTTCACTGACCGGAATAAAGGCGCCGGACAGGCCGCCGACATAAGAAGACGCCATAACGCCGCCTTTTTTCACCTGGTCATTCAACAATGCAAGTGCTGCAGTCGTCCCGGGTGCGCCGACTGATTCCAGGCCCATTTCTTCCAGAATGCCGGCTACCGAATCACCGACCGCCGGTGTGGGTGCCAGCGACAGATCAATGATCCCGAACGGCACCCCGAGTCTTCTGGAAGCCTCCTGTGCGACCAGCTGGCCGACTCTTGTAATCTTGAAAGCGGTGCGTTTTACTGTCTCGCAGAGCACTTCAAAGTTCTCGCCGTGAATGCCCGCAAGCGCCGTCTTTACCACCCCGGGGCCGCTGACGCCGACATTGATGATCGCGTCGCCCTCTGTCACGCCGTGAAAAGCGCCGGCCATGAAAGGATTATCATCCGGTGCGTTGCAGAACACCACCAGCTTGGCGCAGCCGAGGGAATCATTTTCGGCAGTCGCTTCTGCTGTGGCTTTGACCATTTCCCCCATCAGTTTGACAGCATCCATATCGATTCCGGTACGGGTAGAGCCGACATTCACGGAACTGCAGACACGCTCGGTGGCCGAGAGCGCTTCGGGGATGGATTCGATCAGCATCCGGTCTGCTTTGGTCATGCCTTTTGAAACGAGCGCGGAATAGCCTCCGAGGAAATTCACGCCGGTCGTATGTGCGGCGCGATCAAGTGTTCTGGCAATGCTGACAAAATCTTCCGGACTCTTTGCCGCGGAGCCTGCTGCGAGGGCGATGGGAGTAACAGAGATCCTTTTATTGACGATCGGGATGCCATATTCATTCTCGATCTCCTCACCGGTCTTCACGAGATTTTCCGCCAGCCCGGTGATCCTGTCATAGATCTTGGCGTTGAATTTTCCGATGTCTGTATCGGCGCATTCGAGAAGGCTGATGCCCATGGTGATCGTACGGACATCCAGCTTCTCTTCCTCGATCATTTTATTGGTTTCCAGTATTTCATTGAATTCTATCATGGCAGTACCCTCAGACACGATGCATTTTGGTAAAGATCTCTTCCTTCTGGCAGAGGATCTTCACGCCGATCTTCTCACCGATTTCCGACAGTCCGCCGGCAAGCTCTCCGTGGGATTTGGGCGACGCGGAGACGTCAACGACCATTACCATGTTGAAAAAGCCGTCCACAATGGTCTGGGAGATGTTCAGGATATTGACCTGGTTGTCAGCAAGATAGGTGCAGACGGAGGCGATGATGCCGACAGTGTCTTTTCCGGTGACTGTGATGATTGTTCTTTGCATAGTAACCCCTTTCGGCGCTGCATGCGCCACTTTCTAACCCCTTTCGTCACTGAACGTGACACCCTCCCCTAAAAGGAGCGCATGGGGAAGGCTTTTATATTTCATACAGCTTTCCGCAGATGTCGCGGGGGGCGACGTCCAGCGGGAAGTCGGAAGCTTTGTACGTATTGTCGCTGCCGTCGATCTCCAGCTTTACTGTCTCCTCTGCAAGCAGCGGATAATTATTTTCCTTGCTGAGATGCCCCAGCACAATATGCTTTATTCCGTCATGCAGGATCTCCGCGATCAGCTGCCCGGCAGCTTCGTTGCAGAGATGCCCCCGGCTTCCGAGGATCCTTGTCTTTAACGGATACGGATACGGGCCGAGCTGCAGCATCCTGATATCATGATTGGCTTCCACCATTACCATATCCAGATCCTTCAGTTCTCCGGTTATTCCTTCATCAAACGCTCCAAGATCTGTCACCACGGCAAGCTTTTTCTTACTGTCCGACAGTCTGTAGGCAACCGGATCCGCCGCGTCGTGCGGGACGGAAAACGGGTGGATCGTCATGCTCCCCAGTGAAAGTTCCTGATCGCTTTTGATCGGATGGAACAGTTCCTCATTTACACGTCCGAGCTGTCCGAACGAAAGCATGCACTCTATCGTGCCTGCTGTGGCATAGACCGGGATTTCACATTTTCTTAAAAGCACACCCAGTCCCTTGATATGATCTGCATGTTCATGCGTGATCAGGATGCCGGTAAGATCTTCCGGCGTGAGGCCGATGGAGTGCAGCCCTTCCAGGACCCTTTTCCCCGGTATGCCGTCATCGATCAGAAAATGATCCGTCTCATTTCCCACATATATGCAGTTGCCCGAGCTTCCGCTCGCAATGCTTAAAAATCTCAATTCGTTTCCCTCATGTCGCGCATCAGAAGCACCTTTCCGACACGCGGATGATCTCCCGTCGGATCCATCGCGACTTTTATCTGCGCCGCTGTTTCTTCCAGGCTGCCTCTGTTATCGATCACATGCGCAGCCATATTTACATAGACATATTCCGGCGGCTGCGCAGCCAGAATGCTCCTGCATTTATCTTCCGTGTATCCGCGGCCTGCCATAAGCCTTTTGATCCTGTCCTGTTCCGGTACATGGATATACCAGATCTCATCACACAGCTCGTCCATCCGCGCTGCTTCCGGAAGCGCCGCCTCATAAGCGATCACGCTGCGCCGGCTTTTTCGGATCCTGGCTGCCACTTCATCGCGGACAAGCGGATGAATGATGGCGTTCAGCCGCAGCCGGAAGTCCGGGCAGTAGTAAAGCGCAGTCCCCAGTTTATCCTTATCGATCGTCCCGTCCGGTGCGAAATACTTATCGCCCCATTCTTTCCGGATGCCTTCATAACCGGGCTTCCCGGGCATCATCAGTTCCTTTGCCACGATATCTGCTTCGATCACCTGTGCGCGGTAATCTTTCTTCAGGATACCGAGAACAACGCTCTTCCCGCTGCCCACGCCTCCTGTGATCCCAATGACTCTTTTCATTGCACACATCCCATCTGTAATAAGTATGCGGGGCGGATCCCCTGATCCTTTTTATTTTGTTTCAAACCATGTGTGTCCTGCACTGACTGCGACTTCAAGCGGCACTTTCAGTTCCGCAGCTTCATGCATCTCGTTATAAAGGATTTCTTCTGCTTTCTCTTTCTCTTCTTCCGGCACTTCCAGGAGCAGCTCGTCATGCACCTGCAGCACGATCCTTGCTTTCAGCCCTGCTTCTTTCAGCGCACGGTCAACGCGTATCATGGCGATCTTCATGATATCTGCGGCGGTTCCCTGGATCGGGGAATTCATTGCCACGCGCTCACCGAACTGACGCTGCATAAAGTTGGACGCTTTCAGTTCCGGGATCGGTCTGATCCTGCCGTAAAGCGTTCTGACATAACCCAGCTTTTTCCCGCGGGCAACAAGTGCATCTAGATACGCCTTTACCTGCGGATATGTTTCAAAGTATCTTTCAATATATTCGCTTGCTTCCTTCCTGGTAATGCTGAGATCTTCGCTCAGTCCGAATGCACTGATCCCGTAAACGATCCCGAAATTGACGGCTTTCGCATTACGGCGCATCTCCGGCGTCACTTCATCAAACGGAATGTGGAACACCTGCGACGCTGTGATCCGGTGGATATCCTGATCCTGATTGTAAGCTTCGATCAGCTTTTCATCGCCCGACATATGTGCCAGGACCCTCAGCTCGATCTGTGAGTAATCGGCGTCAATGAATAGATGGCCGTCTTCCGGGACAAAAACCTTCCTGATCGCGCGGCCGAGTTCCATTCTGACGGGAATATTCTGCAGATTCGGATCCGTGGAGCTGATCCTGCCCGTCGCGGTGATCGTCTGGTTGAAATGACCGTGAATGCGCTCATCTTCCCCAATAAAAGCGGCCAGTCCGTCTGCATAAGTGGACTTCAGCTTCGCCAGCGTACGGTAGGAAAGTACTTTTTCCGCGATCGGATGGATCTCTTTAAGCTTTTCCATCACATCAACATTGGTGGAATAGCCTGTTTTTGTCTTCTTTGCGTAAGGAAGTTTCAGTTCTTCAAAAAGGATCTCGCCTAGCTGTTTTGGTGAATTGATATTGAATTCATGTCCGGCAAGCGCATAGATTTCCGATTCGAGCTGTGCAATGCTGCCTGTCAGATTGTCACCGTATTCTTTCAGCGCGCCGCGTTTCACCCGGATTCCGGCCTTTTCCATATGATAAAGCGCGTAAATGAGGGGCATCTCGATATCCCGGTACAGCCCGAGCATGCCTTTCTCCTGTAGCTTTTCCGTGACTGCATCTGCCGCGGCAAGCAGGATATCCGCGCCCTGCGTTTCCTCTGTAACGGGTGTGGTATCCCCGAGGAATTCTGCGGAAATGTCCGTGATATCATAAGCGCTTTTCAGCGGATTCAGCAGATACGCCGCCACGCCTGCATCCAGGATCTTTTCATCCTCAGGAATATCGAATTCATGGAGGATCGTCTTCAGATCCAGTGCAATGACCCTCTTTGAAGCTGCAATCACTTTCCGCAGGAACGCCGAAACATCGTCCCGGTGCAGATTGTCAGAACGGTCCTCATGGAAATACAGCGCCCATGTCTCGTTTTGTCCGGAACACCTGACGGCGGCACCGGTAAGTGCCTTTTCTTTTTTCTTCCTCGTCTTTTTCTCTTCCTCATCTCTGTCGGAGGAAGGCGCCGGTTCATAGAGAAGCAGGATACTGCTGTCGCAGCCGTCCGTCAATTGGTTTCCCAATTCGTCAAGCTGTGTGCCATCCTGCATGATCAGTACAGAATGCGCACGGGCGCCGGCCTCTGTGAGTTCCTCGTCAGAAGCTTCCGCTTCGAACCGCTTCATCAGTTTTTTCAGTTCAAGCTTTGCGATCAGCTCATAGGCTTCCTTTGTAAAAATCGATGAATATGCCGCCTTTTCCGGATCAAACTCGATCGGTGCAGTATCGCAGATCTCAGCCAGCTTCCGGCTCATCTCCGCCATGTCAAAATGCTCCGTCAGCATATTTTTCGCGCGCGGCGGTTTTACATCGGCAAGATTTTCTTTGATCCCTTCTAAGCTGTGGTATTTCTGAATCAGGGCTGTGGCGGTCTTTTCTCCGATCCCGGGAACGCCCGGAATGTTATCGGAGGTGTCACCCATCAGGGCTTTCACATCGATGAATTCTTTCGGTGTAACGCCGTAGGCTGCCTTCACATCCTCTGCATAGTAGTTCTCCGTAACCGTCTTACCGGCTTTTGTCTTCGGAATGCGGATACGGGTTTTTTCCGTAGCCAGCTGCAGCAGATCTCTGTCTCCGGACACAAGCGTGACTTCCAGTCCCGCCTCCTCCGCCTGGCGTCTCAGTGTTCCCATAATATCGTCCGCTTCATACCCCGGCAGTTCAAATACCGGGATACCGCAGGCCGCGATCAGTTCCTTTGTGATCGGGACCTGTTCATGAAGTTCCTCCGGCATGCCTTTTCTTGTTCCTTTGTATTCCGGGAACATATCGTGGCGGAAAGTAGGCTCTTTCCTGTCAAATGTCACGACAAGAAAATCCGGCTTTTCTTCATCCAGAAGCATGAGCAGGGTGTTCATGAAGCCGAATACCGCATTTGTATGCACCCCTGCAGAGTTTGTCAGCGGAGGCATACCATAGAATGCACGGTTAAGGATACTGTGTCCGTCTATTGCCATTAATTTTTTCATCAGGATCGACTCTTTCCGTTACGCAGGATCTAAGCGGATCACCGTCTGGAACAGTTTTGAAAACGGTTTGTCCGCTTGCTTCGTCACATAGTTTTACAGTATATGTATCATATCATAATTTGGAAGGGAGGAAAAGGAGAAAGAGACTTCTGAAGGTATGAAAAAAGAGTTCCTCCTGTTTCCGTTTTCTATATTGTTAGCGGCTGCAAATTCTGTTATGATAACAATACATCTTATAACGTCTCCGGGAGGACTTCGATCATGTTCCAGCCCCGCCTTATCATCTTCGACATGGATGGACTGCTTTTTGACAGCGAACGTTCCTATATGCATGAAATCGCCAAAGTGATGGCGGAATACGGATATACGCTCACAGAAGAGAATTATAAGCTGACAGTCGGACGGCGGTTCCCTGATGCAGAGCAGATCATGAAAAGCATCTACGGGGAGCAGCTTTCCTATCTTGCCGTGATCAGCAAAGCCCGCCCCAGAATGCTGGAAGCGGCTGCGGAAGGCCGTCTTGCCGTAAAACCCGGGATCCGCGAACTGCTCTGTTACCTGAAAGAACTGGACATTCCGTGTGTTGTGGCATCTTCCTCCTACGAAGAAACGGTGAAAGTCTATCTTAAGGGAACAGGACTGTCTGATTACTTTGCCTTCATTATCGGGGGCGACCAGGTAAAGAAAGGAAAGCCCGATCCGGAAGTGTTTCTGCGCTGCTGCGAGGCAGCAGGCGTTTCTCCGGACCAGGCAATGATCTTTGAAGATTCTGAATACGGCGTTCAGGCAGCAATCGCTGCCGGCATCCCGGTCATCTGCATTCCTGATATGGTTGAGCCGCCGGAAGAGCTGGTACCGCAGCTTTTCGCGCTGTGCAGGGACGGGTTTGAAGCGAAGGAGTTTTTGCGCTGCCATTTGGATAAAGAAGTTTTACTGCAAAACAGTGATATTGCAGAGTAGGATCCTGACTAAAGTGACGCTTTGTCTGACATTTGGTTTGCTTAACCTGTCCGTTGGTTTGTTATGTCAGACTGGTATAGCTGCTCAGTCGTGTCTCTGCGCTTTGTTATCGTATGTCTCGCAGAATCTGGCTGAAAAGGACGGCTTTGCTCCTGCCAGCGTCAGATGGGAAACGTCTCCCATCCGCAGCATCCGGAACGCCGCAATCCCTTTCTGCCGCTCTTCCGTGACCGTTTCGGTGACTGAAGTCGGCGCCGTTGCCGTATTCTGCAGCAGCAGGAAAGGCGAGCAGTTCCAGAGGTGGGAAAGCAGGACGCAGGTGATCCCGAAATGACAGAAGAACGTCAGTGTTTTCTCATTTGGACATTCCGCATGGTAGATTCTGCCGTCCCTGACATAGCCGTGTTCCGCGAGCAGGGAATCCAGGCCGTTGACCGCCCGGTCATAGAGCGGCAGCATATCACTGCAGCGGACGATCTCACTGGTCTTCCAGTCTTCGGGATGGAACAGTTCCGGGTGCGTGCCCCAATAGGAGGGCAGCATATCCCACAGGATCCGCGGCTTGTACCTTCCCTCCTCTTCGATCCATTCAATATGGTAAGCCTTCTGTATTTCCTCTGACAGATTCGGATCCACCCGTCCGGGAAATTCCTCCAGCCACGGGAACATCACTGCTTCTCTCCCCAGTTTTGCAAGGCTGCAGGAAGCCGTCTCCTGCGCTCTTCCAAGCGGTGAAACATAGAGTTCTCCCGGATGCAGCGCTTCTATATGCTCCGCAAGGATCGCCGCTTCGCGTTTTCCTGTTTCCGTCAGGCAGTCATGTATATAATCAGGGTCTCCATGGCGTATAAATAAGAGTCTCATAGTGATCTCCTTTTTCTGTTGTGGTCTGATTGCAGCTTCCTGTGTCTGCTGTGAAATCAATTGTTCATATTCAGGTATGCATCCCAAAATATACACCCTGCTTCCGGCGCTTATTCATTTCAAATCCGGGGATCAGGCAGCCGTTTGTTCATTATAAAGCCTCTTAAAAATTTTATACATCCTTTTGCAGCAGGGATTCTGACGAGCATTCCATTTTTAATGGTGTATTTTTGCAAAACAGGCTGCTATATGAACAAAACAGTTCTAAATCATTCCGGATTGCTCTTTCATGCCAATAATCGGGATGTATTTTATTTTCTAAACATCTTTAAATGAACAAATCAACGGGAGGCTTCCAATATTTCTTCGGAGAGCACTTCATTCATGCTTCCGGTGCGGTATCCTGCAAGATCCAGAGAAATATAGGAAAAGCCGAGCGCTTTCAGTTTGTTATAAACGGGAATCCGGATCTCCTCCTGCATAAATCTCCCGAAATCAGAGGACAGCAGTTCGATCCTTGCCATGTCGCCGTGCATCCTGACACGCAGCTGCGCAAACCCAAGATCCAGCAGGTATTGTTCCGCCGCATCCACCATCTGCAGCTTCTCTTTTGTGATGCGCTCCCCGTAAGGAAATCTTGTTGCAAGGCAGGCAAAGGAAGGTTTGGAAGCTGTCGGCAGCCCCAGCTGCGCCGACAGCTGCCTGATCTCCGCTTTTGTGAGACCGGCTTCCCGCAAAGGACTCCGCACGCCAAGTTCGCGGATCGCAATGTGTCCAGGGCGGTAATCACCGTCGTCATCCACATTGGATCCTTCCGCGACCACTGTGATTCCCTCTTCCGCCGCTGCGCGGATCAGTCCTCCGAAGATCTCCTTCTTGCAGAGATAACAGCGGTCAGGCTGGTTTTCGGCAAAGCCTTTGATGGACATCTCATCGATCTTTACGAATTTCTGCGGGATCCCATGCTTCCTGCAGAATTCCTCTGCTTCTTTTGTCTCTCTTACAGGAAAGGAACCGGATATGCCCGTCACTGCCAGGACATTTCCGGGAAGCACTCCCTTCGCGGCATATAAAAGAAAGGTGGAATCCACACCGCCGGAAAAGGCGACTGCAAGCTTTCCATAGGAGGCCAGCAAAGACTGCAGGTTCTGATATTTTTCATGCAATGAAATGATATCCATATTAACACCCTTTTATATTTAATCAGCTTACAGGAAGATTTCATCCTGAAGAGTACCAAAAGTCCCTGCAAAATAGTTTTACAAAACCGAAAGCCGGACATGGTGGATTCTTCGGACAAGAAGCTGTCCTCAACATGACAGATTCTCTTCCGCTCATAAGCGCGTCTCAAAAAATACAGACCTTTAATACATATCAGGATCCATCTTATCCTTCTCCGTGATCTCCCGGATTGGCCGGCAGGGAACTCCTGCGGCAAATGTATTGTCCGGAATATCTCTTGTCACCACGCTGCCAGCCCCTATGACGCATCCGTTTCCGATCGTGACGCCGCCGCAGATGGTGACATTGCCGGCGATCCAGCAATTATCTCCGATGGTTATCGGTTTTGCATATTCCAGGTCACTGATATCTCCTTCGGCATTCCGGAACACGTTCCGTTCCTGCCAGCGCATCGGATGGACCGGCGTAAGGATGCTGACATTCGGGCCGAAGAACACATCGTTCCCGATGGTCACCGGCGCGCAGTCTATGCATGTGAAATTAAAATTAACAAATACATTATCCCCGAAAGAAGTAAATTCACCGTAGTCAAAGATCATCGGACCATAGATGAACAGGTTCTTTCCGGCATGCGGAAGGAGTTCCCGAAGGATCTCCTCTCTTCTCTCCTCTGTTTCCGAGAGCATATTGAATTCTCGGCACAGATCATGCGCCCGGGCTCTTCTTTCCGGGAGACCGTCTTTTGCAGGATCGTAAAGCGCTCCCGCAAGCATTCTGTCTTCTTCGTTTCTGAATTGTTTATCCATGCTGTCTTCACAAACGTCAGTAAAAGAATTCATTCTTTCATACCCCCTGCCAGATCCTTTATCACTTCTCCGGCTATGATCAGGCCGCAGACCGAGGGGACGAAAGCAATGCTTCCCGGCACATCTCTCCGCCCCGGATGATCCGGATCCGGAATCCCGCGGATTGCTGTCTCAACGGGCTTTTCTTCCGAATAAACCACTTTCAGACTGTCCACGCCTCTTTTGCGCAGCTCTTTCCGCATGATCCTGGCAAGCGGGCAGCCGGACGTCTTATAAATGTCAGCCACTCTGAACTGCGTGGGATCCAGCTTGTTTCCGGCGCCCATGGCGCTGATCACAGGCACGCCTTCACGCTTCGCTTTCATGATGATCTCCAGCTTCGCCGTCACTGTATCGACAGCATCCACCACATAGTCATATTCCGGAAATGGAAATTCACCCGAATTTTCAGGAAGGAAGAATCTCTGATGCACCCGGATATCGGCTTCCGGGTTAATGCTCAGCATCCGTTCCTTCATGACATCCGTTTTATTTCTTCCCACCGTTTCCTGCGTCGCGATGATCTGTCTGTTGATATTGCTGACACTTACCGTATCATTATCGATGAGATCAAATGCGCCGATCCCGCTTCTTGCGAGCGCTTCGCAGACATAGCCGCCCACGCCGCCAAGTCCGAAGACCGCCACCCGCGATCCGGCCAGCCTCCGCATTGCCTCTGCACCCAGAAGCAGTTCTGTTCTTGCAAATCTTTCATCCATCCTCTGCACCCTGTAAGATATGATTTATGTTATCCTATCATATTTTATCCATCCATGGAACAGGCTTTTCCATCTGCTTCGAACCCGGTTTCCTTCCCTGGCGCACAGAGCACTGTAATGCATCCCGCTTCCAAAAAATCTCTTGTCTGCACGGGCGGTCGCCTTTATAATAAGGAGCGGTCAGACAACACGATCGTTTTTTCTGCTCACAGGTGATGAATTATGAATCCTTTTATTGCCATCATGGTATTCTTTGCTGCCCTCGGATTGTTTGATATGATGCTCGGGGGAAAACTTGGTCTGAAGGACGAATTTGAAAACGGCCTGGCTACGATGGGCGGCCTCTCGGTTTCCGTCGCAGGATTTTACTCTGTCGGCGTATCTTTTGTACAGAATAATGCGGAAGCGATCGCAAAAGCGACCGCAAGGCTCCCGTTTGATCCCTCCCTGATCATCGGAAGCCTGCTTGCACCGGACATGGGCGCGTTCGCAGTGGCCCTCAGACTTGCCCGGACACCGGATCTTGCCGTGTTTACCGGCGCCCTTGTTGCCGGCGGCATCGGCATGACGATCGGCTACCAGCTTCCCGTCTTCCTGGCTGCCGTCAGACAGGATGAAATAGATCCTCTGATCCGCGGATTTATTGCCGGTCTGATCACATTCCCCGCCGGCGCGTTAATCGGCGGCCTGATCCTGGGGCTTTCCCCTTCCGATCTGTTCCGGAACATGATCCCGGCGCTTCTGATCTGTGTTCTTCTTTCGCTGGCGGTAAAGCTCTTGCCGAAGATCACCATGAAAGTGCTTACCGTATTCGGCAACTTCATTCGGATCGTCAGCTATCTGTTTTTCGGCATGGCAGTAGTCGGCATGTTCCTTCCTTCCCATGCGCTGGTGGATCCGGCGCTGGTCGAAGAGATCCTGTACATGGTCGTGCGCATGGTGATCGTCGCCTGCGGCGGCATGGTCCTTTCAAAGATCGTTCTGACAAAGTATCCTGACAAGATCGAAGCGGTCGGAAAACGGCTCGGCGTAAACAATTATTCCGTCATGGGAATCATTTTAAGCTGTACGCAGAGCCTTGCGATGCTTCCGATCTTCTCCAGGATGGACAGAAAAGGCAAAGTATTAAATGCGGCCTTCTCGGTATGCGGCGCCTATGTAGTCGGCGGACAGCTGGCTTTTGTATCATCCCTTACCGATTCGCATCAGACCGCAGCGTATATTATCTGCAAGCTTACCGCGGGCATCCTTGCCATTGCGCTCGCATCCGTTATACCGGCATTTTCCAGAGAATAACCAAAAACAGGGAGAAAGCACATACCCGCCGCTGCAGAAAAGAGAGGGATTCTCATGAGTGATCAGGCATTCCGAAGCTGGAATCAGAAAGCACCCTGGCTGAATGTCAGGGAGGCCTGGCCTGCTGCGCTTTTCCCGGAGGCTTCCTGGCACTATTTCAGAGACGCCGGATGCCTCGTCACCTCTCTGGCGGTCATGCTCCGGCTTTTCGGTCTGGAAAAAGAACAGGATCCGGCGCTTTTCAATCCCTGGATCCTGAATGAAAGACTGATCGAAGCCGGCGCCTTTACACCGGCTGCAGATCTGATCATAAGGGATATCAGCAAACTCTATCCGATAGAATATGCAGGGCGGTTTCCGTACTCCCAGGAGGCTTTCCTCCGCCTCTGGGATGCGGAAGAACCCTTTCTGATCACTGTCCCCGGTGTACATGAATCAAGACACTTCATCGTCCCGGACGGGACAGACGGCGGTGATCTGAAGATCATCGACCCTGCCGGGAACAAAAAATTCCTGAGAGAATTCGATGACGTCATTGATCTGCGCGTTTTCCGCAGGCAGTAGAACCTGCCCTCTCTGCCGGCAGATCAGAGGCCAGCCGGACGGCATCACAGAAAAAATAGACAGAGGATGGCCCTCTGTCTATTCCTTTATTCAGCGTGCTGTCCTCTTGGCAGCGAAAAAGGGACATGGGTCTGTCTCCTTTTTCTTTACCGGGATTTCTTCAGTCTTACAATCGTCACGGCTGTCAGAATGCACATGACCGTCTGGGCGACGGTGGAAGAAATATCCAGAATACAGAAATCATACACCAGCCAAATCGCTGTATTGACAAAGAGTGACAGCTTATGCTGGATCAGTGTTTTCGCATATTGGTTGCAGACGGAAAGCTGTACGGTTGCCGCGATCGGGAGAATACCAACCAGCCCTCTGTTGTTGATCGTGAAGCCGATCACGATGATCAGGAATACAAAGACGTACATCAGCTTCTTCGTATACCGCTCCTTCATCACAAGATAATTTCTGACCGAGGACAGCAGAAGTGTCGAAATGCCGGCGTATGACCGGAAGCAGAGATTCGCTGCGCACAAGACCAGATTTTCCAGGATCTGGTACAGAAACGTCCTGTCCCTGTCCTTTGTCCAGCCGCTCGCGAACATGAACAGGGCGGCGATAAAGGAAATGATATTTCCGATTATAATAAGATGTGATACTGTCAAGACCGATCCACTCCCAAAGACACAGGATGAAAGAACAGGTTCTTTCATCGACGTTTGTGAAAATGCCCCTGCAGGCAGGCATTTTCGCTGCACTTAAAAGGGAAGATAAGTATATACCGGGAACAGTCTGAAAATCAAGATTTCACGGAAAGGTACAGAATCTGTTTTTCAATATTGACAGGAAATGTCACATCTGTCATACTGAAAGCATAAATATATAAAAGGAGGCGCAGATTCATGAAAAGAAAGAGGTCTTTTATCCTGAAACTCACCGGCTTATTTATGATACTCGCTGCAGCGCTGCTTCTGACGGTCAGCATCCCGAGGACGACCCAGGCGGCCACCAGATTGTTTGAAAGCCAAAACATAAAAAAAGTCCGGATCTCAGGCAATACAATCGAGATCACGGGCAGAAATCGCAGCCTGACAACGTATGATCTGCAGCGGAGCCGCAAGCATACTTTCAAGGCAACCAGTAAAACGCAATACAAGAACCTGGTTGATACAGAAACCGGGAAGACAAAAAAAATCACAAAGAAGACTGCGCTCAGAAAGTTGAAGAGTAAAAATTTCATTGCGGTATATATCTACTATAAAACAGGCGGAAAAATAACGAAAATTCTGTTCGGTGTATAGCCTGCTGACGTCTGCCTTACTGACCGTACAAAAAAGAAGTCCCCGTGGGGACTTCTTTTTACATCTTAGGATATCTGAAATTACAGCGCTGCCGTGATGATGGACATCTTGTAAACTTCCTCAGCGTCGCATCCGCGGGACAGATCGTTGATCGGTGCATTCAGGCCGAGAAGGATCGGGCCATAGGCCGCATATCCGCCCAGACGCTGTGCGATCTTGTAGCCGATGTTTCCTGCTTCAATGCAGGGGAAGATAAAGGTGTTGGCATAACCTGCGACAGGAGATCCCGGGAACTTCAGCTGGCCGACTGTAGGGGATACAGCGGCGTCGAACTGCATTTCGCCGTCGATCGCAAGATCAGGATTCAGCTCCTTGGCAATCTTTGTCGCTTCCTGGGAAAGCGCAACGGTAGCACCCTTGCCGGATCCCTTCGTGGAGAAGGAAAGAACAGCGACCTTCGGATCGATACCGAATGTCTTCGCGCACTTTGCAGCTTCGGTTACGACTTCCGCCAGCTTCTGAGCGCCTGAATAAGTCACATTGCCTTCCTTGTCAACACTGTCCTGATAATCCAGATTTACAGCACAGTCGCCCATGCAGATCGTGCGGAGATTCTCATCGCCGGTCTCACGGGTAAGAATGAAGCAGGAAGATACCAGATGTGCGCCGGGCTTTGTCTTTACGAGCTGCAGAGCGGGACGGATGGTGTCGGCTGTAGAATAAGTCGCACCGCCAAGCAGGCAGTCCGCGATTCCCATCTTGACCAGCATGGTTCCGAAATAGTTGCCCTTTGAAAGCGCATCACGGCACTGCTCTTCAGTCATTTTGCCTTTGCGCAGAGCGACCATGGTGGAGACCATCTCGTCCATACCGGGATAGGTTGCCGGATCAAGGATCTGTGCCTTCTCTACATTGAATCCGCCTTCTGCAGCAGCTTTCTTCACATCATCCACGTTTCCGACGAGGACAACGCCCATCAGCTCTTCTTCAAGAAGCCTGGCAGCTGCGGAGAGAATTCTCGCATCAGTACCTTCCGTAAATACAATCGTTTTGGGTTCCGCCTTTACTTTCGCGATCAGCTTATCAAACATGCTTTAACCTCCTTTTCGGATACGGCCGTTTTCCGTATCCGTTTATGTTCTATATAATTATACCAGAGAACATGGAAATGTGGAAATATTTTTTTCAGCAATATAATAGTCGGATGTATTTAAAAAGGCACCGGATCGCTCCGGTGCCCTTCCAATCAATCATTCAATTCTTAAGCAGATGATTACTGAAGAACCTCTGTCAGAGTGGTTCCAAGACCATTGGTCTGGCCATCGATATCTTCATAAACCTTCTTTACGCCGTCAAGAGCGAGGACTTCATCGAAGAAGGAATCATCATACTCGATGATCTCCATGCCGCCGTCTTCAAGGATCTTCTTGTTGTCTGTGTCGATCTGCTCAAGCTGAGGACGCATATACTCGATCGCGTCGGCAACAGCCTGATCAAGAGCAGCCTGGTATAAAGGATCAAGGCCTTCATAAGCATCCTTGTTGATGCAGATCTGGTTGCAGTACAGGATGTGGTTCGTGCAGGCAAGATACTTCTGAACTTCCTGGAAGTTTGCACCTACGCAGGTATCAGCAGCATTTTCCTGTGCATCGATCATCTTGTTCTGAAGGGAAACATAAACTTCCGCCCATGCAAGAGGGGTAGGCTCTGCGCCGATTGCCTGCCAGAATGCCATGTGGTTCGCATTCTCCATTGTACGGATCTGGAGGCCCTTGAAATCCTCAAGGGTATTCAGAGCCTTGTTGGAAGTGGTCAAACGATAGGTTGCATTCTGCAGGAAGCCAAGCAGATGGAATCCCTTTGCTTCATAAGCTGCACCAAGAGCCTCTGTGAAAGCGTTGTCTCCGTTCAGAGCTTCGTTGATCTTGTCGCCATCGAATTTGGAGAATACCATGGGCAGATCGAAAACAGCCATCTCGGGGATCGTGGAAACAATGGGAGCGGTCTGGCAGACAACGATCTGGATGTCGTTGCTCTGTACCTGACGGATCAGGTCGGCATCGCCGCCAAGGTCGCCGTTGGGATGATAGTCGATCGTCAGCTGTCCGCCGGTGATCTCATCAA